>JBEKMC010000005.1:0-70380 GCA_050008715.1 Acidimicrobiales bacterium | reverse complement strand
CGACCGTCCGTGGCTCAGCTTCAACGTGAGCGTGCAAGCACGGGCTCGGCACCGCTCCAAAGGGCTAGCTGCCAGGTGCCTTCGTCGCGGACCAACACGGCCGTCATTCGGTATGGCTTGGCCACCTCTTCCGAAGGCTCGATCACCAAGCCGTCGGCAACCAACCACGCAACGTCACCGTGAACGGCCCACGGCCGATCTGGGAACTCGAAACGAAAGCTCTGGGGCTGGTCGTATATCCGTGTGAAGAACGCTCTGACCGCCTCCCGTCCGTGAGCGAACTCGCCCTCCTCCGAGCCCACCACCGTTGGGTCGTGCTTGAACGACAGGCCGGCAAGGGTCTTGTCGAGGTCGCGGGCCGAGACAGCCTGAATCAGTGAATCCAAAGCGCATCGGGGGAGCTTTCAGCCATCCTTGAATCGTAGAGATCCGTTGCGATCGCAGGCGGCAGTGGTCGGCCATCATGACGCCCGCCTGAGCTCAAGCCAAGAGCCGGCCCACGCCAATAATCGGGGCGTGAGCTCCGCCCCGCGCCGCTCGCGCCGTTACCCGGGACGAGCGCGGTTTGACCACCACCCGGTTCTGGGACCCTGAGCGGTCGCCGAATGGACCGAGTAGGGTCAGGGACCAATCGATTTGGGGGGTCGTAATGCCCGAGTTTCCCGCCTTGGCGCATGTCGCCGTGACGGTCACCGATCTCGATCGAAGCCGATCGTGGTATCAGCGATTGTTCGGCGCCGATCCCGTCCTGGACGAGGACACGGGCCAGTTCCACCACGTTGTGTGGCTTCTCGGGGGCACTCTGTTTGGGATTCACCAACACCCCAGCCCGTCCAGCACAGAGCCGTTCAGCGAGCTTCGGCCAGGGCTTGACCATGTCGCGTTCGGTTGTAGGAATCGAGCCGAGCTGGATCAGTGGGCGGCACAACTGAACTCGCTCGAGATAGCCCACGGCGGCATCATCGACGCTGCCTACGGGTCGGGCCTGTCGTTCCGAGACCCGGACAACATCGCGCTGGAGTTCTTCGCACCCCCCGGTTGACAGCCTCTTCCTCAGCTCACCAGCGAGGCGGCGAGATGAAGGATCTCCTGTACAGGACGGGTGAGATGGTGGTTCGCGAACTGTCCGCTCAAGTCCACCAGAAGAACCAATTGGCGGAGCCGATGCTCGCCGCGCCGGTCACCGGCACGGGTGCCGGGGACCATTCAGGGCGACTGGGAAGACTGCCCCATTGAAGCCGCGTGCGTCGTCCGACGAACAGAACTGCCGGGTGGTTTCCGGCCGGTACTCGGCGTTGAATACCGCCTTGTGCCCGACGTAGGCGCGGAGGGCCCCGCAGGTGTCGTTCTGGTTGCACTGCTCGGTGACCATTCCGTCGGCCAGCGGCTCCATGGTGGTGGCGAAGTCGTCGCCTGTGTCATCGAGGTTCTTGGCGATCCAGCCAAGGCCCAGGTGGTGCATGAAGGTGGCCAGCGTGGTGAGGTAGGCCTTCTCGTCGGACCGTGTGATGGTGAAGCCGGTAGGCCCCTCGTTGCTGTCGTAGGTCTCGTCGAGGTCAGTCTCGACGGCGTCGAAACCTTTGGCGTAGCACTGTTGGGCGATCATGTGCTCGACGATGCGGACGGTCACCGGCTTGTTGATGTCGAGGAAGTACTCGGGATAGCTGGGCAGCCGGCGGCCGAGCACGCGCGCCGCCTTGAACTGCGCGAAGTAGGTCGTGCGGAGGCCCTCGGCAGCCGCGCTGTAGTAGTTGCCGGCCGAGCCGACCTCCACGTAACAGATGACGTGGTCACCCCGGGCGTGGAGCGCCGCCACCGTCTTGGCCGAGTTGTCGATTCCGTCGATGTCGTAGACAACCGGTGCCGGGCCAGGCTTGCCATCAGGCAGTTTGTCGTCGATGCCCATGTCGGTGGCGTTGGTCAGCACCAAAGCGTGGTCGAGCTCCCACTGCCAGTCCAGCGGCCGAAGCGAGGGCGTCCACCACGAGGTGCGAAGGATCGTGGGCGGGGTGGGCGAGCCACGAGTCAGCTTTCCGGTCAGGGCGATGCCGCGGAGCCCTCCACGTGCCCGACAGCCGGCGGCCACCGATCCCGGTGCGGGCGGAGCCGAGGGCCCGGTCCCCCCGCCCGTGGGGGACAGCGGGGAGAACGCGACGCCGAAGGAAACGTCACAAGTCACCCGGCCAGGCGCGTCGCCCGAGTAGTGGGCGAGCGCGATGCCGGCGACTACGTCCGCTGCGCTCGAGGGACCGACAGTGAGTGGAGCGGCGACCGGTCCGAACAGGAGCACGAACGCGATCAGCGATAGAACAGACATTCTGCGCAGCACGTGCATCAGACCCCTCTAGCGACCAGGGCCTAATTATGTCGTGCCCGCCGGCCAGGGCGAACCGCCTGGGTGCCGAGACCGTCTGCCCGGGTTCGACGGGGCGGCGGAGGCAGTGCGGTGGTGAGCCAGGCGTTCCCGGGTTGCGGTGAGTCTTGATGCTCACCGAGGCGATACCCACCAGCCACGCCGCTCGACGAGGCCCCGCGCGGCGGTCCGAGACCAAGGTTCAGGGCCACCAGCGATCGATTGCATCGTAGACGTCGGCCCTGTGAGCCAGTGCGATGTGGGTCACCTTGGGGAATTGGCGCACGATCGATCCGGGGAAGAGCCCTTCGCCCGTTGTCTCGCTGAGAGTTCCCGACGCGCTCGACGAAGTCACGAGCGCGTCGCCGAATACTCGGTCCAAAGGATGAGACGTGTCGGCTGTGATGCCACCGGAGATGATGAGGTAGGCCCCTCGCTTCCGTCTCGTGACACGGTGTGGCACCGGTCGTTGACGTGCGCCGGGATCCTGCTCCATCCAGTCCTCGTCGGTAATCGCGCCGAACCGGAGATCCCGGATTCCTGCGCTGCGTGTGTCGAGCCCCAGGCCGACGAGGCGGGTTACCGGGACCGGCACGGACCACAAGGCGGCGCTCGTGAGGTTGACCAGTCTTTCGAGGGGGGCGCCCGTGTTCGGAACGCCGATGAGCACTACTCGCCGGGTCTTTGAGATCCACGATCGCCGGAGGCTGAGGATGCTTCGCCATGGTCGCTCAGCGGGGGCGTAGTGACACGAGGACCTGATCACCAGGCCACCCATGCTGTGCCCGATGAGGGACATGTCGTGGACGGGTACGGGCCATGCCGACCAAAGACGGTGGAGCAGACCGGCGAGCTCCCGCCCATTGACCGAGATGTGTCGGCCGGTGTTGTATCGCAGGTAGATGGGCGTGACACGGTGGTCGCGCGCCAGCAAGGTGCCGTAGGTGGTGTCGGGATCACCGGGGAATCCCCAGCTTGACTCGGTGGCCATCAACCCGTGAACGAACAGGGCGATGCTTCCAGTTGCCTGAGGAAACTTCTCGGCGAGGCTGTCGCGGTCGAGAGTCAGGGCGTCGGTTCTCGACCGCAAGGTCATTGGGATCGCCAATGCGGATCCCTGATCGGCGAGTCGATCGCCGAAGAACCCGTTAACGACGGCGAGCGCGTCGTCGCGCCGACCTGGCAGGGTCATGAGCAGGCGAAGAAGCCGACCGGCGTTGGCCGGTATCCAACCGCGGTCTCCATCGACCTCATCTTGAGACACGGACCGATCGTCGACCACGAACCGAACCTACGCTCTCTCCAAGACTGGCCCGCCAGTAAAATGTTGCGCCACCCGAACGAAACGGCTTTCGAAGCGACGAGCATCGCCATGGAAAGCGTCGGCCCGATTGGATCACGACGCCTTCTTAGGCGCGGTCCACCAGGAAGTCGAAGTCGCATCCTTGGTCGGCTTGCAGAACGTGGTCGAGGTAGAGCCGCTCGTAGCCTCGGCGGGCTCCCGAAGCGTCGGGGCGGGCTTCGGTGGCCCGACGGGCGAGCTCTCGGTCTTCGACCAGCAGATCCAGTCTGCCGGTCGTGGCGTCGAGCACGATCTCATCGCCGTCACGGACGAGTCCGATCGGACCGCCGACGGCCGCCTCGGGGGTGACGTGCAATGCGGTGGCGCCTCCCTCGGTTCCGCTCATTCGTCCGTCGGTGACGCATACGAGCTCCGCGATGCCCGCTTTGCGAAGTACCGCTGGGATGGGGACGAAATCGACCTCCGGCATGCCGGGTGCCCCGACGGGTCCGGCGTGGCGCAACACGATGACGCTGTCGGGCGAGGCGTGGAGGTCGGGGTCTTGAGCCCGCGTCTGTGCCGTGTGGTAGTCGAAGACGACAGCCGGACCGCGGTGGGTCCACAAGGCACGTGGTGCAGCCGACCGCTTGAAGACTGCACCTCTCGGAGCAAGGGAGCCGCGCAGCACGACGAGTCCACTTTCGGGCTGGAAGGGATCCTCGAGGGAGCGGAGGCAGGGATTGGGTCGTGGCTTGGCGGAGCGCACGGCGGCAGAGACCTCAGCCACCGTCCTGCCATCGCCCAGGACCGAGGCTCGGTCCAGCAGAGGCTCCAGCACGGCCAACAGAGCAGGGACACCGCCGGCATGGTCGAAATCCTCGAGCGAGAAGGCGCCAGATGGGCGGACGCCGAGCACCTGGGGGGTCATCTCGCCGATGCCGGCAAACCGATCGAGTCCGAGGGATATGCCGAGCCGACCGGCGATCGCCTCGAGGTGGATCAACTCGTTGGTCGAACCACCTGTGGCCGCCAACACGCACAGGGCGTTGTCGAAGGCGCTCTGCGTCATCACCGACTCGGGGCGAATGCCGGCACGGGCCAACTCCACCGCACGGACGCCGGTGCGCTCGGCCAGGTCGCTCCGGCGGGATTCGACGGCCGGCACAACGGCTGAGCCCGGCAACGCCATGCCGAGGACCTCGGTGGCAACCGCCATGGTGGTGGCGGTACCCATGACATTGCAGACCCCGACCGTTGGGGCGAAGACGGCTTCGAGCTCGTCCCACTCGTCGTCGTCGATGCGGCCCATGATGCGATCGGGCCCGAGCGTCCAGACGTCCGAGGTGACGACAGCGCGTCCCTGGAACTGACCGCAGCTGCGAGGACCTGCTGTCAGCATGATGGCCGGTTTGCCGGCGCTGGCCGCACCCATCAACTGCGCCGGCACCGTCTTGTCGCAACCGGACAGCAGGACCACACCGTCGATGGGGCTGCACCGGATCATCTCCTCGACGTCCATCGCCATCAGGTTCCGCAACAGCATCGTGGTGGGCACGATGAAGTTCTCGGCCAACGAGATGGTCGGGAACACGACCGCGGTTCCCCCTGCCGCGGTGACTCCGCTCTTCACCGACTCGGCCAGGTCACGAAGTCCCATGTTGCAAGGATTCAGCTCGCTCCAACTCGAACAGATCCCGATGATCGGACGGCGGCGCACCGCCTCTCTGCCCAAACCGCCGGCCCGGAGGAATGCCCGTTCGATCGAGCCGCGCATGTCGCCAGCGAAGTGATCACCGTTGACCGGAGGCCCCCCTCCCGCCGTCGCGTCCCGCCGGCTGCGCGGCTGCCCCGTCTGCGCTCTTTCTGTCATCTTCGTCATCTGCTTCACTCCTCAGAAATCGTTGTCATCGGCGCGGCGTTCAACGACCGGAGCACACCGCGCAGGGAAACGGAGAGCCCATCGGAACGGTGCATGGTCGGGGAATGTGATCAGCGGCGTCCGCCACAACGATGTGACCGGTGCGTTCTGCTCCAAGGCGCGAGCAGCGCGTGCCCCCCACTCCGGAGAGCCAAGGAAAACGTCGCCCGGGTCTACGCCCACGACGCACTCACGCAACCCGGTCTGTGGTCATCGGCCGGTCGTCGACTCCTCGGCCCTGGGTGTCCACTCCAGCGTTGAGCGGCTGCCTCGAGGCATTCGTCTGAGGCAGGAAGAGCACGGTGAGGACAACACCGGTGAGGGCTATCCCGGCTGAGACGAGGAGTGCCATGTCCATCCCGTGCACGAAGGCTCGCTGCACCGAGGTAAGTAGCGATGGCGAGTGGAGCTTTCGGGCGACTGCCACGCCGCCGAAGACGCTTTGGCGAACAGCGGCCACAGCGGCCGCCGGGAGCCCCGCCAAGTCGAGGCGGGCCAGGTAGCCGGCGCTGAGGACACTGCCGAGGATGGCGATGCCGAGCGGGCCTCCGGTCTTGTTGACCGCCTGCATGACCGCTGCGCCCACGCCACTCTTCTCCTCCGACAGCTCGACCAGGGCGGCGGACATGGCCGTGGCCATGGCGATGCCGGTCCCCAGTCCGGCGACCCCCATCCACAGCGCAACAAAGACGCCGCTCGAACCGACACTCATGGTGGAGCCGAGGAAGAGCCCGACCGCCAGCAGGGCGAACCCGGCGGCGACGGCCACTTTGGCACCTACCAGGCGCACGACCCTGGCCGCCGGTAGCGCTCCGACAATAAGTCCGGCGACGAGGGGCAGCAGTCTCACGCCCGAGCCCATGGCGTTGGTGCCGAGCACGCCCTGGAAGTACTGCGGCATGGTGAACAGGATCCCGAGCATGGCGAGGAGCGGGAGCACGGCGAGGATGACCCCCCAGGTGAATGAAGCCGAGGAGAAGAGCGTCAAATCGATCAGTGGCTGACCGCCGGGCCGGTGGGTCAGCCGGCGCTCCCAGGCGAAGAAACCCACCAACAACGCAACTCCACAGATCATCATGGCGAGCGCGTGGACATTGCCCCAGCCCTCCTGGCCCGCTTTGATGAGGCCATAGGTCAAGATGACCAGCCCGGCGGCCGAGGACAGCACTCCGACGAGGTCCAAGCCCGGGTGTTTCGAGGCGCGGGATTCCGGCACCGCGGCGACGACAGCAACCAAGCCCACGAGGACGACCGGAATATTGATCACGAACACCCAGCCCCACCAGTAGTTCGTCAGCAGCCACCCACCGAGGATGGGGCCGATCGGGAAGGCCACGAAGCTCGCCCCCGACAGGACCCCCACGGCCATCGGCCGCTCCCCCTTGCTGAACAGCACCGTGAGAACTGAAAAGGCCATGACGATGAGCCCGGCGCCGCCTAGCCCAACGAGCACCCGGGCAGCCATGAACTCCCCCACCGACGTCGAATAGGCACATCCAGCGGATCCGGCCCCGAAGAGCGCCAGGGAGATGAGGAGGACCTTCTTGCGACCGAAACGGTCGCCGAGAAGGCCGGCAGGCAGCATCGCCGCGGCCAGCACGAGGAAATAGCCCGACGAGAACCACTGGAGATCGGACTCCGACGCATGCAACGCCCTGGAGAGCGTGGGCAGGGCCACGCTCAGGACGGTGCCATCCACACCGACCGCCAACCCGGCCAGCGCGAGGGCACCGAGCGCCCACCACTTTCGCTCGGCGGACGCAGCAACGGGTGCGGGCGGGTTGTCGAGAATCGCCGTCATGGCATCGTTCCTGCCGTTGGTTTCCAAGTACCTTCGCTCATGACCTGAACCGCGATGCCACACCTGGCGTTGCGCGCCCGCCACTCGGAGTACCAGGCGGTCTTGTCACCGTCGGGAATCCGGCTCGCCGTGCTCGTGACTTCGCCGATGTCGGCGCCACCGTATGGGGCGTAGCCAAGGGCACGGAGCGTTTCGAAGGAGAAGGACTGGTCGTTGAAGATCGCCCAAGCGGACGATGCTCGTGTGATCGAGACGGTCGATGTCATGGCGTTCCCGTAGCTGAGGAGGCGCCGAGCCCGTGCGGGCGATAGACCGTGGGGCGGTCGTCCTGTGCGAACCAGGCGTCTCGTGGATCGATCTGCCAAGCCAGCGCTACCGAGGTCCGGAGCAACGCTCCCGGAGGCTGCCAGGTGGTTCAGGCAGAATCCAACACAGCTACGGGACTACCCGTCGTGTCAGAGCGAACTTTAACACCAGGTCAAATCGCACTTCAACGAAAGCTGAGGCACCTGGAAGTGCCTGTCAGCAGTTCCAGCGTCAGCCGGCCTTCGATCAGCTCTGAGCTCGGTCGGCCCAACTGCTCTGAGCTGCTTCGACCTGGTTCCAGTTGACCTCAACCCACCGCCCGAGCGCGGCGAGAGGTTCTTCGAGCGATCGGCCGAGATCGGTGAGCTCATAGACGTTTGCAGTGTCCGTCCGTCCGGAGTCGAGATGCCTCATGATGAGACCGTCGCGCTCAGCGCGCCGCAGCGTATCGGTGAGCACCTTGTGCGAGATGCCATCCAAGCCGTCGTGAAGATCCTGATAGCGACGACCGCCAGCTGCCAACTCGGCCAGCAACATCAGCGTCCAGCGCCCACCGATCAGCCCGACGAAGGCAAACTGCCGTCTCCACTCGACGGTCATAAAGATCTGGCAGACGAAGACAGCCCATGCCATCGCGCCGAGGTCGATGGGAATAGGAGCATCAAAGTTGTCCTCCTGAGATCCGAGGAGACGCCGTGACGTCGCGACCGCCTGGCCTTCCTCACCGTCCTGTTAACGCGAGTGGGTTCGCCTTAGCATACCCAGCCGACCCCGTACGAGGGAGTCTCGGTATAACTTCCGGTATGGTCGACGACGATCCTCCACGGGTTCGCCGGACCGGGGGTAGGAGCGCCCGGGTGCGGACATCGGTGCTCGGGGCCACGATCGACGTCCTTTCCGAAAGCGGATTCGACACGCTCTCGATCAAAGAGGTTGCCGAACGTGCCGAAGTGCACGAGTCGTCCATCTACCGGCGCTGGGGGACCAAGGCCGACCTCGCGATCGACGCGCTGCTCAGCGTTGCACAGCTGGAGATCCCGACTCCCGACACGGGATCCCTGCGCGAGGACCTGCTCGCCTTGCTCCGTGCCATCGCAGGGTTCCTCGGCACTCCGCTCGGGGAGAATATGGTGCGCATGGCGTTGAGAATCGATCTCCCGAACTCCGACGCGGGGCGTGACAAGTACTGGAACGAGCGCTTCACGCGTGCATCTGCCATCCTCGATCGAGCTGAGCATCGCCGGGAGCTGCGTTCTGGCGTAGACCGCTTCCTGACGATAGAGACGTTGGTCGGACCGCTGTACCTACGATTCCTGCTGACGAAGGAGCCCTTGAATGACGAAGTCCTCGAGTACATCGTCGATCTGGTGCTGACCGGGATCATCGTCTAGCACCGTCGTTCAGCCGAGTGTCGCAGGAATCGATTCACCGCCGACCGGTTTGCTCTTCTCCACCCGTCGCTTGACATATCAAGCACCTGGTGTGTATGCTGTGCACTGTGCCGGGAACCCCGAGCACTTTCGAAGACCTCTAAGGAGTCACCATGGTTACAGCGACCACGAAGACCACACCCACGACCGAGATGCCCGATTTCGCCGAGAAGATCCGCGAGCAGTTGGTGTCCACCGTCCAGCAGGGTCAGAAGATGTCGGTCGACGCCATTCAGACCTGGGTCAAGGCCGTTTCGGTTCTTCCCGTCCCCGATCTGCCCGCCATTCCCGGCATCTCCGCCATTCCCGGCATGGAAGCCGCAACCAAGTTCACGTTCGACGTCGCCGCCGACCTGCTGAACTCGCAGCGCGACTACGCCTTGCAGCTCGCGAAGGTACTGGTAGCCGCGAAGTCGGCCTGAGCTACGCCCGGGTTCGGCCACAAGTCAGGCGTAAGCGCTCATGACAGCTAAAGAGAACGATCCCCGGCGCATGCTGGGAGAGTTCATTCGGGTGCAGCGGCAGATGGCCAATCTGTCGCTGCGCCAGCTGTCGGCGCTGACGGAAGTCTCCAACCCCTATTTGAGCCAACTCGAACGCGGGCTGCACGAGCCGTCCGTCCGAGTGCTCAAGTCGATCGCCGACGCGTTGAACGTGTCCGCAGAGACATTGTTGCAGCAAGCCGGACTGATCAGTGACGCCGAGAATCCGGATGAGGAGGCGACCGAGCGGGCGATTCGTGCCGACCGACGCCTCACCGAGGCCCAAGGGCGTGCGCTGCTCGCTGTCTACCGGAGCTATGTCGAGGCCAACCAAGAATCCTGAACCCACCCGCTGGTGGGGCATTGACTTGCCTCGCTCACAGACCGCCGAGGAAGGACACCATGAATCCAGCCCAGAGTCCCGAGTCAGAAGAGCCGTCAATTCTCGACCGGCTCGGCGTGTCGGAAGATCCGATGATGGCCGCCGACCCGGTCTCGTTCTTGCGGTCACTCGCCGCCGCCGGTGCCGCGCTGATCAGAAACCCGGCCGGTGCTCTCGCCGCCAACGCCCGGCTGACGATCGGCCTGGCTGCAGCACTCGGCGCAACAGCGGTTGGAGCTGTGGGCGGCGAGCAGGCCGGTCCCATCTCTCCCTCGCCTGGCGACAAACGCTTCGCCGACCCCGCCTTCGCCCACAACCCCCTGTACTTCCTGATGGCACAGCAATACCTGCTGGGCTGTCAGCTGGTCAACGAACTGCTGGACGCGGCCGGGCTGGAGCCCGAACAGGACACCAAGGCACGGTTCGCGGCGAAGTTCATCCTCGATGCCTTGGCGCCCTCCAACACCCTGCCCGGCAACCCGGCTGCGATCCGGCAGGCCTTCGACACCGGTGGCAAGAGCGTGGTCCGGGGTGCGAAGAACATGTTGGACGACCTTCGTCACAACGGCGGTTGGCCGTCGCAAGTCGACGCCTCCGGTTTCGAGGTCGGCGTCAACATGGCCGCTACCCCCGGGGCCGTCGTCTACCGGAGCGACCTGATCGAGCTGATCCAGTACGAGCCGCAGGTCAAGCGAGTGCACGCCGTGCCGCTGCTCTTCTGCCCGCCGTGGATCAACAAGTACTACATCATGGATCTTGCGCCCGGGAAGAGCCTGATCGAGTGGGCAGTCCAGCACGGTCACACCTGCTTCGCCATCAGCTACCGCAATCCGGATGCGACGATGCGTGACCTGGGTTTCGAGGACTACCTGCGGCAGGGGCCCTTGGACGCCGTCCGGGTCGTCCGCGAGATCACCGGCGCACCGGAGGTCAACACTCTGTCCGTCTGTCTCGGTGGGACGCTCACCGCGATCGGCCTGGCCTACGAAGCAGCGATCGGCGATCGCTCGATCAAGTCAGCCACGTTCCTGAACACGCACACCGACTTCACCGTTCCCGGCAAACTCGGCGTCTTCACTGATGAGGCCACCATCGCCGGTCTCGAGAAGCAGATGGCCAAGCAAGGCTTTCTCGATTCCGACAAGATGGCACACACCTTCGACGCGCTACGTGCCAACGACCTGGTGTTCCAGTACGTCGAGAACAACTGGCTGCTCGGCAAGAAGCCGCCGGCTTTCGACCTGCTCGTGTGGAACAAGGACAGCACACGGATGCCGGCCAAGATGCACTCGGAGTACCTGCGGTCGTGTTACCTCCACAATGAGTTCGCCCGGGGAGAGTTCGTAGTCGGCGGTCTGAAGCTCGACCCCGGCAAGGTCGAGGTCGACACCTACGTCCTGTCGGCGGTCGACGACCACATCGTCCCTTGGGTCTCTGGCTATAAGACCACGCAGCTGCTCGGCGGTCACAACAGGTTCGTGCTCAGCACGTCCGGCCACATCGCCGGAATCGTCAACCCACCCAGCCCGAAAGCGAAGCACTGGACGAACGACGCCCACCCGGCCGATCCGCAGGAGTGGAAGGCATCGGCCCAGCTGCGAGATGGCACGTGGTGGGAGGACTGGACCGAGTGGATCGGCAGGCAGGGTGGGCCCAAGGTGGCGGCTCCGCGAGAGCTCGGCAGCAAGGAGCATCCGCCCATCGAGCCGGCGCCCGGGAGCTACGTACGCGCCCAGTCATGAGCCGGTCTCGATCGAGCGACGTCGACTCGATGCTGTTGAGCGTTCATGGGCTTCAGATCGCCGTGCGGATCCGGGGCGAAGGCGATCCGCTGCTGCTGATCAACGGGATGTCTCGTCCGCTCGAGAGCTGGGAGCCGTTCTCTCGGCAGCTGACCGGGCGAACCGTCGTCAGCTTCGACGCACCGGGCGTCGGTGCCAGCGCCACGCCGGTTCTTCCCGTATCGATAGCCGGGCTGGCTGAGCTGGCGGTGGCGGTGCTCGACGCCGCTGGCTTTGATGACGCAGACGTTCTCGGGTTCTCCCACGGGGGTGCCGTTGCTCAGCAGCTCGCTTGCGACGCCCCGAACAGGCTGCGCCGGTTGGTCCTCGTCGCCACCTCGTGCGGGATAGGGGCCACGCCCGGCAGCAGGGGCGTCCTGCTGCGTGATCTCGAGATGCCCGATGACGGCAACGCCTGGCGGCGCCCCGATGCCTGGAGCCTGTTGTCGCAGTCGTTGGCGTTCGCGAGCTGGTCGAGCATCCCGTTCCTGGGGGCCATCACAGCCCGCACACTCGTCGTGTGCGGGGCCCACGACCGCCTCGTTCCTCCCGCCAACAGCCGCCTCTTGGCACGAAGGATCCCCAACGCCTCGTTCGTCATGCTGGCCGGGGGCCACAACCTACAGCGTCCCGAACCGGCGAGGCTGTTGGCGCGTGCCGTCGAGGACTTCCTCGGACCGGTAGCCGTCGTGTCCGGCAAGCACGCGGCTGAGCGCTGGAGTCACGCGGCTGTCGGCCAGGATGCGCTGCCGACAGAAGACATGATCGGCCAGCGGCCATGACGTTCTCCGGAGCTCGTCGGTCGGGTGCACTGCCGACCGAGTTTGTGCGCGCGGGCACACGCCAACAACTATGTCGGTTCGGCCTGCAGCCCGCCGGAGCCGCCAACCTCGACGACGAAGGACATGACCATGACCGATCTGCGCTTTGACGGACGTGTAGCCATCATCACCGGAGCCGGCGGCGGTCTCGGGCGTTCCCACGCGCTCGAGCTCGCTCGTCGTGGAGCCCGCATCTTGGTGAACGACCTGGGCGGCGCACTCGACGGTAGCGGTTCTTCGATGTCGGCTGCAGATCGAGTCGTCGACGAGATCGCCGCATTTGGTGGAACAGCGGCGCCGAACCACGACAGCGTGGCTACCGCAACAGGTGGGCATGCCATCGTGCAGGCCGCGCTGGACGCTTTCGGGCGAGTCGACATCGTGATCAACAACGCAGGCATCCTGCGGGACAAGGCCTTCCACAAGATGGACGACACGATGATCGACACGGTGATCGACGTCCACCTCAAGGGAGCCTTCTACGTCAGTCAGCCGGCCTTCTGCCTGATGCGCCGGCAAGGGTATGGCCGCATCGTCAACACCACCTCCGCCTCCGGCCTGTTCGGCAACTTCGGTCAGGCCAACTATGGCGCGGCCAAGTCCGGCCTGGCCGGGTTAACCCGCGTCCTCGCCCTCGAGGGTGCCGGCCACGGGATCAACGTCAACGCCATCGCTCCGATCGCCTCCACCCGAATGACCGAGGACATCTTGGGTGACCTGGCTGCCAAGGTCTCGCCCGAGTCCGTGAGCCCTCTCGTCGCCTACCTCGCTCACGAGGAATGCGCCGTCAGTGGTCACGTCTACTCCGTGGCCGGCGGCCGGATCGCCAGGATCCTCGTGGCGGAGACGCACGGCGTCGTGCTCGCCGAGAACACTCCCGAAGCCATTCGTGCCAATTTCTCGCTCATCGACCAAGTGGACGTCGATCGACTGCACGAGCCGTCGTCGCTCGACGAAGAGACCACGATCATCGCCAAGGCACTCTCGGAGACTTCCTAACGACGACGTCCCCGGCCGCCTCGCCTACCCGAACGCCAGCCGCACGTCTTCTGACGAGGACTCGGCACGCGTGCTGCCGAAAGACGCAGCGCCCTCGGTCGTCGGCGAGCCAGGGGCGATTGCCACGACGGCCGGATCGATGCGCATCACGACGTATCCCGCCACGGCACCAGCCCCGAAGCCTGGAGTGAAGATGCGCACCGGCTCTGAGATGACGCCGTCGCGCACGGCGTCGTGGATGGCCAGCGGGATGCTCGCCGAGGAGGCGTTGCCGACCTGTTCGATGTTGAAGTAGAGGCTGTCCGAGGAGAGGCCCGCCTGCGTGGCAAGCTGGCTGACCATCGTCTTGTTCGCCTGGTGGGGCACGATGAGGTCGATGCTTTCGAGGAGCGAAGCCTTCACTCCGTCTGGATCGGGCAGCACCTTCAGCTCGTCGATCATCTGTTCCAGGTAGCGGCCGGCCAGCGCCTTGACCTCCGGTCCGTACACCGTGATGTTGTTGTCGAAGGCGGGATTCGGCCAAATGATCGAGTTCACCTCGCTCGCCGGGCCGCTGGCGTACGTCTGCAGGTACTCGATGTCGGGCGGCTCACCCGGCGGGGCAACGCCAAGCACGATGGCCGAGGCGCCATCACCGAAGATCATGCGGGAGGGCCTGACGTTTCCGATCTTGTCCGAGAATTTCTCAACGCACAGGACAAGCACGGGACGCTGCACCTCCTGGAGGATCCGCGTAGCGTCGGACAAGCCGTACGGCAGCCCCGCACACGCCGCCACGATGTCGCAGGACGCGTGGGTCTGGAAGATGCCCAGTTGACCAGAGACCCAGGTGGCTATCGAGGGAATCATGCGAGTGCTCGTGCACGTGCAGACGAGCACCCCCCCGATCTCACCGGGTCCACGCCCAGCGTGCGCCAACGCGCCTTGCGCCGCCTGCAGCGCGATCTCCTCGAGGCCGTGCGAGGTGTAGCGGCGTTGCTCGATACCGGTCTTCTCGCGGATCTCGTCTGCCGCCATGGGTGACCAGTTGTAGGCCGCGTTGCGGATCAGGTCCTCATTGGTGCAGACCCGATCTCCGTGGACCACGGCCAGCGCCTCGATTCGGGGCATCACCGAGAAGTGCGTCCGCACGTTCACGGGTGGGTAGGGCCTGACTGGCCGGGTGGCCTCTTTGGCCGCCGAGGCGAACTTCGGTGCCTCGCCTGCGCCGAGGCGTCGAAGAAAGTGTCGGACCTCTTGGTCGCGTGGGTGGAAGAGCACGACGAAGTCGTTGTCGCTCAACTGGCCGACTTCGATGAGCTCAGTCTCGGCGCGGCTCCACGGGTACTGGTTGTGCAGCACCATGGCCCAGCGGTTCAGGGCCTCGAGCTCAGCGACGTCCTCGTTGCAGTCGGCGATGTCGGTGAAAGCGAAGACCGGGTAGTCGGCGTCGTAGCTGGGCAGCCGTAGCGTGAGGTTGGTGGGATCGGAAAGGGTCTCTGCGACCGTGGGTGGGATCGTCGGTAGATCGGTGGCATGGTGCTTGCGGTGCCCGAAGACGTCGAAGAGGATCCCGAATATACGGTCCTCGACCTCGCGGTCCCACGTCGGCGGCAAAGCCTCGTAGGCACTCTGCACAGCGGCAACCTTGCGGTCACCGTCTTCCCATGGGGTCAGGATCGGCAGGAATACGTCACTGCGGGAGCGTGGCACGTCAGACCAGCGGGTGGGACGCTTCTCGTACAAAGTCATCGTAAAGCGAGTGGTCCAGAAGAGGTTCAATGCGACGTCGCGCATCAGCTCATATCGACTGGCGTAGGCACCGTCCTCGACCCGGTTGAGGATGTCTGTGCCCGTAGGAGCCTTCACTTCGAAGTCGCGCCTGATCACGCTGTCGAGTTGTTCGAGGCTGTGCATGACAGACAAGTCCAGCTCTGGGATGAAGTTCGAGGGAAACACGATTCGGTCATGACGGTTAACGATGAATGGCTGCACGTGCGCGTCCTTTGTTTGCGACTCGAATGCCTGATGTCAGCGATACGCAAGCCGCCGTGTCCCGGCCAGGTCTCGCCGAGACGCTCGCTGGGTCGGCTCACATTTCCATGCCGCCGTTGACGGAGAGCACGCTGCCGGTTATGTAACCGGCGCCGTCTTGGAGCAGGAACCGCACGGCGTGGGCGATCTCGTCAGGGTGGCCCAGCCGGCGCATGGGGATGGTGGCGACGACCCGGTCCAGGACCTCTTTGGGGACGGCTGCAACCATCTCCGTGTCGATGAAGCCGGGGGCGACGCAGTTCACGGTGATGCCCTTGCGGGCCGTTTCGAGGGCCAGGCTCTTGGTGAGCCCGAACAGACCGGATTTGGAGGCGGCGTAGTTGGCCTGACCGACGCTGCCGGTTTCACCGATGATGGAACTGATGTTGACGATGCGACCGAAACCGCGACCGATCATGTGCTCCAGGATGGCCTTGGACATGTAGAAGGCACCGGAAAGGTTGACACGCAGCACCGCGTGCCAGTCGTCCACGCTCATGTTGCGCATGGTCTTGTCGACAGTGATACCGGCGTTGTTGACCAGATAGTCGATATGGCCGTGTTGTTCGAGGACTTCGTCGACGACCCGCTCGCAGTCCTCCGGCACTCCGACGTTGCCCTGGTGCAAAGAGACGGCACGACCTGTTGCCGCCAGTGTGGCGGCCATGTCGTCAGCCGCCGCCCGGTTCCTGCTGTATCCGGCAGCTACGTGGATGTCGTCGGCGGCCAGCGCTCCGATAATGGCCGCGCCGATCCCTCGCGTCCCGCCGGTCACCAATGCCACCCGATGCTCATCCATGCTGTTCTCCTCGGTTCACGTAGTCCTAGTCTTCGAGAGCGTCGGTACCGGGCTTGGTAGCGAGGCACGGCGTTTGCTGCCATACGGGAGCAGGCGGGTGTCGGCTACCAGGTCCACCTTCGAGATCACCCTCACGTGGTTGGCGCCGGAATCGACTGCGATCTCGGCGGTCCCCTCGGGTGTACGGGAGCGGACGACCGCCACGGAGCGCACCACCGTCGGGGCAGTGTGGTGGTTCGCAGCGCCGCGCTGACCGCCGCGACACGATCCTGCCCTGCGATGTCCGGTTCCATGGGAACCGCCGATCTCCCCCCATACTCGGAGAGGACTCGCGCCAGCTGAGACGCGATGACCCTACACCTAGCTCTTCTCGCGTGCGGTCTCAGGCGTGGCGCTTGGCGGATTGATCTAAGAGACGCCTGGTTCGGGCAGGACGCCACCTACGGTCGGCCGTCCCGACGAGTTTCAGCGGCGGGCGAGGCGCCGCCCGCTCTCGGTGTCAATCGCGGTGTAGTTCTGCTCGAAGTGGTGGTACAGGGCCGATTCGTCCGCCTGCGAGAGCTCCTCACCGTGCAGCTCGATGTCGGGCGCAGACCGGACCTGCTCCCTGGTGACGCTGACCCGCAGGTCATCCGGACCGATCTGAATCCCTCCCAGTGGCACGAATGTCAGGTGGCGGCCGATGAGGCCTTCCTTGACGGTGGCGAACTGCGGCTCGTCGGTCTCGACATCGACATAGACGTCTTGGAGTTTGCCGATCTTCTCGCCGTTGCGATCGACGAGCATCTTGCCGCGCCACTCGGCCACATTCCATCTTGCTCCGCTGTCACCCTCGGTCATGTCGACCTCCTTGTCTTGCAGACCTCGTATGCACGGACACGATGGCCGCTGTGTTGGACTCCGTGACTCGTCATTGGTCGAATTCCTCTTCCATTGGCGGCGCCGAGGCGTTCTTCGCCGCAAGGGTTCCCGATGGCAGCCGGGCGAGCACGACCACGGCTCCCCCGAGAGCGACGGCGGCGCCAACGGCGAGCGACGTCTTCGTTCCGGCCATGAACGCAACACGGGCAGCGTGTGCCAGCAAGGCGGCGGTAGTGCCGCCCACTCTGCTGGCCACGACAAGGGCTCCGCCCAGGGAGCCGATGATGGTGTCGGTGACGGCCTTGGGCACATGTTGACCGACTAGCGCTGCGGTCATGTGGTCGCGGTAGCGGGTTGACAACACGCTTCCGACAACGGCGACACCGAGCGCCCCGCCGACCTGGATCGCTACGACGTTGGTGGCCGATCCGACCCCAGCGTCGCCCCGGGGGACCGATCCGACGACGGAGTTCGTCGCCGTCGGCATCAAGAGCCCGGCTCCCAGGCCGATCAGCAGCAGACCCGGGACGATCTGGCCGTAGGTCGTGCTGGGCGCTGACACAGTCGCGACCTGCCAGAGACCGCCGGCGATCGCAGCCAGTCCGCCGGCGACCGTCAACTTGACCCCGATGAGTCGGGCGACGATTGGCGACAGGGCGGCACTGACGACGAGGGTGATCGCAGTCGGGAGGATACGGATCCCTGCTTGCAGAGGCGAGAAGCCGAGGTCGAATTGGAGAAACTGAGTCTGTACGAACAGAGTTCCCATCAGTCCGAAGATCCCGAGAGACTCCCCGGCCGCGGCGAAGGAGAAGCGACGATCGCGAAAGAAGCGAAGCTTCAGCATCGGGTGGCGGCTGCGCGCCTCCCACGCGACGAAGCCGCCGAGCACAGCGATGCTGCCCGCTCCGACCGCAATGACAGTGCCCGAGGTCCAGCCCAGCGCCGGAGCTTCGATGATCGCCCACAGGAGCAGACCCAGGCCGGTGATCGACAAGAGCGCCCCGCCCGGATCCGGCCGCGCCGCCGCCGGGTTCTTCGAGTCCGGCACCAGCACGGAGGCCCCAACGAGTGCAGCAATCACGATCGGGACATTGACGAGAAACACCGAGCCCCACCAGAACTTGGCGAGCAACAGGCCGCCGGCGATCGGGCCGATGGCGAGACCGAGTCCGGCGGACCCTGCCCAGGCGCCGATAGCTCGAGCCCGCTCGGCCGGATCCCGAAAGATGTCGTTGATGATCGCCAGCGTCGCCGGCATCGTCAACGCCGCACCGACACCCATGAGAGCCCGACATGCGATGAGCAGATCCACTGATCCCGACAACGCCGCGCCCACCGATCCACCGGCGAAGATGGTCAGGCCGATGAGGAAGAATCGCTTGCGCCCGAGGCGGTCAGCAAGGCTTCCGCCGACGAGGACGAGACCCGCGAACACCATGGCGTACGAGTCGACGATCCACTGCAGCTGGCTCGAGGTGGCATGCAGCGTCCGTACGAGCGTGGGGAGGGCGACGTTGAGAATGGTGTTGTCCAGATTGACGATGACAACGGACGAGCACATCACCATCAGCGCGGCCCACCTGTGGGCGTGCCGCGGAGGCGACGGCGACGACTTCGCGCGGACCTGCTCGAATCCGGTCGCGCCTGCTAGAGCCAAGGTCGGCCGAGAACTGATGTCGAGTTGGCCTCGAGCTGTGAAGATGGTCCGATCAGCAGCATCTGCGCGGCGAGCGGGCACAGCCGTGGCAGGTTGACACCCGCCGCAAAGGTCTCGTGCTGATCCTGGCTTATCAACGAACCTCGATTCGGAGTACACCCTTGGGTGCGCTACCGAGGTCCGGAGCAACGCTCAAAAGCCCGAGGCGATCTTGCTGGCGAGGCCGCCAAGCATTTTCGGCTCTGAGCCCGAGTGTACCTGCAACGCAATTGTCAGCGCCCCGAGCAGTGACGTAATCTGAGATTCACGGCAGCAGCAGCTGCCGTGTCGATCACGTTGCTCCAGACCTTGGTGACTCCAGCGCAGCACCAACGGAGCATCGCGTGAGCGCAACTGCCATCCCCCCGATCCTCGATGGGCCGGGCTGCTTGGAACAGATCACCCTGATCATGCCGGCAGCCGATAGTGCACTCCCTGGACCGTCATTGAGACCGGTCTTCCTGGTGATCGTCCTCCTCGTTGGCGCAATCGTGGCTGCCGTGGTCACCACGAGCGGCGCCGCAAGAGGCCACGCCACCTCTCGCCCGCCGGTTGCTCTCGTCGCCGTCACCGATGTCGGCGCTCCCGCAACCGGGAGTAGGCAGATCGTGGAGGGCATCGCCCGCGATCGCTGTGGCCAGTCGGGCAACGCCAAATCCGAATCTAAGAAGGCGATTCCGACGTGGTTGGCCAACGCCAGATCATTCGATAAGACGTATACCGAGGTGAGGCAAGTGCCAGAGCTGGTGGTTATGGTCTTGCGACACGGCTCCGCTCAAGCTGGAACGGACCCGCGCGTCTCGCCGGCAGTGTTACGACGGCTTCGCCCGACGGGGGTGATCGAGCGCTGACACCGGCAGCGAGCCGGCGATCACGGCGCCCGCGACCTCGACGAGGCGAAGGTTGTGGTTGCGGGCGTGGTTGCGCAACGTGAAGAACGCCTGCTCCATGTCGAGGTTTTCGCGCTCAGCGACCATTCCCTTGGCTTGCTCGATGACGATGCGACTGTTGAGGGCATGGTGGAGCTGCTCGTTGAGGACCTGAGCTTCGAGAGTAGCCCGGTGTTGAAGGATGGCGATGGTGGCGACGTCGGCGAGAGCCTGCGCCGCCTCGACATCATCTGGTCGCATCTCACCGGGTTCGACATGGAACAAGTTGAGGGCTCCGATGACGGACCCGCGGAGTCGCATCGGCAGAGCGTGGACGGAACGGAAGCCGGCGGCGAGCGCTTCGGGGGCGAATCGGGGCCAGCGGCCGTTGACGATGGCGAGGTTCTGGTTCACTACCGGTTGACCGGTGAGATAGCAGTCGAGGCAGGGACCTTCTCGAGACTGAAGCTCGAATAGCTCCAAGAGGCGCATGGCCTCCGACGAGGAGGCCATCACTCGCAGGTCGCCGTCAGGCGCCGCCAACATGAGTCCGGCCGCTCCGACGTCGAGCACTTCGACGCAGCGATCGGCAAGCCGTGTCAGCAGCTCGACCACGTCGAAGTCCGCCACGAGGGTGTCGGCCAGTTCGACGAGCGTCCTCGCGAGCAGCGCTTCTCTGGGCATCGGATCTCCACTTCGGTCGGCCTGAGCCATCTTCCTGGCCTTGCCCTAGAAGCCCGACCGGAAGTGCCAGTGTAGAACGGACAGGGCGTAGAAACCGCTGGCGCCGCTTCCTGCGGTGGCCTCTCACGGGGAGGGATCCTTCGCGCCGCTTGCCGCGTCGAAGCGGAGCGTGCGGCCCACCACGTCGTCGGCCACCTCAGCGAGGCGACGGTCGTTGCCGAAGGCGTAGGCCCTCAGCCGGATGAGCGCTTGTGCGACACTGACCTCGAGCTGGGCGGCCACCATGCCGGAGGCCTGGTGCACCACGTACTGAAAATCGGCGCCCTCCTCGAGCTCGGCTGCCACCTTGCCCGGCGGGGCGTTTGCCTGAAGCACGAGGATCGTCTGAGCGGCGACGTCTGATAGGACGAGGGCGTCGGCATGCTGCTCGTCACTGAGCGGCCCCGGACTGTTGCGGTACAGGTTGAGTGCCCCGAGGCGGACTGCTCCCACCTGCAGCGGGAAGCCGAAGACGGCGAGGACACCTGCCTGGACTGCAGGCGGGGCGAAAGCGAGCCACCTGATCGTGCTCGGACGAGCGAGGTCAGGTTCGAGCACGGGTCGGTCCTCTTTGTAGGCGTCCACGCACGGACCCTCCCCGAGGTCATACTGCAGCTGCTCGATGAGAGCGCTTACCGCGTCGGTCGTGCACAACGATCCACGTGGCAAGTCACCGGACATGAGCATGATCCCTGCCCCGCTCGTGTTCGTCACTTCGGCGCAGACCTCGCAGAGCCGGTTCGTCTCGAGGGCGGGAGCCCCGATGCCGACGAGCCGACTCAGAATCCGTTCACGCCGCCTACCGATCACTGCTGCCCGATGCGAAGCGACATCGCCAGGCCGATCAGTACGAGCGCCGCGACCATCACGACAAGCGTGCTCATCTTCGAACCTCCGGTGTCTCACGCTGAAGCGCGGCCGGGGTCCGGAGCAACGCCGTCGATTTCAGTCGAACAACCGACGACCATGGGGAAGCCCATGGCAAGTTTCAATGTTAACAGTCGGGTGCTGGAACTCGGCGACGTCAACGCTCGCCACGACGTTCGGGTGTCGGCCTCAGTGACCAATCGCCGGACTGCCGTCACTTGTGAGCCAGCCGTATGCTCTGCGCGTGCGCCTGAGTCTCACGGAGGGACGGGTGATCGGCTGCCTCATCGAGAAGCAGCTGACTATGCCGCAGCAGTACCCCCTCACGCTGAACGCCTTGGTCTCGGCGTGCAACCAGTCCTCCAATCGCGACCCGGTGGTCGCTTACGACGAGCACCTCGTCGAGCAGGCCGTGACGTCACTGAAGGCCGCCGGGCTGGTTCACTTCGTGCACCCCTCCCATGGCCGGTCGGTGACCAGATATCGCCACGTCCTCGACGAGCAGCAAGGCCTCGACGAGCGGGTACTCGCCCTCGTGGCCGTCCTCTTGTTGCGCGGTCCCCAGACCAGCGGAGAGCTGAGGGCACGGACCGAGCGGATGACGACCTTCGACTCGATCGCCGCCGTGGAGGCGGAGCTCGACACGATGAGCGGCCTGCCTGAGTCGCTCGTGCAGAAACTTCCGCGGCGTCCCGGCCAGAAGGAAGAGCGATGGAAGCAGAGGCTCGCGTCGAGTGATCCCGCAGCTCCCCATGTCGATGCCGACACAGGACGACCGGCGAGCGCCCATCGTGCGCCGACCCTCCCTGTCAATGTCGGCGCGTTTCTGAGTCACAGATCGTCCAGCGCCGCCTTGCCAGCCCTCAGATGGTCCTTTCGAAGACTCGCTCAGGGACAAGGCGCCACGTGACCCGGTGTTGTCCGTTGAACAGCTCGGGATCGTCCCCGTAGCGCCGCGCCAGCGTCTTGGCGTCCTCGACGGAGGCGTCGTCGCCTTCGCGCACGAGCTCGACCGACCCGCCGATGCTCACCCAATGCTGCACGACGTGAAGATCGTGGACTAACGCCGTGGCACGAGGGTCTCGGCGGAGGTTGGCCACCCAACGCCGGTCGAGTCGCCCGTTGAGCAAGACGGCATCGTCGACGACGAGGTAGTCGACCACCACCAGGTGGGGCCCACCAGTCGGTCCGAGAGTTGCGAGTACTGCGCGGCTCGGCCTTTCGAGAAAGGTACGTACAGAATCGAGGTTCACCTGTGGACTCATGAGCCCGATTCAACCAGCTGAGGGCGTGGGGCGGAAGAGCGCTCACCATGCTCCTCGAACAGACCCCCGAACAACGAGGCGTTCGCGTCCAGTCTCCTCGTCCCGGCCGCCGCGACGAACTGCCCGGTGTCCCCGTCCGGCCGTCCTGCGCTTAGCATCCGGCGATGACCTCGTTCGGCGTCCTGCTCGCCCAAGATCACTCACCGGCTGAGGTGCTCGATTGGGCCCGGCGATTCGACGAAGCGGGCGCGGATTCGGTTTGGGTCGCCGACCACCTCGCAAACCCGTTCGACGTCAACTCCCTCTGGTTCGACGGCTGGACCCTGCTCGCTGCCATGGCGGTGACAACGAGCCGATGTCGGATCGGGCCGCTCGTCTCCAACTTCGTACTGCACTCGCCGCTACGAATGGCGCGCCTCACCACGACGCTCGACGGGATCAGCAACGGACGGCTCAACCTTGGTCTCGGTATGGGAGGCGCGTCCGTATGTCGTTCAGCGAGCTCGGTATTCGAGCGGGGCCCGGCGCTCGCCGACCGTCTCGAGGAGGGCCTCGACTCCCTGATCAAGCTCCTCGACGGCGAGCCCCTGCCGTTGGCGGCAGTACCGATGACACCAGGCCGCCAATCGCCAGAGTCGGTGCTTCTGTCGACTCCGTGCGTGCAAGTCCCTCGACCTCCGATCATCATCGGCGGTCAGGGGCCCCGCTTGATCGACCTGGCCGCGCGGCTCGGCGATCAGTGGAACCTCTACTACCCACCCGGCGTGGAAACCGCTGACGATCTCGACGGGGCCCTTGGCCGTCTGATCGAGCAGTTCGAGGAGCGCTGCGCCCTGCACGGCCGGAGTGGCGAGGTGGGAAAGTCGATCGTCTTCGACTTCGTTGCCGGCATGGAGCCAACCAACAGGCAAGAGCTGGCTGAGCTGGTGACACGGATGTCCGAGCTCGGCTTTGACGAGTGCATCGCGACCGGCTGGCCGCCGGTCGGTGGACCCGAACGCTCAATCGACGAGCTACTCGCCTTCGTGTCGGAAGACTTGCCGGCGCTCAGGTCCAGCTGACTCGTCACGGAGCTCGGAGGTGACGCGAATTGAGTCGACCTTTGGATCCGGATACCTCGCCTGAAGCGGGTGGCAATCCTGGGGATGGAGTCACTCGATCCTGGAAGTCAAGTGTCCTGATATTGGCTGGCTACATCGTCGTCAGCGGTCTCTTTCAGTACCGGGTGTGGACACATCCAACATCCGTGATCGCTGGTCTTGGCGGGCTCACTACGGGTGACAACGTCAGCGCGATGTGGCTGCTGGCGTGGACACCGCATGCTCTGACCCACCATATCGATCCTCTCTATAGCCGGGTTCTTTCGTTCCCGACCGGGTCGGACATCGCCTGGAATCCCTTGTCGCCTCTCCTCGGCCTCTTTGGGTGGCCCTTTCTTCTTCTCGGAGGCCCGGCGCTCGATTACAACGTCGTCATGACGCTCGGCATGGCGGCTACGGCGTGGGCGGGGTACCTATCCGTGTGCCACTGGGTCAAGAGTCGGGCTCTCGGGATATTCGGTGGCCTCCTGCTCTTGGCTTCGCCGTACGTCTACGGACAAAGCTTGGCGCACCCGTCACTTGCGGTATTTCCGACTCTGCCCCTATCGGCCATCGCCCTACATGAGGCTTGGGGCAGACGGCGATGGAACGTCGCTCGAGCTGGGCTGGCGTTGGGTGCGTGTTGGCTCGGGGTTCTTCTGATCTCAACCGAGATGTTCGGGAGTCTCGCCCTCATGACCGGTGTGCTCGCCGTGTGTTGTGGGCTCTACCATCGCACCACTTGGAGAAGTTGGTGGAAGCGAGCAACGCAGACGACTGTTATCGGGATTGCCACCGTCCTCCCGTATGTTGGCTTCCTTCTGTGGGGCATGCTCAGGCTGCCTGGCCGCATCATCCGTCAAACGATCGATCCTGCCACGCACGCGGGCACTCTTCTGAACTTCGTGTCGCCGAACTCTTCGAGATTTGTCGGCCTCAAGACAGTCGAGGGTCTCGGGGTGGTCGAGGAGGGCCTCTACGTCGGAATACCAATCCTTATTCTCTTGATATGGGGACTCTGGCGAACCCGCTGCTCCACTGTTGCGGCTGCTTGGTGCGCCGTCGCAGCCGCCGCCGCCGTGCTAGCTCTAGGTCCGCAGTTACTGATCGGGGGACATCGGTTTCCTCTCCCGGAGGCAGCTCTGACACACATGCCGCTCGGTGGTGAGTTTGTACCGTTGCGATTCGGGCTCTATGTATCTTTAGCAGTCGCCATGGCGGTTCCGCTCTTGGTTGACGGACTCCGGCAGGGGGCACGCGCGTCGGCGGGCGGGCGACTGGCACTCCACCGCCGCATTGGCCTGGCGCTGCTACTGATACTGGGAATAGCAAGCTGGGTTCCGCGGCTGCCTCCCACGGTGGCTGTCGGTCCGACACCGGCAGCTCTTGCCGATCGTGTGCAGCGGGCGATCGTCAGGTAAGTGGGCGGATATCCCTTGACTGTATAAGTGCAGCGTGTCATAATGTTCTCATGGCGCCCGGCAATCGCAAGTCGCCCACGGTGTCTGTCGCCTCCGAATCTTCGTATTCGCTGGTGGAGTTCAACCGTGACTTTCCTGATGAAGAGGCTTGCCTCGTCTGGCTGTGGCGCACTCGCTACGCGACCAGCGACGCCGGTACTGAGGCGCAATGCGAGAAGTGTGAGTGCCTTACCGATTTCAAGCGGTACGAGACGAAGCAGCAGCGCCAGTCGTGGACCTGCACTCAGTGTGGGCACCACGTCCACCCGACAGCCGGAACGATCTTTCACAAGTCGTCCACGTCGCTCCAGCTCTGGTTCTACGCGATGTACCTCATGACCAGCACTCGGTGCGGCATCTCTGCCAAGCAACTGGAGCGCGAGCTGGGCGTGACCTACAAGACGGCGTGGCGCATGTTCACGCTCATTCGCAACCAACTGATGACTCAGGACGACGACGAGGGCAGCTTCGCGGCGAAGTCGAGATGGACGAGATGTACGTAGGCCGCAAGCCACGGCAGTCGGACCGTGCCGCGTGGGCGAATGCTGCCCTTCGCAAGGTCGCCGCGCAGAAGTGGTCCAAGGCCCACAAGGTGCCCGTCTTCGGCATGGTCGAGCGTGGCGGAAGTGTCAGGGCCTACGTCGTGCCTCGCCAGATGCTGCTCGCCGGCCAGAAGTACATCCTGGTGGACATTGAGCCAGGGACGAAGCTCTACACGGACGACGCTCGCATCTACGACCACCTGGAGAAAGAGGGCTGGTGCCACCAGAAGATTCAGTACTCGGCGGCCGTCTACGCGAGCGGGGATACCCACACGCAGACCATCGACGGCTTCTGGTCGCTGGTGAAGCGAGGCATCTCGGGTACTCACTTCCACGTCTCCGAGAACTGGCTCCAGGGGTATCTGAACGAGTACGCGTGGCGGTACAACCGCCGCGGCCCTGGTGGCAGGGGCAACAACCGCAAGCAGTTGTTCCAGGACTTGATCTGCCGCGCCGCCCTGATGAGCAGATGAGCGAATCCCACGCCATCGAGATCGTGGAGAGGCGCAGACCGTGGCGTCGGTCGTTATGGGAGTGGCGCTGCATTTGCGGTGCTGCTTCGTTCGGTGGGCGGCGGTATCGAACGGAGCGAGAAGCGAAAGAGGCTGCCGACACCCACCTGTCCATCGACCTTCTGTGAACGAACGGCTGCCCTTACTTGCCGGGTTCGTCCCGTGAGGGTCGCTTCCTTGGCTTCGCCACCTTGGAGAAGTCACGGAAGACGTCCTTCCGCTTCGGTACCGGGATGCGGGCAGGCTTGCCCTTCTTGGGCTGCGTCTCCTGCGTGTGGCCGTTCGTGGTCGGTTCCTGTTCCATCTCCCTCCAAGGGAACCCTATTACCTGCACTTATACAGTTAAGGGATATCCGCCGGTAAGTGTCACGCCACCTGAGTCGTTGGCGGCCAGGAGAGCACGCCCCAGGCGGGCGAGCTCGATCTTCACCTCGGTCGGCGACACGATCGTCACCTGGTCGCCGAAGCGAGCGAGCTCGGCAGCAGCCGCTGCAGCGCTCGGGAAGGCTGCCCTGTAGCGGACCGTGTCGCCGGCGGCGTCCAACTTCTCGACACTGATCAGCCAGGCCATCGACGTTTCTACCCACCTCGCTGCGTCGGGATGAACGGTGAAGTCAACTTCGAGCGCCGGCATCCGCTCGGTCATCCGCCGTGTCACGGCTTCCCAGGTGGCTTCCAAATCGAAACCCTCCGGCTTTTCCGCCTTGCGGCCCGTCGCCTCCACGTCGCTCACTCTGGACACCCGGAAGGTCCTTACCCCGGACTGCCCGCCGGCCACGAGGTACCAAACGCCGTTCTTGGCGACCAGGCCATAGGGGTCCAGGAGTCGCTTCGTCGGGTGCGCCGCCGGCTTTGTGTAGGTCATCTCGATCTCCAGGCCGTTGACGACGGCATCTCGCAGCTTGGCGAGCAGTGGTGCCGGCTCAGATTGCCGGCCCCACTTGGCCGGATCGACATGGACCGCTGCCTGGGCCAGCAGCGCCCGCTCTCTCGTGGGCTCAGGCAAGGCTGCAAGGAGTTTGCGCAGCGCCGAGCGGACGCCCTCCTCAACCCCTAGGTCCGCCAGCGCCTGGGGCCCGGCGACGAGCAACAGAGCCTGTGCCTCAGATGCCGTCATGCCGGAAAGGTTGATCTTGTGGCCGTCGAGGAGCGCCCAACCCCCACCCCGCCCGCGCTGGCTGTAGAGCGGCAAGCCGGCGTAGCAGAGCGAATCGAGGTCACGCCGAATCGTGCGCTCGGACACTTCGAGGCGCGCGGCGAGGTCGCCGGCACTGAGCTGACGATGTGTCTGAAGGAGTAGGACGATGGCGACGAGTCGCTCGGCTCGCATCTTTTCAGGATACGGGGGAAATAGGACATTAGGTGTCCACTTATATGTCTTATGGTGACGGCGTCGTCGAACCCACTTCGAAAGTGAGGCAACGCAAATGACCGATGCGCCCGACCCCCGTCAGAACTTGGCCCGCTCCCTTGCCCAGGCTGCGGCGGTGATTGCCGGCGTCAAGCCGGGCCAGCTTGCCGACGCGACTCCTTGCGTTGAATACAACGTCGCCGCAGTCATCAACCATTTGACCGGCGCAGTGGACAGGGTCGGCCTGGCTCTCTCGGAACAGGAGACGCCGGAGATACCGGAGACGAGTGAGGAGCCGGAGGGGGGTTTCGCGGCGGCGTTCGAAGCGGCGAGGGAGAGGGCACTTGCCGCCGTCGCGGACGATGACCTGCTCGGGCGGATGATCACGCTTCCGTGGGCGACGTTACCCGGCGCCGCTGTTGTTCAGATCTACACGCTGGAGTCGGTATTGCACACGTGGGACATCGCTACGGCAACCGGCCAGGAAGCGTTGCTCGACGACGATCTTGCCGCAGCTATTCACGACTTCACTCTCCAGATGCTCCCGGCGGAGCCACGGGGCGGTGAGATCCCGTTCGCCGCCGTCGTCGAGTGTGGATCCGACGCACGGGCCGTGGACAAGCTGGCGGCGTACTCGGGGCGCCGCATCCCGTAGGTCAGGCCACCGAGGTCGTGCCGATTCAGCCCCGTCTCGATCATCACCGCGGGCACCACGGCTACCGACATGGTGGTGCGCGCCTCTTCAACTTGGCCATTGCATCCGTCCAAGTCCCGCGGTAGACAAGCGAACGCGGGCCGTTGCCGACGGTTGGGCTCCCGCTCGCGCCGTGCCCTGTTCAGCGAGAGGAGCATCCATGCGTATTCGCCTTCACAGCGCCGCACTGGTTGCCGGCGCATCGGTCCTCCTGGGACTGGGCGCTGGGCTCAGCGTGCCGGCTATCGCCTCCGGCCCGAGCGCCAGCGCGCCCGCACACCACGGCCACGGCCATAGTCCGTTCCCCCACATGAACCACGTGTTTGTGATCATGATGGAGAACACGTCGTATTCGGACCTGCTCAGCTCCGCCAACCCGAACACGACCTTCATCCAAGGATTGGCTACGACCTACGGTCTCGAGACCAATTACTACGGGGTGACCCACACGAGCCTTCCCAACTACGTCGCGGTGACGAGCGGAAGCACGTGGGGTTCCAACGCCGACGACGAGGCTCAAGCAGACGAGGGGTACTTCAACCACCTGAACCTCGTGGACCAGCTCGACCGTGCAGGCGTCAGCTGGAAGGGTTACATGGAGTCGATGCCGACGGTCGGCTACGCCGGTAACTACGGGGACTGCACCAACGACCCTGACTGCACCAACAACGACACGGGAACTGCGCTGTACGTCCGGAAGCACAACCCCTTCATGCAGTACCCGGACGTCTTCGACAACCCGAAGCGGGCGGACAAGGTCGTCCCGCTCACCCAGTTGAGCGCCGACCTCAAAGACGGCAACGTGTCGCAGTTCTCGTGGATCACGCCCAACATCTGTAGCGACATGCACGGCGGCGCTCCAGCATGCCCCTACCCGAACTCACCGACGGATCCTGCACAGGCGACGCTCTACCAGGATGGCGACTCGTTCCTGAACACCTGGGTGACGGCGATCATGAAGTCGCCGGCCTGGACGGGCAACTCGGCCATCTTCGTCATGTGGGACGAAGGTGGCTATGAGGACGCGTCGCCCTATGGACCGACGGACGACAGCGGTTGTTGCGACTCGCCGGTGCTGCCTACGACGGCACCGAACCCGGCTACTGGCGGCGGCGGCGACCTAGCCGGCGGCACCCTCTACGGTGGCGGTCATGTGCCGATGATCGTCGTGGCGAGGAACGGCGCGAGGGGACGCACTGATTCAGCACCGACCAACCACTACTCCCTGCTGCAGACGATCGAGATGAACTGGGGCCTCCCGTTCCTCGGCAACGCGAGCGACACCGTGCAAGTGCGTTCGCTCGCCCCGCTCCTCGAGCCGGCCCGGGGTCACCGCGCCTGAAGGGGTACGAACCGTGCGACCGCGGCGGATGGTTGTCGCCCAGGTCCACGACACCGCTGAGCTCCGCCGAGCGATGCTTGTCAAGCCGAGGCCGTCCCCCGATGTTCGAAGACCATGGCGCGCTGAAGGGCAGCCGCCTTCATATCGGCGGGTATCTCCACGGCGCCTCCAAGAGCGACCGCGTTGATGCCCGCCTGGGCGGCCTCCTCGACGACGCCACCCACCATGACGGCGAGCTCCGGAGTGCGGTGGAACACCAACACGCCGTGGTTGGCCAGCAAGACGGCGGGTACGCCTGGGACGACCGCGGCGCGGATGTTCGCGACCGCCTGGTCCGATCCTCGAGGGGCGTACGTGGCCACCGGCACGCCGTCGGGCAGCCCGAACATCGCCAATGCCTCGACCCAGCAGCCGATGGGCCGGTGCGCCACTGCGTAGGCGGTGGCGAACGGCGAATGAGTGTGGATCACACAGCCGACATCAGACTGCTCGGCATACATGGCCGTATGCATCGCGACGACGGCGCCTTGAATCGGAGGCAACACGCCCTCGCGGAGCACGCCGTCCAGGCCGATCCGGACCACTGCCTCCGCCGGGTGGTCGCGAAGCGACGGTCCGCCGGTGAAGTAGATCTCGTCCTCGCCTGCCGCGCGCAGACTGACATTGCCGTGCGCGTTGACCGAGATCGCCCCGCTGTGGACGACCCGCCTGGCGACCTCGACGACCTGCTCGACGATGTCACGATCCATCTACTTCCTCCTTGTCGCAGCTTGGAACGATCATCGCACGAGGGAGAGCCGCCGACCTGCCCTAGCCTGACGCTGCTCCTGCTCCCCGAATGCTGAAGAGGGACGAAGACGATCATGACCACATCCCGGCCGGAAACGGCGAAGGAACTGCGTTCTTTGGTGCGCGAGGACGGGACGCTCGAACTGTCCTTGCGAGAAGTCCCGGTTCCGGAACCGAAGGAGAACGAGGTGCTCATCCGAGTGGAGGCTTCCCCGATCAATCCATCGGATCTCGGCCTCCTGTTGGCGGGAGCGGACATGTCCACAGCGACGGTCTCCGGCCCGCCGGACAGCCCGGTGGTCACCGCCACCATTCCTCCGCCGGCACTGCGGGCCCTCGGTGGCCGCATCGGGGCGTCGCTCCCTGTGGGCAACGAGGGGGCGGGCACGATCGTCGACGCCGGGCCCGCGCCGGAGGCTCAGGCGCTCGTGGGGAAGACGGTTTCTCTCGCCGGGGGCTCCATGTTCGCCCAGTACCGCTGCGTCGACGCGTCGGTGTGCCTCGTGTTACCGGACGGCACGGCAGCGAGCGTCGGCGCCTCTTCGTTCGTCAACCCGCTGACGGCCCTCGGCATGGTCGGGACGATGCGCCGGGAGGGCCATCGCGCCCTCGTTCACACGGCCGCCGCCTCCAACCTGGGCCAGATGCTCGTCAAGCTGTGCCTCGAGGAGCAGGTGCCGCTCGTCAACATCGTCCGCAAACCCGAGCAGGAAGAGATCCTGCGGGAGATCGGCGCACCGAAGGTGTGCAACTCGACCTCTCCGTCGTTCATGGCGGAGCTCACCGATGCGCTTGCGGAGACGTCGGCCACCTTGGCCTTCGATGCCGTCGGCGGGGGTGAGCTGGCCGGACGGATACTGACGTGCATGGAGTCCGCCCTGAGCCGAACGGACGGGCAGTATTCGAGGTACGGCTCGACCACCCACAAGCAGGTGTACATCTACGGTGGCCTGGATCGGTCGGCCACGCTGCTCAACCGGAATTTCGGCATGGCGTGGGGCGTAGGCGGATGGCTCCTCACCCCGTTCCTCCAGAGCATCGGGCCCGAGGCGTTCCGCAGCCTGCGAGCGCGGGTGGCAGCGGAGCTCCACACCACGTTCGCGAGCTCGTACACGAGGGAGGTCTCGCTCTCAGAGGCACTGCAACCGGACGCCTTTTCGGTCTACGTCCTTCAGGCGACCGGCGAGAAGTACCTCATCTGCCCGCACAAGAGCTGAGCAGTCCGGTCCGCTCCGCCGCTCCGCCACGTCGGTGGGCAACCGTTGCTCATCACACGAAGGCCACGTCCGGTCCCGGCCTTCGAGTTCTGGACGGCCGCTTGGGTGCTCCCAGCATGGCGACTTACCGCGTGACGTCTGTGTGCCATGTGATGGCACGGTCCCTAAGCTCCGGGTATGGCTGTCAGCATGGGCGACGACGGGATGAGGATCACGCCGCTTCTCGAAGCGGCAGAGAGTTGCCGCCGCCGCGGGAGCCTGGCAGACGCTCGGGAAGGCTTCATGGCGTCCGCCAAAGCCGCCGACGTGGCCGGGGATTCCTCAGCATTTGTCACGGCAGCCTTGGGCGTAGGCGGAATCTGGGTCCACGAGCAGCGCGATGTTGTCGCCCGAGCGGCCGTCGATGCGCTCTGGCAGCGGGCGCGCAGGCTTGCTCCCGTCGGCTCGCTGGAAGAGGCACGCCTGTCTGTGCGTCAAGCGGCGGAAGGCGTCTATGAGGGAGCACCGGTCGAGGACGTAATGGCCGCAGTCGGCGTCGTCCGCACGTTCGACGACGAGGCAGCGATCGGCGAGGCGCTCTCGTTGCTCCACAACGTGCAGCTCGGTCCTCGGTACGCCGAAACCCGCCTCGGCCTGGCCGACGAGATCGTGCGCCTGGGCGCCAGGTCGGGCGACGCCCTCCTCCCGTTGATGGGTCTCTGCTGGCGGACCGTCGACCTCTACCTGCTCGGTGATCCCCGTGCCGGCCAGTCCCTCGAGGAACTGCGGGAACGCTCAACGGCCGGGGCCTGCGAAGCGCTCCGCTTCGTCGCGGACGTTCTCGGGGCGATGGTCTCGGCCAGGGCCGGACGCTTCGAGAAGGCGGAAGCCGCCGCAATGAGCGCGCTCGAGCGGGGCACGACAGCCGGTGATCCCGATGCCCCCGCCTACTTCGGCGCCATGCTGGCCGCCTTGCGATGGTGGCAGGGTCGAGCCGAAGAGGTCATCGAACTGGTCCGGACGATCTCGACTTCTCCTCGCCTCGGCTTCAACGACCACGTGTACGTAGCTGCAGATGCCCTTCTTTCCGCAACGGTCGCTGACTTCGATTCAGCGGAGGAGGCCTTGGCTCGGCTCAGTGGGCTCGGCCTCGAAAGGCTGCCCGACTCGAGTAGTTGGCTGACCACGCAGTTTCTCGTCGCCGAGACCGCATACCTCCTCGGCGACGCCCAGGCGGCCGCGAGTACGGCTGAGCTCCTGGCGCCATATGCCCATCTCCCGGTCATGCCTTCCCTGGCCGTGGTGTGCTTCGGCTCGGCCGAACGCTCCCTTGGTCTCTGCGCAGCTACGACGGGCCGGATTGACGCCGCCGTGCACCACCTGGACGCGGCGATTCGTGCCGATCGTCGTCTCGGGAACCGTCCGATGGCTTTGCTCACCGAGCACACCCTCGCCTCCGTCCTGCTCGTCGACGGAGGACACGGAGATCAGGCTCGAGCCGAACAACTGGCGCAGCGCGCCGAAGATCGGGCCCAACGAATCGGCATGGTGCTTCCTGCTTTCCCTCATTGGATCACCGCCGACAGCCTTTCGCGCCGGGCGGCCGGGCGCTCGCGGGAAGCGTCCCTCCAGTCGTGCCTCGGCGGCTTTCGGCTCGCAGTCGATGGCCGGGCGACGTTGCTGCCCGATCGCGTGGGCTTCGCCTATCTCCTCGACCTGATCGCTCGTCCCGGTCAAGACGTCGACGTGTTGAGTCTTGTGTCCGGTGCCCGCTCGCGGGCCAGCCGCCCGGACGCCGTCGTAGACGAGCGAGCCCTCGCCGACTACCGGGAACGTGCCCGGGAGCTCAGCACGATGATTCGGCGAGACGACCTCGCGCCCGCCGTCGCCGATCGCTACCAACAGGAGTTGGCAGCGCTGACGGCCGCACTCCGATCTCTTGTCGGACTGGGCGGACGGACTCGAGCGTTTCCGAATGACGACGAGCGCGCGCGAACTGCTGTCCGGAAGGCGCTGATCCGTGCAGTGACTGCGATTGAGGCCGTCGAGCCCGCGCTTGGCCACCACCTCCAGGCAAGCCTCGTGACGGGTGTCACGTGCCGGTATTCGCCGGCGCCGGGTTGGAACGTGACGGCCCAGCACAACCGAGCATGACTCTCGTCGAGATCGTCTCGAAGGTCCTGTCAGGACGATCCTCCGGCGGCCTGCAGGAGGCACGCGCCGAGGTCGGCAGCGGCGCGCTGCAGCTCGGGTGAGCCGAGGATTCGAAACGGCGCAGCGATGGCGGCGAGCTGGCGGGCATACCACTCCGGTTCGTCCGTCGTCGCCCGAAGGCGAGTCCGCTCGTCGTCATCCGACTCCAAGTGGCCGAGGCTCCTCGGCACCCAGCGCGCCGTCTCCTCGAGAGTGGCGTCGACGAGGACGTCGACCGGATAGGTCCAGCCTTGGGACAGATGGTCCTCCAGTGTGCGCATGGGGTCCAGATCCGGCGGCGGGACGAAGGTGTCGGCCAAGGCCTCGCTCGTGACGATGCGGTCGACTCGCAGCACGCGCTGTCCTTGTCGGGTGTGAGACCAGCCCAGGAGGTACCACCGGCTGTGTCGCAGTACGACGGACCACGGGTCGACGTCCATCGTCCGTTCGGCCGTCCCGCCCACTCGATAGAGGAGCCGTAGCCGCCGTCCCGAAGCGCACGCCTCGATCAGGCTCGTGGTCAGCTCCGGGCTGACCGGTGGTTGCCGTGTGGTGCCGAGCGCGGAGATCTCACGGAAAGATCGCACCCCGCCGGCGATCCTTTCCGGCAGTACCCTCACGATCTTGGCAAGCGCCCCACCGACCACGTCGACTGGGTCGGCGGCGCCGCGATGGCCCTCCAGTACGGCCATCACAAGTCCCATCGCCTCCGCAGCAGTGAGCATGAGTGGCGGGATGAGGACACCGCGTCCCACTCGGTAGCCGCCGTAGGGTCCGCTGACGGAGTCGATCGACAGTCCCGCCTCGCGAAGGATCGCCACGTAGCGACGAGCGGCACGCTCAGTCACCCCGAGGCGGTCACCCAAGCGCTGTGCTGTGATGCCAGGAGCGTTCTGGATTGCTTCCAGCGCGAGCAATGCCCTGGCCGTGGGACTCATGTCATGTGCGGCCGTGCGCATTCCGGAAGCCTTTCGTCCGGGATAGAGATTACCATCGCGTTCATGGACAGCGATCTGATACGCCATATCGGTCACGCGGATCTCATCCGGGAGTCGATTGACGGCCTCGTCGGAGAGGACCCCGAATGAGTCCGGCAGGTCCGAAGCTCGCCGGGTCGCAGGCCCGATCCGGCGGCCCCATCCTCCCGACCCAGGTGAAGGTCCGGCCAGCCAACAAGGCGTCCTGGGAGGATCTCCAGGCGATCTTCGGCACGGCGGACTATCCGGGCATGTGCTACTGCCAGCGCTTCAAGACGCGGGACTGCCACTGGGCCTCTTTGAGCGGCCAGGAACGGCAAGACCGCCTGCGCGAGCAGACGAACTGTGGCAACGCTCGAGCCGCTCAGACGACAGGGCTCGTGGCCTACCTCGGCAAAGAGCCGGTCGGATGGGTGGCCGTCGAGCCACGCTTCGGCTACCTCCGCCTCGTGCGAATGCGAACGGTGTGGGCTGACCGCCACGAGGACAAGTCGGACGAGGGCATCTGGGCCGTCACGTGCTTCGTGACCCGCAAGGGCTACCGCAAGCGTGGGCTCACCTACGCGCTTGCCGCCGCCACGGTCGAGTACGCCCGCGACCGGGGCGCACGGGCGCTGGAGGCCTATCCGATGATCACCGTTCCCGGCCAGGAGATCACCTGGGGTGAGCTGCACGTCGGAAGCCGCCAGGTGTTCGCCGAGGCAGGATTCACCGAAGTCAGCCACCCCAGTCCGCGGCGTGTCGTGATGCGGGTGGAATTCGAGGAGTCGCCGGCGTAAGCGCCATCAGGGCTCCCCCGCCGGGATCCGGGAACGGGCTTCCCGTTCGGCAATGGCGCGTCCCAACTCGGCGCGAGAGCGAATGCCGAGCTTCATGTAGATCCTGGCGAGATTGCCCTCGACGGTCTTCGGGCTGAGGAAGGCACGATCGGCGATCTGGCGGTTCGTCAAGCCCGTGGCGGCGAGGCGGGCAACGGCGTCCTCGGTCACCGTCAGCTCGGCCGGTGAGCGCCGGACGGGAATTCTTTGCAGCTCCTCGACAGCACGGCCGGCCCACAAGGGAGCGCCGAGCTGCTCGAAGAGCGACTGCGCCTCCTCGAGGACGGTACGCGCTCGCCGCCGCTCCTTGCGCCGTCGCAGCAACTGTCCGTGGACAAGCAGCGTGCGCGCACGCTCGAAGGGCATCTCGAGGTCCTCGTGGAAGCGGATCGCCCGGAGCGTCGAGGCGATCGCCCCGTCGAGGTCACCCTCGGCTGCGGACAGCAGCGCTCGGCAGCGAGCCCCGGTGGCGAGAACCCAGGGTCGCGGGAAGTTACGCCCGCGCTCCTCCAAGCGCTCGAGCACTTCCCCGGCGCGGTTCAGCTCGCCGAGCGTGATGAGCGCCTCGATCAGGTCTGGGTGAAAGCGCGTCTGCGCCGGCTCGCGCTGACCGAGGTCCTGCAGCGCCTCGTCGGCCGGGCCGAGCTCTCGGACAACTCCCGTGAAGTCACCGTTGGACAGGGCCACGAAGCCGAGCACCTCTCGCGCAGGGATCTCCTCCGCTCGGCCGATGCGAGCGCAGTGAGCGAGCGCCGCCTCCGCCGCCTCCCTGGCCGAGTCGAACCGGCCGGCACGCGCTTCCAGCATGCCCCTGAGGGTGGGGAGGAGGTTGTCTCCCCAGGAGAAGCTCGGGTCGCATTGCTCGACGAGCCGCTCCAGATGGCTCGCCCACTCCTCCGCTCTGCTCGCCCGACCCCTCCACATCTCCAGGTACCCGAGGTACCAGGCCATGGACATCTCCAGCGCCTGGTCCCCAATGTCGTGAGCCCATTCCAGATGCTTCGTGTGCACCGTCACGGCGGAGGCGAGATCGTCCTTGAGAAGCGGCCAGATGATCGGCACCGGGCTCCGTTCGCGCGGATCGACCTCAGCATCCTCTATCGCCCGCCCGCGCTGTACGGCGTCGTCGTCGGCGCCCTGGCCGCTGAGCAGGCGGAAGTACGCCTGCATGAGGATGCCGCCGGCGTAGAGGCCGGGATCGGTCGCTGGATCGAGCAGTTCCAGCATGGCTTCGCAGTGGCTGAGACCGCGGATCGGGTCCCACTCCGACATCCACATAGCCTGGAGATGGATGCGGGCGGTCAGCCTCGGGTCCTGAGCTTCCTCGAGTGCCCTGAGCAGCTGCGGGTAACCGGCTTGGGGACGGCCTTCGCCTCGGGCGACTATGGCCAGCCACAGCCGCAGCTCCGCCCGCAGCTCGTCGTCAAGCGTTGACAAGCTGCGCTCGAGGGCCGCCTTCGCGTCCGAGACGTCTCCACCACCGAAGACGCTGTGCTGGGCGAACGAGAGCACCCGTCGCACGCGGGCGTTGTCGAACCCGTCGGGTGTCTGCTCGATCGCCCGGCGGGACAGTTCTATGGCCGCAGACGTCGCCCCGCGGGAGGTGGCGTGTTCGGCGGCGGCGTCCAGTGCCGAGGCGACGGACTCGTCCGGAGCAGCCGCCGCGAAAGCGGCGTGACGAGCTCGCTCCTCGGGGTCAGGGTCCAGATTGGCGAGCAAACGGTGCACGGCTCGCCGCCGCGACGGTGAGGCGGAGTCGCGCACGGCGGCTGCGAGGAGCGGGTGGCTGAAGCGAACTCGGCCCTCGGCCTCGATCCGGGTGATGCCCGCTTCCTCGGCTGGACCGAGGGCGTCGGCGTCGACGCTGAGGGTTGTCGGTTGCGACAAGCAGGCGGCGACGAGCAACGCCTCCCTCGTCCGGCTCGGCAGGCGGCGCATCCGGGAGCGTACGAGCGTCTGCAGCTCTGCCGGCACCGGCAGGGGCTCGCCCAGGCGCGGGACGCCGACTCGCGCCAGCTCGCGCCCGATCTCCAAGGCGTAGAAAGGGTTGCCGCCGGAGGAGTTGGCAATCCGGACCAGTACGGGCCGAGGAAGCACCTGCCCGAGCTGCCGTTTCAGGATCTCGTGAAGGCTGGCGACGCTCAGCGGGCCGAGGACGAGCTCCTGTCGCTCGTCGCCGGCGATGGCGGACTCGAAGGTGGCCGGTCGCTCCTCCTCGCGTCGAACGGTGACGACCACGCCAACGGGCAGTCGATCGAGACGCCGCAGGACGAAGGACAGACACCCAGCCGTCTCGTGGTCGAGCCATTGCGCGTCGTCGACGCCGACGATCACGGGCCGGGCGGCGGCGGCCGACTCGAGCAGGGAGAGCACGGCGGCCGGGATCGCACCTTGTTGGAAGACGTGGGCGTCGGCCTCGGCGCGCATGAGGGCGACGTCGATGGCGTGGTGCTGAACGGGCACGAGCGAACCAAACGCTTCAGGGTCCATCAGCCGCAGGAGATCACTGAGGCCAGCGAATGAGAGGCGCCGCTCCGCCTCACTCGGCCGGGCAGAGAGGACGAGGTAGTGGCAAAGCCCGGCACGCCGCAACGCCTCCCGCCAGACGACGGTCTTCCCGATCCCCGGGGGTCCCGTCAACGTCAGCACCGACAGGCGCGTCTTCGATCGTTCGAGGAAGGCGTCGACGGCGGTGAGCTCGCGCTCTCGGCCTGACAGCTCCAGCGGCACTCCCACATCGTGCCATTTGTGCCCGCCGGCGATCGCGTCCGGGAGGATCCTCGTGTCATTGGAGGGGGGTTTCCCTCTATGAATCGATGGGCTCGCGCCCGTACCGTCCCCGTGTGGCCGATCCGAAGACGAGCGAGTACGTGGCGGAGTGTTTCTGGCCCGGAGTGCGCGATCGCGACCTCGGAGTCCTCGACGAGCGCGTCGTGCTGGTCGCCGCCCAGTTGTCTGCAGCCGGCGAGGACGTCTGCTACCTCGGCTCGCTGCTCATGCGAGAGGACGAGGTGGTCCTGTGCCGATTTGCCGGCTCGCAGGCGGCCGTGCGCCGAGCGGCGGAACGAGCTGCCATCCCGTTCGAGCGGATCCTCGAAGCGGACCATTCGCCCTGGCCGATTTCGTGAGCGGTGCCTCAAGCGGACGAACACAGAGACAGTGGAGAAAGGACCTGACATGAAGAAGCAGAGTCTGCGGAGAGGCGCCCGAAGCGTTGTTCTTGCGTGCGCCCTGGCGACGGCGGCGACGGTGGGGGGCCTCGCGGGTACCGCCGGCCCGGCCGGCGCTTCCGGACATGGGCTGGCTGCCGGTGCAGCTCACCGCCAGCTACTGGCCGCTGCTCCCGGAAGATGGACGCTCCTCGCGGAGGGCGCGAACCTTGTCACCGGGCAGTCGACGCCATCCATGTGGGTCAGCTCGACGGACAACGCCCTCATCGTCTGGCAGCGGCGCATCAAGAACAATTTCACCTACGAGACGGTCGGGTTCTCGGCGAAAGGGATCGTCGGAACGCCGTCAGAAGCCCTCAGCGCCTCGGATTGGGGGTCGCTGCTGTCTGAACCGCCGGTCATCTCCGACGGTTCGGAGCCACTCATCGTCTTCGAGGGCGGCGGCACCCTCAAGCCGTACAATGACGGCTGCATCATCGGCGACCTGCTCACCTCCAGCGGATGGAAGCTGCAGCCGTGGTCGCTGTCCGCCAACTGCAATATTCCCGCCGTGGCCGCCACGGATACCCCCGGCGGTGTGATCTCAGCCGCTTGGCCCGGCGGAGGCTGGAACACGAAGCCGATCGATCACGGTGTCCAATACCGAATCGGGCCGTCGTCGTCGTTCCCCGCTGCCGGGCTCGACGGCCGCGTCCCTGCCGCCACGCAATACTCGAACGTCGCCAAGACCTCTGAGGTGAGCGACTTGTCCGGGAACGGTCACGTCTACGTCGTCTGGGGTCTCACGGCCTCCCCGGACGAGAGCGCCGCCGGTTTGTACGTGAAGGACGTGACGGCGAACAGTCCTACGCAGAAGGTGCCGGGCACGGGCGAGACCTCAGTCACCCCCAACATCGGTGTGTTCTCACAGCTGCCGGTGACGAACACGAACACCCACGGCGGTGTGTGGATCCTCTACTGCACGAACACGCCGGTCTGCTCGCTACGGATGTGGCGGGTGGGCGCCGCCAAAGCCTTCAAAGTTCCGGACTCCGCTCACGCAGAGAATTACGCTATCTCGGCGGGCCCCGACGGCCGATTGTGGGTTGCTTGGGCGAGCTCGGTATACCCGTATGAGATGTACACGACACGAACGAACAAGGCGGACACGCGCTTCGGCCCCGTGGTGGCCTACAAGGAGCCCTGTGAAAGCCCCGGGTGGCTTGCGCTCACGAGCGGGTCCTTCGCTCGGGTGGACGTGGCCATGATGTGCACGAACACCCTGGGGAGGTTTGCCGAGTACGCCATGCGAACAATGGCAGAGCTCTCGTTTCACGCCTCGACGCTCGGTATCACCAACACGAAGGCCAATCTCGTGACGTTCACGGTGACCGACGCCGGAGACCCCGTCCCCGGCGCGATCGTCTCAGTCGGCGGGGTGAAGGGGAAGACCGGCGCCTTGGGCACCGTGACGCTGAAGTTCCCCGCCGGCTTCGCCCCCGGCAAGCGCGGAATCACAGTGTCGGCGCCCGACTACTACGCCGCTCACGGAACGCTCGTCGTGAAGTCGTAGCACCGGCCAACTTGAGCAGCGAGACGCCCCACGGCCTGGAGCTACTTGGCGATGACGATCGTGAACGCCTTTGCCAGCTTCTTGCCGGTCTTGTCGGTCACTTGCAGAGTGAACGAGTACTTGCCGGCCTTCTTGGGCTTGCCGCTCCAGACGCCGGCAGCTGAGAGCGCTAGACCGGAGGGCGGCTTGCCGACGCTGACCTTCCACGTATAGGGCGCCGTCCCACCGGACGCCTTCATCGTCGCCTTGTACGCCTTGCCGACCGTGCCCGATGCCAGAGAGGCCGTCGTGATCTTCAGCGGCGGCACGGGAGCGACGGACGAGATGATGATCGAACCGTGCTGCGTCGAGTCTTCCCCGACCGCCACGCATGCGGTCGCCGACCAGCAGGCGACGCTGAGGAGCTTGAAGCTCGTGCTCGGGGCAGCCGCAGTCACCCAGCTGGCGCCACCGTTCGTGCTCGTCTCGATAGCACCCGGTTCGAGACCGAGGTTGTCGATGCCGACCATCACGCAGTCCGCTGTCGAGCGGCACGAGACGTCGTACAGACTGTCGTTGACCGACGGGGAGTACGGCTTCTCTTTCCAGCTCGTACCGCCGTTGGACGTCGTCAGGACGTCATTCTGCTGGGCAGCGCCGACGACCACGCAATCGCTCGTCGAGGCACACGACACGCTCGCCAGGCTCATGAAGAGCGTCGGGCTCGTGGGCACCGGCTCGCTCGTCCAGTTGGTACCGAACGTCGTGGTCCGCAGGATGTAGGCGCCGCCCTCGGTGCCGCCGTTGCCGACCATGACACAGTCGGACACCGACGAGCAGGAGAGGCCGTTCAAGGCGTCGTCGACGAGGGATGTGCCCGTGCCGGTCCAGTTCTTGCCGCCGTCGATCGTGGAGAACGTCGTCAGATCCGGCGGCACAGCCGGGGTGATGGCTCCGAGAACGACGCAATGGGACGTCGTCGGGCAGGAGATGACGAGCGGCTGATCCATGGTCGTCGGACCCGTCAAGATGCTCATCGTCCAGGTGGAGCCGCCGTTCGTCGTGACGAGGAACTGGCCGCCGAACTTGCCGGTACCGACGGCCTCACAGTCGGTGGCCGACGAGCACGTGACCGACGAGAGAGAGGTGATGGCCGTGATCACGTGTGTCGTCCAGAGGGCACCACCGTTGCTTGTCGACTCGACGACTCCGCCGGTCGGGCCGGTGCCGACGGCGACGCAGTGAGCGGCTGCTCCACAGGAGACCGACGACAACGGGAAGGGTGCCGGCGGTAGGGACTCAGCGGTCCACTTCGCGCCGGAGTCCGTCGAGGTTGCCACGGCGGGTGCCACCGACGTGCCGACGACGCCGAGGGAGGTGCAGGCAGCCGATCCGCTCACACACGAAACCCCGGTCAGATCCCCATATCCCGCCGGCGGCACCGCAGCAACGAACGTGCCGGTCGAAATGCTGCCGGTCACGGCGCCGGCCACCCCGATGCCTTGACCCACGCCCACGCAGGCGCTCGCCGACACGCACGACACCCCGGACAGCTGCGAGATCCCGCTCGGGACCTTGTCCGGCTTCCACGTCGTGCCACCGTTCGTCGTCGTGAGGATGAGCGCCGGCGACGAGCCGCCAACGATGACGCAATCACTCGACGACGTGCAGTCCACGCTCTTCAGGGCGGCCTCGGCCGCGGGATAGAGCGTGGCTTTCCACTTCTTGTTCGAGTACACGAGGATCTGCGGCTGCTCGGTCCCGTTGGCGCCTACTCCCACGCAGGTGGAGCTGCCGGCCGGACATGACAGCTGGAACACCTGGGTCGCGCCGGCCGGCCCGGCCTGCGCGCTCCACTTCTTGCCGCCGTCCGAAGTCACATACAGGGTCGTGCCGCCGCCGCCGGCTAGGCAATCGGAGGCTGACGAGCACGACACCGTCGACTGCCCGCCGAGGCCGGCGGGGACGGCGGCGATGGCCCAGGTGGCGCCCCCGTTGGCGCTGTAGATGATGACGGGGCTGCTGCCGGTCTCACGACTGAAGGTGTTGCCACCGGCGACGCACACCTTCACCGAGGGGCACGACACCGCGAACAACTGGCTCACGCCTGCCGGAAGGGTGCCCCGTGTCCACGAGCTTCCACTCCCGATCGCGACCGCAGCCACTAGGTCGGCTTCGTCGCCGACGAGCACGCAGTGTGTCGCGCTCGGGCAGGAGATCGCCCAGATCGTCGTGAAGGCGGGCGGGTAGTCCACTTGCGTCACCCAGCCGCCACCGGCCAGCGCCGCCGGCGCCGCAACCGCAAGCAGCATCGTCGCTATGAGTGCGCATGCGGCCACGCAGACTCCGAGCTTGCTATTCGTCATCACGGCGCTCCTATTCCCCTCGGGAGGCGCCCCCGCGCCAGCGATGGGCTGAACATTAGTTGAGTCCGGAGTAGGGCAAATCCCGCCAGCCTGGCTCGGGCCTCGCCCTCACCTCAATCAGCAGTTAATCGACGCATGTAGCCGATAATGTGGCGTGATGTTGCGCTCGCTCGACGGTAGCGAACTCCGGTTGCCGGCGTACGCGGAATCCGCCGTCGTCGTCGAGTCGCCCGGGCCTGGGCCCGGGTTCTGGGCCGGCGGTCCGAGTGCCGCCCTCGGAGACGACGGCGCCATTTATCTTGCCTACCGCTTACGGCGGCCGGTCGGAGAAGGTCGCGGCTACGCCAACGTCGTGGCCCGTTCCGACGACGGAGTCGACTTCACGACGGTGGTCACGCTCGAGTGCTCCTCGTTCGCGGCCGAGTCGTTGGAGCGACCGGCACTCGTGCGGATTCCGGACGGCGGCTGGAGGATCTACGTGAGCTGTGCTACTCCCGGCACCAAGCACTGGAAGGTGGTGGCCATCGACGCGGAGGAGCCGGCGGGTTTCGATGCGCGCGGCGCCAGGACCGTGCTGCCGGGAGACCGGGACTTTGGCGTGAAGGATCCCGTCGTCCTCGCGTCGGAGTCAGGCTGGCAGATGTGGCTGTGCCGTCATCCCCTCGAGCGCGACTCCGATGCCGATCGGATGGCCACTGCGTATGCCACGAGCAGGGACGGTCTCGATTGGGACGTTCACGGCGTCGCCCTCGCGGGCACGCTGGGCGAGTGGGACGAGCGCGGCGCTCGTGTGACCGCCGTCGAGATCGACGACGAGCGGACGGTCGCCTACTACGACGGACGGGCTACCGCCAGCGACAATGCCGAGGAGCTGACTGGTATCGCAATCGGGAGCTCGCCAGGCCGTCTCACGGCAGTGCCGGGCGGCCCTGTCGGCGTCTCGCCGCATGGGAGCGGCTCGCTCCGGTACCTGTCGTTCGTCGATCTTCCCGCTGGGGGAAGGCGTCTCTACTACGAAGCCACCCGCCGTGACGGAGCCCATGACTTACGAACCGAGTACGTGCTGCCCTGGCGGTGACTGAGCCATTCGCCGAGATCCCAGCCCGTCAGCTGCTCGACCACGGCGACGTCGTCGGCGAAGTACTCGGTCAGCGCCGCCCGGGCTTCCTCTGACAGTTCCGGCCTGTGTTCGGGACGCCGCTGGATGAGCCACAGCAGTGGCAGGCTGGCCCGACGCCAGACCTCTGGCGGGAAGTTGGATCCGAGGGCCGCGCCCACGCGGAAGATTCTTCTCAAGGAGCGGTCGTACACGGTGGGCGGAACGTAGGTTCCGACGTTGTGGGGCGGTATGTCGACGAGAACACCCTGCTCGATCCCGAGGAAACCACAGACGTCGTCCAACGCAGCCCTCGGCTCGTCGACGAGGTACTTGTAACGCAGCAGGAGCACTTGTTCCCGCGGGAACACACTGAGCAAGTGCGTGATCTGCTGTCCGTAGAGACCTGTCGAGCGATAACGCCAGAAGGGCGCCCATCCGGCTGCCAGGCGCTCGGGTTCGGCCGCGCATGCCTGCACGAAGTCGCTGATCGGTTCCAGGCCGTCGGCCCACAGATGAGCCCAGTTCGAGTAAGCCCGATCGACGGGGTCGCGCAGGAGCGCGATCAGGCGAGCGTTCGGCACGAGCCGGTGAATCTGGTCGTGGGACGAGAGATCTGAGAGGTAGAACGGTGTGCTCTCGCCGCGGATCGTGCCTGCCGGCGCCGCATCGAAGAGGGCCTCGTAGTCAGCCTGCCGCCAGATCCACTCTCGATAGCTGTGCGCGTCCCCTGGCCCACCGTTGCGCGGAGGTGGGCCGTCGCAGAGGAAGAATTTCGGCTCTTTCACCGGCGACATGAAGACGGAAGGATGCTCGGACAAGGCCACGTGCAGCGCCGTCGTGCCCGCCTTTGGCGCCCCGATGACAAAGAAGTCTGGAAGTGACATGCCGATCCCGTCGTCGGGGTTCTGTAGCTAGTAATACCATAGCAATAGGCGCAATGATCGAGGTGGCGGAACATCGCGTGCCATACCGGTCGAGGTGGTGGACGCAGAACAGACACGGGTCGACCGTCGCCCACCGCATCCCGAGCGGGACGCTCTCGAGGACCTCGTCGCTCACGGCGCCAGGGAGGGCGACGGCGGGATCGTGGTCGTCGTCGTGGTGGAGGTCGAGGTCGTGGTCGTCGTGGTCGTGGTCGTGGTCGTCGTCGTGGTCGTCGAGGGGGCCACCACGTTCACGCGTTGCCCGTAGCCGCCGAAGGCGACGTGCAGGCTGATCGGTCCGAGCCCGGAGAAGACAGGGCCTAGCGAGATCACCGCTGCCCGGATCCGGTGCAGGCTCACCCAGGTCTCGACTCCGAGGCGCCACGATCTCACCAACGTGGCCACGCGTCCGAGATCAGCTGAGGAATCGGTCAGACGGCTGGCTGCCACCGCCAGGTTGGTGCGTCCGGCGTACTCCGTCGAAGCTGCGCCGTCGCTGCGGCCGTGCCCGATCACGCGCAGGTCGAAGGCTCCCGTCAGCTGGCCCGCGAGCCAGCTCAGGTCCGCCGACGCCACCTCCAAGCCCCGGGCGAGCGACGAAGGGAGCAGGGCGAGCACCGCCGGCGTCGCGACGATCCACGGACTCGTGGCACCGACTTCGGCGGCAAGGGCGGTAGGGAGCGAGAGGTACGTCTGCCCGTCGACGAGTCGAAGTTGAAGCGTGCCCGAGGTAGGAATTCGGAACTGGAGCCAGCCGCTTCCGTTGTGGGTGTCGACCGCACCGCTTCCCGTCGTGACCTCCGACGAGCCCGCCAGGACGCGCAGAGTGAACGAATAGGAACCCGTGGCTTGCGAGGCCGACGCTGCCTCGGCGACCTCGGCGGCCGCTGTCGGTGTGGGCTGCGCACGGTGCGTCGTCGGTGATCCTGTCGGCAGCAGCCCGCTGCCCGCGACCCGGAGGGCTTGGACTCCGACGTGCGAGTAGAACGAGATCCAGGACTCGACGAGGGATTGATAGGCAGAGGAGTGGTTGTAGGCGAGGATGGCTGCGCCGAGGCCGGCGCGTGTGCTGAGGTTGCCACCGTTGGCGCACAGGAACACGCCCGTGGTCAGGGCGGCGTCGTAGAAGTTCTGGGGGTTGCGCTGGCCGTCGCCGTTCCCGTCCTGGGCGTACTCCGCCCACGTGGCCGGCAGGAACTGCATCGGGCCCTCGGCGCGTACCCAGCCACCGCCGGGCGCGCGCATCGCGGGCGTGCCGTTGAGCCCGTTGAGGGGAATCCCGAAGATGGGCGGGAAGAGCGTCCCGCTGCTCGTGATCCGTGCCGAAGCGCCCCACGTCTGCCCGTTGTCCGACTCGACCCGACCGATGCCGGCGACGTCTTCCCATTCGAGGTGGCAGCTCGGATCTGTCAAGGAGAGAACGGCCTGAGCGTGCTCGTACGCAGCGATCGCAACGGCGGGCACACCGTCCGTGGCGCCTGCCGGGATCTTCTCTCCCCGCTTGCGGTGCGGTGGAGGAGTGGCGGCGAAGGGGACTTTCCCAAGGGTGGCGGAGCGGCCTGCCGGCAGCGGTCGATACGGCAAGACCGCAGGAGCTTGCCCCGCACGAGCGCCGGCCGACATCGCCGAGAGGGCGCCACCGTCGAGCAAACCCGCCCCGCTCGCCGTAGCTGTGCTCCCGCTGGTCAACGCGACACCGGCCAGTGACGCAGCGAGGACGGGGGCGAGCAACCAGGGCACGTGTCGGCGCACGCCCTCGGCCCCTCCGAGCGTTCGCACCGCCTTGTTCACCCTCGATCGAACGATGCGTGCGGCGTCCGCGACGGCGTCGCCGAACGGCCGAGCCCAGAGGTCGCGTCCCGGCCGAGTCAGTCCGTTCATCTCAGCTGGACAGGCGGTGTCGACCCGCGCCCCGGTCGGGCGACGTCGGTGCGCTCTCGAGGCGTGACGTCGATGCGCCGCTGGCGCGTGGAGGTGCGCAGGGCGCGAACGTTGCATCTCATACAGAATGTATCGGCGCTTCCGACCTGGACCATGAGGCCCCGGGACGCTTCGGGTGGTGCGTGATTGCGAACAATTTCTTGTGCGATGATCGCCGCCGGCGCTGCGACACTGACCAGCAGGCAGTGAAAAGGAGGCGAGGATCACGTGACAGGGATGGGGCGCCACCTTCAGGCGAACAATCCCGTCGTGATCGCGGCCTTCCACTCCTTGCTGATGCACCAACTCCTTGTCGTCGGCGTGGTTCTCAGCGTGTTCCTCCTCGGATCGAGCGTCGTGCGGATGACGCAAATCCGGCGCCTGCTCGACGGCGACGCCGAGCCGGTGGACGTGCCGCCCAGCGATCCCGAACCGCTTGCACGGCGGGTCTTGCGGATCGGCTTCGCCGTGCTCTGGATCGTGGACGGTGTCCTACAGATCCAGCCTGACATGCCCCTCGGGCTGCCTTCGAGCGTCCTCCAGCCGGCGTCTGCCACGTCGCCGTCCTGGGTGCAGCATCTTGTGAACTTCGGCGTGACCACCTGGACGAACCACCCCGTCGAGGCAGCCGTCTCTACCGTGTGGATCCAGATCGCCCTCGGCGTCCTGCTGCTCGTCGCCCCGCGCGGTCGCTGGACGCGCTTCGCCGGAGCGGCCTCGCTCGGCTGGGGGCTCGTGGTGTGGGTCTTCGGGGAAGCCTTCGGGGGCATCTTTGCGCCCGGGCTGTCCTGGCTGTTCGGGGCACCGGGTGCTGCACTCTTCTATTGCTTGGCGGGGGCACTGCTGGCACTGCCCGAACGAGCCTGGGCGTCGCCCGCCCTTGGTCGCCGGCTGCTGCGAGCCTTCGGGGTCTTCTTCGCCGGGATGGCGGTCCTTCAGGCATGGCCGGATCGTGGTTTCTGGCGCGGGGCGGCCGGTAACGGGCATTCGGGCGCGCTGCTCGGGATGGTCCGCCAGATGGCGCTCACCTCACAGCCGCACACGATGTCCTCCGTGCTCGGGTCGTTCGGCTCGCTCGACGCGGCTCACGGCTGGGCGGTCAACCTCTTCGTGGTCGCCGTGTTGGCGTCCATGGGCCTCGTCCTCTCCACGGGTCGACCGGACCTGGCTCGATTTGCGGTCATCGCTGCAGTGATCCTCGGGCTGGCGGATTGGGTGCTGGTCGAGGATCTCGGGTTCCTCGGTGGTGTGGGGACCGACCCCAACAGCATGCTGCCGATGATGCTCGTTCTCGTCAGTGGGTACGTCGCGCTCGTGCGGGTACCGGTCGCGGTGACGGCGCCGGCCGTGGCCGAGCCGGAGGTGGTTCTCTCCACGGAGCCGGTCGCTCGCGCGAGCTGGCGCGATCGGATACGAGTGCCCGCCGGCGTCCGGCCCTCCTATGTACTTCGGGTGGCGGCGTCGGTCGGGGCGCTGGCACTGCTCGTGCTCGGGGCGGCTCCGATGGCGGCTGCCTCCGCCAACCCGAACGCCGATCCAATTCTCGCCCTCGCCGTCGACGGCAACCCGAACGTGGTCGACTTGCCGGCGCCAGGTTTCCAGCTCGTCGACCAGAGCGGGCAGGCGGTCTCGCTCGCCGGCCTCCGTGGCAGGACCGTCGCACTGACCTTCCTCGATCCCGTGTGCACGTCGGACTGCCCGCTGATCGCGCAGGAGTTCAAGGAGGCGGACTCGATGCTGGGCTCGGCCGCCAGCCGCACGGTCTTCGTCGCGGTCGTCGCCAACCCGATCTACCGGGCCACGGCCTTCACGGTGGCCTTCGACCGGCAGGAGGGCCTCGAGCACCTCAGCAATTGGCTGTACCTGACCGGGACGACCGCCGCCCTGAGCCGCATCTGGGACGACTATGCGGTCCAGGTGGCGGTGCCGGGAGCCGGCGCCATGGTCGCCCACAGCGACATCGCCTACATCATCGATGCGTCCGGGCAGATGCGCGAGGTGCTCAGCACCGACACGGGCGTCGGTTCCGCCTCCCGCTCTTCGTTCGCCACCCTTTTGTCTGAGCAGATGAAGCGCATCATGGGTTCATGAAGCGAAGGACCCGGCGGTCGACTCCTCCGGCCGTCGCCTCGCTGATGCTCGCCCTGGTCACCGTCGCCCTGCTCGCATCGTGCTCGAAGGCCGCTCCGCCGCCGGCGTCGCCGAGGACCGGCGTCGTGGCGACAAGCATCCCGTTCAACAGCACGCTCGTGACGTCGTCGGGCACCTGGGCGGTGCTCCCGATGGGGATCCTCGGGCAGCCGGCGAACACGTTCTGGGAGCTGTTCTTCCGACCGCTGGCGAGCACGCGTTGGTCGCTCGTGACGCCTCCGGGTGTCGCCCTCAACGGCGGCCTGACGATCGCGGCCGCCGGCGACCTGCTCACGGCGGGTATCGAGCCAACCAACCTGCTCACTTACTCGCCGCTCGCACAACGCAACACGACGAAGGGCACGTGGGCACAGGGGATCGTGCCGGGCGCGCTGGCCGCAGGTCCGGATGCCCTTGCCAGCTCGGTCCGTGGGGGGCTCGCGGCCGTCCTGCGGGCGCACTCTGGGCAAGGTGCCGAGGTCGTCGAGAGTTCTGGAAGCATCCTGAGCTGGACGGATCTGGTGGCGCAAAGCGCCCTCGAGAGCTCGAGCGGGGCTTCGTCATGTCAAGTCAGCTCCCTGACCTCGGTGGCCTTCTCCAGCGACGGTACCGAGCTCGTCGGGGCCGACTGCAGCAAACCTGGCCTGGTCGGCGTGTTCGCGGCGACGGCCGGTGGCTGGGCGCTGGTTGGTCCCCGACTCACCGGATCCCTGGCTCTTCAACCGGCCGGTGTGCTCCGCCTCTGGGGCGCCGGCCACGGCACCTCCGGCGCCGCCGCCTTGGTTGGGGTCGGACGAGGAGCAGCGACCGACGTGGTCGCTGCTTGGCGTTCGGGCGCGTCGTGGGCGCTTTCCCCGCCGCTCGATTTCGCCGGCGCCGGCATTGTGTCCTCCGGCATCACCGGTGACGGAGAGGTGTTCGTCGTGGTCCGCAGGGCCGGCGGGTCGCTCGAGCTCGAGACCGTCGTGCCGCACGGGCAGTGGCGGCCGCTGGCGGGCCTGCCGCCGGGAACGACGACCGTGTCCATCGAAGCCGGTGCCGTCGTCGACGCCCTGGCGGTGACGGGCGCCTCGACCTTCATCGACTGGCGGTGGAGCGCCGCCACCGGCGCCTGGGGCAAACTGCAGGCGATGAGGGTCCCAGTTCCCTTCGGCTCGTCTTCATGAGCTACGTCGTCGACCATTGGAGCTTCGACCCGTTCATCGTCGTCGTCGCAGTCATCGTGATCGTTCACGAGATCGGGCTGGCCCACCTGCAGCGGCGGTCGGATCCGCGACGGACCCGGCAGCGGAGGAAGCGGGCACTCGAGTTCTACGCGGGCCTCGCCGTCCTGCTCGTCGCCGTGGTGTCGCCGATCGACTACTACGCGAGCGACTACTTCTTCGTGCACATGGTCGAGCACATCCTCATCGGCTTCTTCGCCCCGATCCTCGTCGTCGCAGGAGCCCCGTGGTTGCCGTTCCTGTTCGCCCTGCCCGTTGGCCCACGCCGGCGTGTCGGGCGAGCGTTGCTCCTCGGGCGCAACGCCCGCTTCCTGCGTGCGGCCGGACGCGCTCTCTCGAACCGGTGGACCGCACTCGCGCTGTTCAACATCGCCATGGTCGTCTGGCACGTGCCGGCACTCTTCGACCTGGCGGAGCGGAACCAGAGCGTGCACATCTGGCTGATGCACTCCAGCTTCTTCGTGACCGGTGTGCTCTTCTGGCTGCAGATCATCCCGTCCTTCCCGTTCAAGGTGAAGGCCTCGACGGCCTGGCAGATCGGCGCGATCGTCTCGACGAACGTCATCATGTTCGTGCTGGCCATGTCGCTCAGCATCTTTGCGACGGGCTCCTGGTACAACGTCTACGCCCACGTCGCGGGCGTCTCGATGGCCCCGTTTGCCGACCAGCAGATCGGTGCGGCCATCTTGTGGGTGTGCGGCGACTTCTGGGCGGTGCCTGCCCTCGTCGTCGTCATCAGGCGAGCCGTTGCCGAGGACGGGGGCATCTCGAGCTTGGCCGAGCGAATCATGCGCGGCAGGACCGCCATGCCGCTCGAGGACTTCCGCCCTCCGGCGTGATCGCCTCGTGCCGTAGCCCAAGATTTGGTAAATAGCATTGACCGGCTGGTCAAAGGCCAATAGGGTGACCTCGGCGAAGTCATGGTGACGGAGCTGGAAGCGACCGGGGGGCAGCTCAGGTCGTCGGTGCGGTAGATCCTCCCGAGGGTCGGCCGGACGGCGGGCCGCGCGATCCCGGCGAGAGGGGGAGGGCGCGTTGTCTCGTTCGGGAAGGCTGGGGATCGCAGCCGTGATCGTGGGCATCGGCGTCGCGCTCATCGTGTTTCTGGCAGCGGCCTTCCTGCGCTCGTCACCGCCCACGATCGACTTCACCTCCGGTCACCAGGCCGGCCAGCCGGTCGACATGACGCTGCAGACCGTCGGGGCCATCGGGTTCGGCGCCCACCCGACGTGGGTCTCCTACCTGACCAAGGATCCGGCGAGCGGCCAGTGGGTGCACACGACGCTGTGGGACCTGCCCGCCAACACGACGATCAACGTCACGATCGACGAGTACGACTCGGGCAGTCCGCTCCGTAACCAGCTGATGGGGTTGGTACAGGGCACCAGCGGAGGTGTGATGTCGCTGAACGGCAAGTCGACTTCGTTGATCAACTCCAACAACGGCAACGGTGTCGCCCACACCTTCACGATCCCGACGCTCGGGATCAACGTCCCGTTGTCCGGCGTCAACGGCAGTGCGTCGAACTTCTGCAACTCGGCGCCTTGCACCACCAACCTGGCCCACAACGTCATCACGTTCTCGTTCGTCACTCCCGGACCCGGCGAGTATCCCTGGCAGTGCTTCGTGCCCTGCGGGCTCGGGTACCTCTACGGCAACGGAGGCCCGATGCAGTCGGTCGGATACATGGACGGCTTCCTCAAGGTGGTGTCATGAGCGCCGTCGCGGACAGCGTGGCTGCCCCGGAGGGATCGGCCGAGCCACACCACTTCCGGCGGATCCTCACGATCTGGATCGTGTTGTCCGTCGTGGCGGACGTGCTGTTCGCCTTCCTGGTCGGTCCGCATGTCCCGCCGGGCCGCATGTCGGACACGGCCACCTCGGACTCCGTCGACTTCACGGTCCTGTTGCTCATCGCCCTGCCCGTCCTTATCGGTGTCTGGGTCTACATGCTCTACGCGATCGTCATGTGGCGCTCGACGAGGCCCGGAGTGCCCGAGCCGGTCGGTGGGCCGGCGGCTCGAGGCAACTTGCGTGTCCAGATCATCTGGATCGCAACCACCACCGTCGTCGTCCTGTCGCTCTTCGTCTTCGGTACTGTCGAGCTTGCGGTCACGACCGGATCCGGCGGAGGGCAGGGGCCGTCGCCTCTCTGGACGCCGTCGTCGGCGACGATCCTGCCGGTGCAGGTGATCGCCCAGCAGTGGCGTTTCACCTACCGGTACCCCACGTTCGGCAATTTCGAGACGCCGAACCTGATGTTGCCCGACGACACCACGATCGAATTCCACGTGACGTCGCTCGACGTGATCCACGACTTCTGGGCCTACCAGATCGGTGTCAAGGCCGACGCCAACCCGGGATCGGACAACGTCGCCTTCACGACGACCAAGCAGCTCGGCGTCTTCACCGTTCGGTGTGACGAGCTGTGCGGGCTGTGGCACGGGGCGATGTACGACTATGGGAAGGTCGTGAGCAAATCGGCCTTCGAGCAATGGGCGAAGACGACCGAGACGCAGTTGGCTCCCTTGACCGCCACGCTGCCGGCGTTCGCCTACACCTACACGCCGGACGCCAACGGTTCCGACGGTGGGTTCTACCCCGACACGAAGGACCCGTACAGCAGCGTCGAGACATACGGCGCAACCAAGCCGAACTCTTAAGTTCCCTCATCACGCCGGACGATTGGGTACAACTTCATGAGCGTAGATACGCAAGCGATCATCGACTCGCCGCCTGAGGAGCGCCTACGACCGACGGCCGGGTTCTTCAGCCCGAACGCCGTGTGGGCGCTCGCAGGAGCGGTCGGTGGTTATGCCCTCGGCCATCTCTTCGGCAACATCATCGCCGCCAACCAGACAGTTGTGCAGGACAACGGTCAGAACAACGTGGCGATCGTGCTCGGCCTGTCGATCGGCGTTGTCGGGTGGCTCGCCGGTGCCGGCATGTTCAACTACCCGGCAGCCAAGCTGATCGGGCGTGAGCCGTTGCCTCAGCTCCCGTCACACAGCTGGACCCGTTACTTCCGCCCGACGCTCGACCACAAGGTCGTCGGACTGCAGTACACGATCGTGGTGCTGCTGTTCTTCTTCACGGGCGGCATCCTCGCCATGGGTATCCGCACCGAGCTGTTGAGCCCCACGAGCCACGTCTTCGGGCCGGGGCAGTACATCTCGACGGTCGGCGAGCACGGGACGATCATGATGATGATGGCGTCGTCCATCGTCATCGGGCCGCTCGGCAACTGGCTGATACCGCTGATGATCGGCTCCCGGAAGATGGCCTTCCCCCGCGTCGAGGCCTTCTCGCTCTGGACCTTCGCCGCCGGCTACCTCGTCATCCTCTCCGCCCTCCCCTTGGGCGGGTTCCCGACCGGATGGACCGGCTACGCCTCGCTGCAGACCCAGGCCGGGCTGGGGATGGACTCCTACCTCGTCGGATTCGCGGTGATCGGGCTCGGGATGATCACCGCCGGCTTCAACTTGGCCGCGACGATCATCAACTACCGCGCGCCAGGCATGACGTGGGGACGCATCCCGATCTTCGTGTGGTCCGTGCTCGCCACCGCGGCCTTGCTCGTGCTCGCAACTCCGACCCTTGTCGTGGCGGGCCTGCTCGGCATTCTCGACCGGACGGTACAGACGGCGTTCTACGTGAACGAGCACGGTGGCAGCTCGTTCCTCTGGCAGAACCTGTTCTGGTTCTTCGGCCATCCGGAGGTCTACATCATGGCGTTGCCGGGCTTCGGCATCGTCGGTGAGATCCTCCCGGTGTTCACGCGCAAACCCTTGTTCGCCTACCGCGTCGCCGCCGCCGGCATGATCGGCGTCGCCTTGCTGTCCTTCTTCGTGTGGCAGCACCACCTGTTCCAGAGCGGCATCAACCCGGACATGCGCCCACTCTTCATGCTGACGACTGAGCTGATCTCGATACCGACGGGATTCATCTTCCTCGTGGGCCTGGGGACCTTGTGGAAAGCAAAGATACGGTTCGAGGTGCCGATGTTGTTCGCCATGGGGATGTACTTCAACTTCCTCATCGGCGGTGTGACGGGCGTGTTCCTCTCCGACGTGCCCGTCGACGTCACCGTGCACGGGAGCTTCTTCGTGATGGCGCACTTCCATTACACGATCATGGGCGGCCTCGTGTTCGCCTTCTTCGGCGGCCTCTACTTCTGGTTGCCGAAGATGACCGGGAAGACGCTCAGCAAGAAGCTCGGCCAGTGGCACTTCTGGACGATGTTCGTCTTCTTCAACGTGACGTTCTTCCCGCTCTTCCTCGTCGGCCTGCTCGGCCAGCCTCGCCGGGTCTTCGAGTACGCCTCCAACCTGCAGACGCTCAACGACATCTCGTCCGTCGGCGCCTTCCTGCTCGGGGCCTCGTTCCTCATCTTCATCGCCAACTTCGTCTGGTCGATCTTCATCGACCCGAAGCTGGCGTCGGCGAACCCCTGGGACTCGCTCGGCCTCGAGTGGCAGACGGCCACCCCCGTGCCTCCCCACAACTTCGACCGCATCCCGGTCGTCCTCGCCGACCCGTATCACTACAGCGAGCCTGGCGCTCCGCCTGTAGCCGACCTCGGGTCCGGATCGATCGAGACCGTCGGGGCGAGCGTGCCCTCGGCTGAGACCATCGCAAGAGCCGCTGATCCTGACCCAGGGGGACTGCCCGCATGAGTGACGATGTGATGCCGGCTGGTCGGCCCAATGCCCGAGTCGACCTGCTGCAACAGTCAGCCGAAGAGGTCGAGTACGAGCTTCGATCGGCTGAGGGCGCGATCTGGACCGGTGGACGACTTCTGATCGGAATCGGTGTCTTCACCTTCGCGTCCCTGGCCTTCGCGTACTTCTACCTCCGGTCGGTGGACAGCGATCAACTATGGCGACCGGGCGGCGTCACCGCTCCGATCGGGGCCGGCACGGCCATCTTCGTGATCGCCGTCGTGGCCGCCGGCTTGAACGCCTACGGCATCTTCCGCCTGCGCCGAGGCCCCTCGCTGGACTGGGAGGTAGCCGGGTGGACGGCCGTCGCCGGCGGGCTCGTCGCCGTGGGGCTCCAGATCTGGCAGCTCACGAATCTTCCCTTCTACCCCGGTTCGAGCGGTTACGCGTCGTGCTTCATCGGTTGGGCCGTTCTGAACGTCGCCATGCTCCTGTGCGGGACGTATTGGTTGGAGACGTTGCTCGCCCGCGCGATGCGGTTGCGTCGTGCCGTTGCACAGGACGGCGGCCCAGCTCGCTCGACGCAGCCGGTGGCCCGGCTGTTCCGGGCAAACCTCGAAGGATGCGCCTACTTCTGGGGATTCATGGCCTTGATGTCGCTGGCGTTTTGGGTACTGTTTTATGTGATCTGAGCCGCGGCTCAGCAGTCGTGGGACGAAAGGTGGAGGAGATGATCATCGCGACCGGCTCGATTGTCGCTGCCCAGGCGATGACATTCGCCATACCCGTCGGGACGCTCTTCGCCGTGTGCATCTGGCTGTTCTTCCAGCGCCGACCCTCCCATTGAGCGGCGTGGCCGCCGAAGAGCGGCCGGTGGTGCCTCCTCCTTGGGTGCGACCATCGCTGGCCTGCGCGGCGGCGGTGCTGGTGCTGGTCGTCCTCGTGCCACCGTTTGCGACCGAAGCGCGGCGCTATGAGTATTTCGAGGCGCTCCGGTTCTCCGTCCTCGCCATCGTCGTCCCCGCCCTCCTCGTGCTCGGGGCACCGTGGCGATTCCTCCGGCTCTCCAACGGAGGGTCCGGCGCCGGGTCATTCGAGCCGTCTGCCGGCACCACTGCTTCAGCGCGGCTGATCGACCGCCTGGCGACAGCACGCCACCGCCATCTTGGCTTCGCCCGAGCCGTGACTGTGCTCCTCGTCGAGATGGCCCTCGTCACCGCCGCGAGAACCCCGGCGGTGGTCAACGCGCTTGTACGACACCCCTGGCTCGTGCTCGTCGAGGCCGTCTGTCTCATCGCGGGTGGAGCGGCGTTGTGGCTCGAGCTGGTGGAGTCACCTCCGCTCGTCCCGCGGCTCGCTCGCCCGAAGCGCATCGCCCTCGCTGCCGTCGCCATGTGGACCATCTGGATTACGGCCTACCTCGTCGGCCTGTCTCACGCTTCGATGTACGTGAGCTATCACCATGCGCTCGCCGGCAGCTCCCTGAGCTTTGCCGCAGACCAGGAGATCGTGACGTTCGTGCTGTGGTTCGCGGCGGCGTCTGCGTACGTGCCGGTCGTGTTCTGGAACCTTGTGGCCTGGCTCAGGGCTGACGAGGATCCGGACCAGGGCCTGCACCGCCTCGTGCGTGAGAACCGGCGCCGTAGCTTCGGTCCCGCCATCTCGATCGGCGACGTCGCCCGGCCCGGAAGCGGGCACGCCGGCTGAGCGTGCAGCGCGGATCCCGCAACGAGCGAAGTCGGCCCGTGCGGGTGGCTCAGCTGTCGGCGGCAGGCGACGGGAGGGCCGGCAGCCCTGGACTGGGGAGGTGGGCCCCTCCGAGCGCCCCATCGGCTGCGTGAAGCTCCGCGTTGACCGAAGCCCGGTCAGAGGCGAGCAGCCGTTCGGCCTTGTCGAGCGCCGCCACCTGCGTCGCGTTCGTCGGGTCGGTCGTCAGCTCGTCGATGGCATCGATGGCGGCAAGTGCATCGGAGGTGACCCAGAGTGTGATCGTGCTCACGAGGCCACCCACGTCCCTGCCGGCGGCTGTTCCAGGGACTTCGATGCCTGACAGGTCGTAGACGTACTCGCTCGTGAACGAGCACGACGCCTGGTCGTCCCGGAGCAGCGCCGGCAGGCTCGCCTGTTCGGACGGTGTGAGGGAGCCCTTCGTCACGTCGGCATAGAAGCCGAATGCCTCGCCCACCGCGGCCACGCACGGTGCCGCGTCGGACGTGACTTCGTTGAGGACCGTCGTCTCTTCCGACACCTGGGCGGCGATCGAGGTGTGTGTCGGCAGGTCCGTGATCACCGTGATGGCAAGCACGATGGCGACCCCGAGGCTCAAAAGAATGGCGCGCCGCCGGTACCAAGGGGGCTTCGCGGGCGCCCGTAGCTCGGGGTTCGGATCGGAGTCGGTCACGGAGAACTCCGCAGCAGCTTCTCGGCATACTCGGCGATGCCGTGTCCCCACCGCGTGATGTTCGCCGCCGGCAGGCTGAAGATGCCGAGCTGGCTCTCGTTCGAGTACGGGACCGCCTCGTAGGCGAAGCGGCCAGCTGGGCCGATGAAGTACATCACGTCGTTGTGAGCAACGATCCGGCTCGCCGGCGAGACGGCGACCGATACGCCGTCGTCACGCCAGACGCGGTCGAGGGCGGCGAGCGAACCGCCGAGGAGATGCCAGTTGGTGACGTTGCTCAGGGCCGAATCGCTGACCGCGGGCGATGTCGCGCTCACGACGGGGCTCATCGGATCGGTGTTCACCGTGAGGAACACCACCCGGTCCGACGAGCGCCCGAGGTCGGTGGCGGCGGCCGCAATCTCCGCCTCCAGCACCGGGCAGATGTCGCTGCAGCTGTCGTCGAAGAACGTGAGCACGACAACCTTGCCGTGTTGGCGGGCGAGGCTTACGGCCTTGCCCGCCTGATCGACGAGCGAGAAACCGGGCGCCGCCAACGGTGTCATCGCCTTGATCCCCATGAAAGCGGAGAGCGGGGCGTCGAGTTGCGGTATCCCTGCCGGCAGGGTGGTCGGCGATGCCTTCGGCGGGGACTTCGGGGCCACGGGGTTGAGCCCCACGCTCGAGAAGAAGCGCTCACCCAGGATTCCGAGCAGGGCGAGTGCGACGATCACGGCAAGGCCGATGACGATGACGCGCGGGGGGATCTTGGTCGGGCCGGCAGCAAAGGCCGCCGCTCGGTCGACCGGACGTGCCGACGACGACGTCTGGGGATCGTCCGTGCTGGTGCTCATCGAGAGCCGCTGGTCACGCTGGTCTCGACCCCCTGCACCACGGAGGTGAGACTAGTCGACGGGTGTCCGGCGGTTGCCCGCCCAAGTGCGAATGGTTATCGTTCTCATTATGCCCAGGAGACGACATGGCCGACGTACCGGTCGGCCGCTGCGCATCGCCGGCGCCGTCGTGGCGATCGCATTGAGCGCGACAGGCTGCTCGAGGACCAGCTCCGGCGCCGCCGGCGTGATCGACGCCGTCGGCGCGGAGAACGAGTACGCCAACGTGATCTCGCAGGTCGGTGGTCCGTACGTGAGCGTCACCGCCGTCATGTCCAACCCGAACACCGATCCCCACACCTTCGAGGCAAGCCCGCAGGTGGCCGAAGCGGTGAGCGGAGCCGAGCTCGTCGTACAGAACGGCCTCGGCTACGACACGTTCATGTCGAAGATCGAGTCGGCGGCGCCGAACCCGCGGCGCAAGCTCATCGTCGTCCAGGACCTCAGCGGGCTGTCCGGCACGACGACCTCCAACCCGCACCTGTGGTACCAGCCGGCGACGATGCCGGCGGTGGCGGAGGCAGTCGCCACTGATCTCGCAGCCCTCGAGCCAGGTCATGCCGCCTTCTTTCACGCCCGCGCCGGTGCCTTCGAAGCTTCGCTGGCGCCGTTGGCACACGCGATCGCCGCCCTGAAGGCTGACTTCCCGGGCGCCCCGGTGGCGACGACCGAGCCGGTCGGCGACTATCTGCTCGAAGCCGCCGGCCTACAGAACCGGACCCCCTGGTCGTTGCAGGCCGACATCATGAACGGCGTCGACCCGTCCCCGCAGGACGTGTCGACAGAGGAGAGCCTCCTCGACGGGCATCACGTGAGGGTGTTCCTCTACAACGAGCAAGTCACAGACTCGATCACCCAGTCGTTCCTCGCACAGGCGCAACAAGCCGGCGTCCCCGTCGTCGCCGTCTACGAGACGATGCCGTCCGGGTACGACTACCAGAGCTGGATGCTGGCCGAGGTCGGGGCGCTCCGCAAGGCTCTCGCCTCCAACGTTTCGACCACTCGGCTATGACGGGGGCACCTCCGCCCCCGACGCGATCCGGCGACGAGGTCCTCGCCGTCGACGACGTCAGTGTCTCCTTCGCGGGGCGCGAGGTGCTGCACGACGTCGCCTTCACGCTGCGCGCCGGCGAGGTAACGGGCCTCATCGGTCCGAACGGCTCCGGCAAGACCACGCTTTTGCGCGTGGTGCTCGGCCTCCAGCCGACCCAGCACGGATCGGTCGTCGTGGCGGGCGGGGTGCACGACCGGCGGCACCCGGTGATCGGCTACGTGCCGCAGAAGTTCCTGCTCGACCCTGACCTGCCGCTGCGCGCCCGAGACGTCGTGGCGCTCGGCCTCGATGGGCACCGGCTCGGGATACCGTTTCGGTCCCGCCGCCGGGAGCAGCTCGTGGACGATGCGCTGCAAGCCGTCGGTGCCGGCGAGTTCGGCCGCGCGCGGGTCGGCACGCTCTCCGGCGGGGAGCAGCAGCGCGTCCTCATCGCCCATGCCATCATCAGCCGCCCCAAGCTGTTACTCCTCGACGAACCGCTCGCCAACCTCGACCTGCGAAGCGCTCAGGAGGTCGTCGACTTGCTGGGCAGCGTGGCGAGGGAACAGGGCATCGCCGTGTTCATCTCGGCCCACGAGGTGAACACGCTCCTTCCCGTGATGGACCGCATCGTCTACATCGCCAACGGAAGGGCGGTCAGCGGGACCGCCGACGAGGTCGTGCGATCCGAAGTGCTGAGCGCTCTCTACGGGCACCACGTCGACGTCCTGCGGCTGCACGGCCGCGTGCTCGTCGTGTCGGGCGCCGGGATCGACGCCGGCGGGGACACCCACGACATCACCGTCCTCCCGCCTCCCGACTGACCATGGGCCACTTCCTCCAGCCCCTGTTCGCTGCCGGCTTCTTCGACAGCTCGGCGGTGCACGTGGCACTGGTGCTCGGAGCGGTCGTGTCGGTCGTGTCCGGGCCGGTCGGGGTCTTCACGGTCATCCGCGGGCAGTCGTTCGCCGGCCACGCCTTCTCGGACGTGAGCACGACGGGCGGCGCGGGCGCGTTCCTTCTCGGGGTCAATCCCATCTGGGGTTTCGTCGTCATGGGGCTGGCGGCCACGTCCGCCATGGAGATGATCGGCGTACAGCGGGCGAGGGGCCGCGATGTGGCGACGGGCATCGTGCTCGGGGGCGTACTCGGGCTCGCTGCGCTGTTCCTCTACCTGGACACGACGAGCTCGACCACGACGGGCGCCTCCATGACGGTCCTGTTCGGCTCGATCTTCGTCATCGACCACAGCACGGCCGTGATCGCCGCGCTGTGTGGCCTGCTCGTACTCGCCATCGTCCTCCCCTGCTATCGCATGCTCCTGCTGAGCTCGCTCAACGCCGACATGGCGTCGTCGCGCGGTGTCCCCGTCCGACTCGTCGGGGTCTGCTACCTCGCCGCCACGGCCCTCGCCGTCGCCCTCGCCGCCATCACGATCGGTGCCGTGCTCAGCACGGCCCTGCTCATCGGGCCGGCGGCTACCGCACTTCGTCTCACCAGCCGGCCGGGCCGCGCCATGGTGACCGCCGGCCTCATCGGTATCGGTGCGACCTGGCTCGGCATCGTGCTCGCCTACGACAGCCATAGCTGGCCTCCGGCTGGACGGGGCTGGCCGGTCAGTTTCTTCGTGGTCGTCCTGATCTTCGCCGCCTACCTGCTCTCCGGTTTCACGCGCACCCGCCGCCCGGCGACGCCGGTCTCCTAGGGCACTGGACGAGCATGTTCTCGAGCTTCATGACCGACACGTGGATCGCAGCCTCCCTCGTGGCGGTCATCGCCGGCGTGGTCGGCTTCTTCGCAGTCCTGCGAGGCTCGGCCTTTGCCGCCCATGCCGTTCCCCAAGGAGCCTTCGCCGGAGCGGCCGGCGCCAGCCTCGTCGGGGCCAACACGCTGCTCGGTCTCGGCGTCTTCGCAGTCCTCGGCGCCCTCGGCATCGGTTGGCTCGGCCGGCGCGGCCGGCCTGACGTGGCCACCGCGCTCTCCCTCGTCGTGCTGCTCGGGCTCGGTGCGCTCTTCCTCTCGATGAGCGTCGAGTACGCCCCGGAGGTCTACTCGCTCCTGTTCGGGGAAGTGCTCGGCGTGAGCGCCGGACAGCTCGTGCCGCTGGCGGTACTCGGCGTGGTGTGCGTCGCCGCAATCGCGGTGTGCTACCGGCCCTTGCTCCTGTCGTCGGTTCTCGGAGATGTCGCCGAGGCCCGCGGCGTCAGCTCGTCGCTGATGGAGCTGTGCTTTCTCTTGATCGTCGCGTTGGCGACGACGATGACGGTGCCGGTGGTCGGGGCATTCCTCATGTTCAGCTTGATGATCGCCCCGGCGGCGTCTGCTCGTTTGCTGACGGCGCGACCGAGCCGCGCAATGGGGCTCTCCGTCCTCATCGCCCTCGCCACCGTCTGGGTGGCCGTGGCGGCGTCGTATGTGTCGCAGTGGCCGGTGGGTTTCTTCGTCGGGACGCTCGGCGTCGTCAGCTATGGCACGGCGCTTGCCGGCACGGCCGTCGCCCGTCGCCGCGGTCAGGGGCGGCGGTCCAGGCTCGCGGACGCGACGACGGCGCCGTCGCAGTAGTCGGGTCGCGACCGCGGGCGCCGGCGCGAACGGGCAAACTTGTCGGTGCCGATGGACCCGGGCCTCGGACGACGTTGGGGGAGAGCATGCACGACCTCGTCATACGCAACGCCACATTGGTCGACGGCACCGGGGCGCAGGCGCGAGCCGCCGACGTCGCTGCCGACGCCGGCCTGGTCTCGGAGATCGCCGAGGCGGGCACTGGCGGCATCGGCGCCGGCCGGCGTGAGATCGATGCCGACGGCCGGCTGGTCACTCCCGGTTGGGTGGACATCCATACCCACTATGACGGCCAGGCGACGTGGGACCCCGAGATGACGCCTTCGAGCTGGCACGGGGTGACGACGGTGGTGATGGGCAACTGCGGCGTCGGCTTTGCTCCCGTGAAGCCAGGCACCCAGGACTTCCTCATCGAGCTCATGGAGGGAGTCGAGGACATCCCCGGCACGGCCCTGCACGAAGGCATCAGCTGGGAGTGGGAGACGTTCCCGGAGTATCTCGACGCCCTCGATCGCACTCCCCGCGTGATGGACGTGGCCGCCCAGGTGCCCCATGCCGCCGTGCGCGCCTACGTGATGGGCGATCGTGCGCACGAGGACGCCACGGCGGACGAGGTCGCCGAGATGGCCGCGGCGGTGCGAGACGGCCTCGCAGCCGGCGCCATCGGTGTCACAACCTCGCGAACGGTCCTGCATCGTTCCGTGCACGGGCTCGTCCGGGGCACGACGGCCCCGGCCGACGAACTGCTCGCCATCGGCGAGGCCCTCGGTTCCACCGGCCACGGGGTCTTCGAAGTCGTCACGGACCAGCCGGAACTCGAAGCCGAGCGCAACTGGATGATCGAGCTGAGCCGGCGCACCGGGGCCCGCGTCACCTACGGGCTCGCCCAGACGCCGTTCAACCCCTTGGGGTATCGCGCCGCCCTCGCCGACGCCGAGACGCTCGCCGCCGATGGGGTTCGCATCACGCCACAGGTCGCCTGCCGGCCGACGGGGATGCTCTTCGGGTTCCAGTCTTCACTGCACCCCTTCATCACGCATCCCGCCTACCGTGCCGTGGCGGATCTTCCCCTGGCGGAACGGGTCGCCGCTATGACATCGCCGGAGTGGCAGGCTCGCCTCCTCGCCGAGCGACCCAGCACCGGCAACCTCATTGCCGTCACCCTCATGTCGCGTTGGGAGCAGATGTTCCCGCTCGGCGACCCTCCCGAGTACGAGCCGCCACCCGAGGCGAGCGCTGCGGCCGTCGCGGAGCGAGAGGGCCGGTCGCCTGAGTCCGTTGTGCTCGACTGGATGCTCGCCTCGGACGGCACGGCGCTCTTGTTCGCGCCTCTGGCGAGCTACGTCGACCGCGACCACGAGGCCATCCGAGAGATGATCACGCACCCCTCCACGATTCTCGGCCTCTCGGATGGTGGGGCGCACTGCGGTCTCATCTGCGACGCCAGCATGCCGACCTATCTCCTCACACATTGGGTGCGCGACCGCTCCCGGGGTGAGCGGTTGCCACTCGAGTTCGCCGTCGCGCTGCAGTCCGGTCGTACGGCGGCGGCCTATGGGCTGAACGACCGCGGAACGGTCGCGGTCGGGAAGCGCGCCGACCTGAACGTGATCGACCTCGATGGCCTGCAGCTGCACGCGCCTCGCATGGTGCACGACCTACCGGCAGGCGGTCGACGGCTCGTCCAGCATGTCGACGGATACCGCTACACCGTCGTTGCCGGTGAGGTCACCTTCGACAACGGGGAGCCCACCGGCGCCCGGCCGGGGCGGCTCGTGCGGGCATAGCCGCCGGCGCTACCCGAGCTCGTCGCGCACTGCGGCGAACGCGTCCGCCGCCCGCTCGAGATCCTCCCGCCGGTGGGCGGCCGAGACTTGCGTGCGGATGCGCGCCTTGCCGATCGGCACGACGGGGTAGCTGAAGCCGATGACGTAGATGCCGCGCTGGAGCAGGCGATCGGCCATGGTGGAAGCCCGGGCGGCATCGCCGATCATGACCGGCACGATGGGGTGGTCGCCCGGCAGCACGTCGAAGCCGAGCTCGGTCATGCGCCCACGGAACCACGCCGTGTTCTCGGCCAGTCGCGCACGCAGGTCGTCGCTCGTCGCGAGCAGGTCGAGCACGACGAGGGACGCCGCCGCGATGGCCGGCGCGAGGGAGTTGGAGAAGAGGTACGGACGGGATCGTTGGCGGAGCAGGTCGATGATCTCCTGCCGCCCGCTCGTATATCCACCGCTGGCGCCGCCGAGCGCCTTGCCGAGCGTCCCGGTGACGATGTCGACGCGGTCCTGCACGCCGTGGAGCTCGGGCGTGCCCCGGCCGGAGGGACCGACGAAGCCGACGGCGTGCGAGTCGTCCACCATCACCATGGCGCCGTAGCGGTCGGCCAGCTCGCAGATGTCGGCGAGGGGTGCCACGTAGCCGTCCATCGAGAAGACCCCGTCGGTCACCACGAGCGTTCGCCGAGCCGAGGCGGCCGCCTGCAGCTGCGTCTCGAGGTCGGCCATGTCACGGTTGCGGTAGCGCAGCCGAGTCGCCCGGCACAGGCGGATGCCGTCGATGATCGACGCATGGTTGAGCTCGTCGGAGATGACGGCGTCGTCTTCTGACAGCAGCGTCTCGAACAGGCCACCGTTGGCGTCGAAACACGACGAGTACAGGATCGTGTCCTCTGTGGAGAGAAAGGTGGAGATCGCCTTCTCCAGCTCCTTGTGCACCGTCTGAGTCCCACAGATGAACCGCACGCTCGCGAGGCCGTAGCCCCAGCGGTCGAGCGCCGCCTTGGCGGCTTCGACCACGCGGGGGTCGTCGGCAAGGCCGAGATAGTTGTTGGCGCACAAGTTGACGACCTCGAGCTCGTTCTCACCGCCGACGGCGATGTGAGCCGACTGCGGCGTGGCGATCACCCGCTCGCTCTTGTGAAGGCCTTGCGACGTGATCTCCGCCAGCTCGGAGCGCACGCCAGCCCTGATCGTGTCGAACACCTGAGCCTCCTTACCGGTCGGCCCACGAGAGGACGACCTTGCCGCACTCGGCGGCCTTCACGACGTGGAAGGCGTCGTCGAACTGCTCGGCCCCGAAACGATGCGTGATCACCGGCGACACGTCGAGGCCGGCGTTGACGAACACGGACATCCAGTACCAGGTCTCGAACATCTCCCGGCCGTAGATGCCTTTCAGCGTGAGCATGTTCGTCACGACGTGGCCCCAGTCGATGCTGAACTCCTCGCTCGGCAGGCCGAGCATGGCCACCTTGCCACCGTGGCACATCGCCGCCAACATCGAGCGCAGCGCCGCAGGCTTGCCCGACATCTCGAGTCCGACGTCGAAGCCTTCTCGCATCTGCAGCTCGGCCATCGCCTCATCCAGCGTCGTCGACGTCGGGTCGATCGCCAGCGTCACTCCGACGGAGCGGGCGAGCTCGAGGCGGTAGGCGGACGGGTCGGTCACGACGACGTAGCGGGCAGCGGCGTGGCGGGCGACGAGAGCCGCCATGATGCCGATCGGCCCGGCACCTGTCACGAGCACGTCCTCGCCGAGCACTGGAAACGCCAGCGCCGTGTGCACGGCGTTGCCGAGGGGATCGAAGATGGCGGCGACGTCGAGGTCGATCCCGTCGCTGTGGCGCCACACGTTGCCGGCGGGGATGGCGATGTAGTCGGCGAAGGCGCCCGGCCGGCTCACGCCGACGCTGGCAGTGCGCGAGCACTGCACGCGGCGGCCCGCCATGCAGTTGCGGCAACGGCCGCACACGATGTGGCCCTCGCCGCTCACGATCTCGCCTACGGCGAGATCGGTCACGTCGGCGCCGAGGTCGACGATCTCGCCCACGAACTCGTGGCCGACGACGAGCGGCACGGGGACGTTCTGCTGCGCCCAGGCATCCCAGGCGTAGATGTGGAGGTCGGTACCGCAGATGCCGGTGCGCAGGACCCGGATCAGGACGTCGTCACGCCCGGGCACCGGATCGGGAACCTCCTCCAACCACAGGCCGGGCTCGCCGCGAGCCTTCACGAGTGCTCTCACCTCGGCGCCATCCTCATGCGCGGCAATGTAGCGCGGGCCTGCGCCGATAGCCTCGGCCGGTCACCCACATCCGACGGCAGGAGATCCCTCGATGACCGACACCTCCGGCGCACCCGGCATCGCCGACGCCGACGCCGGCCCGGCGAGCCACACCCACCTCGTCAACAATGGGAAGGCGGAGCTCACCCTCGACGAGCTGGCCGCCATCCAACCTGGCATGGCTCGCCTCATGGTCGAAGTCGCCGACCGGATGTGGAAGTGCTACCACGCCGGCAAGGCGGGCAACCGCCCGCTCGCCCGCTACCAGCTCTCCGAAGCCGTGAAGATCATGAAGACCTCTGTCGTGGTGCGGCCGAAGTACTTCGATGCCACGCAGCGCTTCATCGGCGAGGAGATGGCGGCACTGCGCCACGCGATCGAGTCGGAGGACTGGGAGCGGTTCGAGGCCTTCTACGACGACGTCGTACGAGCGGTCAACCGGTATCACGAGGAGTTCGACAAGGGGTTTCTTGTCTGGAGAGTGCCGGAGGAGCCGCCCCGAGACCTCGATCTCACCCCGCGGCCCTGATCGCATCAGGCGAGCTCGACCGTCACGATCCGCCGGAGGTCCCGGCTGGAACGGCCCACTCGGAGCTCGTAGGAACCCGGTTCGGTCACGAATCCGCTGCCCAGCTGGCTGTAGCGGGCGAAGTCGCGCTCGGTGAGCCGGAACTCGACTCGAGCGCTTGCGCCCGGCTCGAGCGCGAGCTTCTGGAAGGCTCGCAGCTGCTGCTCGGGCTCGTCAGGGCGGCGGTCGGCAGCATGCACGTAGCACTGCACCACCTCCGACCCTCCCCGTTTCCCGGTATTCGTCAGTGTGATGCCGACTTCGACGAGCGGAGCTCCTTCGAGCCCGGGCTGGAGCGGCCCCTCCTGCAACGGGCCGAGGACGGCGGCTTCGAGACCTGACAGCTCGAACGAGGTGTACGAGAGGCCCTCCCCGAAGCAGAACCGCGGCTCGACCTCGCGCGTGTCGTAGTGCCGGTAGCCGACGAGGAGTCCTTCGTCGTAGGCGGCGTGCCCCTCGGTGCCCGGGTAGAAGGGAAACGCCGGCGTGTCCTCGATGCGATACGGAATGGTCATCGGTAGGCGGCCGCCAGGGTCGGTCTCGCCGAGGAGCACGTCGGCGACGCCTTCGCCCCCCTGCTCGCCTCCGAACCAGATCTGGGCAAGGACGGCGGTGTCGTCGGCCCAGTCCATCGTGACGGGCGCCCCGGCGTTGACGAGCACGACCGTGCACGAGTTGGCGAGGGCGAGGCGGCGGACGAGCTGATCCTGCAAGCCGGGCAGGCTCATCGAGGCGCGGTCGTGCCCCTCGGTCTCCCACTCAGCCGACGTACCGACGACGCACACGACGGCATCGGCGCTGAGCGCCAGCATCTCGGCCCGGCGGAGCAACTCGTCGTCGCTGCCGACCGGCGGGATGGCACCGATCATGAGCCCACCGAGTGGGGAGCCCGCCGGCTGGCAGTACTCGACGACGATGTCGTAGGGGCGGCCTCGCTCGAGCTCCACGGTCCCCGAGGCCTCTTCGGAGCCGAACCCGAAGAAACCCTTCCCCGTGCCGAGAGAGCCGCCACCGTCCACGACCAGGTGGCCGTCGACGAACAGACGCGCCGAGCCGACCTGGGCGAGGCAGAAAGTCCAAAGGCCGTCCTCCTCGGGCCGGACCGTCGCCCGCGCCCGCATGACCCACGATCCCGGCGGCAAGCCGGACTCAGTCAAGCCGGGGTCGCCCAGCCAGGTGAACCAGCCGAGCGCGGCCGTGTCGACATGACGCACCGTGTCGTCGAAGTCCTCGCTGTCGAAGCTGCTCCCCGAGAAGTACTCCAGCCGGAAGTCCGCTTCGAGCGGCGGTGTGCTCGACCAGGTGACGCAACCGCGCTCGTGCACGACGTTGACGCCGGCGGGCGTGAGCCGGTCGTACAGGGCTTGGAAGATCGAGCGGTTGCTCACCGGGTTGACCCGTGCGCTGCCTCCACCCTGTATAGCCGTCGTCTTGGCGTTCGGGCCGATGACGGCGAGCGTCTGGCCGGGGGCGAGGATGAACGGGAGGGTGGGGCCGTCGTTCTTCAGCAGCACGAAGCTCGACGAGGCGAGCTGGCGGGCGAGCGACCGGCGCGCATCGACGGTGGAGGTGGCAGCCGGTCGCTGCCCGTGCGTCGTCTCGGCGAGGGCGCCGGTACGAATCCCCAGCATGAGAATGCGTGCGACATGTTCGTCGATGACCGACTCGGGTACGGCGCCGTCCGCGACGGCCTGGCTCAGCGGCTTGCCGTAACGCACGGGCGGCCCCGGCATCTCGAGGTCGAGGCCGGCCAGGGCTGAGGCGATGGTGCTCTGCGTGCCGAACCAGTCGGACACGACGGCTCCGTCGAAACCCCACTCCTCCCGCAAGGTGACCCCCAGCAAGGCTTCGTGCTCGGCGGCGTAGGTCCCGTTCACCTTGTTGTAGGCGGACATGACGGCCCAGGCGCCGGCGTCGTGCACGGCTGCCTCGAAGGGGACGTCGTACAGCTCCCGAAGCACACGCTCGGTCACGTCCGAGCTGATGGTGTGTCGTTGGAACTCGGTGTCGTTCGCCACGAAGTGCTTGACGGTCGCCGCCACGCCCCGCGCCTGCAGGGCCTTCACGTAGGCGACGGCGAGCCGGGCGGACAAGATCGGGTCCTCCGAGTACGCCTCGAAGTGCCGCCCCCCGAGCGGGTGGCGGTGCAGGTTCACAGTCGGTCCGAGCAGGACGTGGACGTCCCGGTCGAGGCACTCGTCCGCCAAGGCCTCGGCGAGGCTCGCGGCCGCCGCCGTGTCGAACGTCGCCCCGATGGCCGCCCCGCAGGGGAACGACACCGACGTCGTCCCGACGGACCGCTCGCCGCGCACGCCGGACGGGCCGTCCGAGAGGCGAATCGGTGGGATGCCGACACGGGCGATGGCTGCGGTGTGCCAAAAGTCCGCCCCACCGAGCAGCTCGATCTTCTCCTCCAAAGTGAGGCTTTCGACGAGCGACTCGACGGTGCGCGCGAGGGCAGTGGCCGTCGTCATATGCGTCTCGAAGTGAGCTCGGTGAGGGCGCTGTGCGGCACGTCGAGGTCCCCTTTTCCTGTCCCGACGCTGAGGTCGGGCTTGTAGGTCCCGTGGTAGTCCGATCCGCCAGTGGCGACGAGGCCGTATCTCCCGGCGAGGTCAGCCAATCCTTGGCGCACATCTGGAGCGTACCGGCCGTACCAGCATTCGATGCCGGTGAGGCCGGCCTCTGCCAGCTCGGCCACCTGCCGTTCGAGCTCGGCCGGCTCGAGCCCGAGCGAGAGCGGGTGGGCGAGCACGGCGAGCGCCCCAGATCCCTTCGCAGCGGCGATGGTCGTCGGCGCGTCGATGAAGGCCTTCGGGAAGTAGGCCGGGCCGCCTTTGGCGAGCAGCGTGTCGAAGGCGTCCTGGTAGGAGGCGACGGCACCGAGGCGCACGAGGACGGCGGCGAAATGGGGCCGTCCGAGCGTGGCGTCGCCGGCTTCCTCCCGCAACAGCTCCTCGGTGATCGGGATGCCGAGCTCGTTCAGGCGGGCGATGAGCCGACCATTGCGCGTCTCGCGGTCCGATCGGAGGCGTTCGAGCTGCTCCTGCAACGGTCCGTCGCCGGGCTCGGCGAAATAGCACAGGACGTGCTGGGTGCCCGGCGAGAAACGGCACGACACTTCGCACCCCGCAACGAACTCCAAGCCCAGCTCGGCGGCCTTCGCGCCCGCCTCGCCGATCCCGGCCAGGCCGTCGTGGTCGGTGAGCGCGACGGCGCTGCAGCCCGCTTCCGAGGCCAGCTCGACGATGCGGACCGGCGACTCGGAGCCGTCCGAGCAGGTGGAGTGGGTATGGAGGTCGATCATCGTGCTCCTCGATGTGCAGGCGGACGTCGGAGGCGGCGACCGAGCGTACCGGCCCGATCGCCGGGCCGCTGATGGCAGAATGAGGGCGTGAGGGAAGCCTGTGGCGTCTTCGGCGTGTATGCCCCCGGAGCCCACGTCGCAAAGCTCACATTCGATGGCCTCTTCGCCCTCCAGCACCGCGGCCAAGAGTCGGCCGGCATGGCCGTGAGCGACGGCCAGACGATGACGGTCGTGAAGGACATGGGGCTCGTAGCGGCCGTCTTCGACGAGCGGACCCTCTCTTCTCTCGGAGGCGACCACGCCCTCGGGCACGTGCGGTACTCGACGACCGGCCCCAGCACCTGGCACAACGCCCAGCCGGTGTACCGGTCGGTCGGGGCGACTGGTTTTGCCCTCGGCCACAACGGCAACCTGACGAACACGCCCGAGCTCGCGGCTGCTGCCGGCATGCTGCCCGGGGTCATCACGTCGGACAGCGACCTCGTCGCCGAGCTGCTGGCCCGGCGGTTCCCAGTCGACCCCGAACCGCACGAGTCGCACCTCATCGACGCGTTGATGGACATCCTGCCCATGCTCGAGGGAGCGTTCTCCCTCGGCCTCATCGACGATGCCCGTGTCGTGGCCGTTCGCGATCCGCACGGTTTTCGCCCGTTGTGCCTTGGTGAGTTCCCCTACGTCATCGACGGGGTCGAGCGCCGGGGCTGGGTCGTGGCGTCCGAGTCGCCAGCCCTCGAGGTGATCGGGGCGGAGTTCGTCCGGGAGATCGACCCGGGCGAGATGGTCGTCATCGGCGAGAACGGGGTGAAGTCGTACCATCCCTTTGCCGCCGACCAGGTGGAGCCCAGGTTGTGCGTCTTCGAGTTCGTCTACTTCGCCCGGCCCGACACTCGGCTCGAAGACCGCGAGGTCTACCCGACCCGGCGTCGGATGGGCGAGCTGCTCGCC
>JBEKMC010000049.1:0-23739 GCA_050008715.1 Acidimicrobiales bacterium | reverse complement strand
AAGGCAACGTAAGGCAGCGCAATGGCCGGGTGAGCCCCAGCGGGCGCCCGGCCATTGCAGGACCGCCGACCGGAGGTTCGCGGATCATGTGCTTTACCCAGAACTTCTGGAGCCTTTTAATCGAGGGACTGGCTGACGGCTTCATCTACGCCTTGATCGCGCTTGGCTACACGCTGGTGTACGGCGTGCTTCGGCTGATCAACTTCGCCCACAGCGAGGTGTTCATGAGCGGGGCGTTCGGCGGCCTCTTCGTGCTTCAGAACCTCATCGGGTCACATCAACCGGCCGGGTGGACCTCGGTGTGGCTGGTGGCAATCGGGATCGCCGGAGCTGCGGCGGTTGGCGGAGCGGTGGCCTTCCTCCTCGAACGGGTGGCCTACCGCCCGCTGCGCCACCGTAACGCGCCCCGCCTGGCGTTTCTCATCAGCGCAATCGGCGCCTCCTACTTTCTCTACAACCTCGCAGGCAAGGAGTTCGGGCGCCAGGCGATCAACATCCCGTCGCCCTATACCAACGGCACCGTGTTCACGGTCTTTGGCGCCCCGGTCCAGACGTACTACCTCGTCGTCGCCGGAGTCACCATCGCCCTTTTCATCCTGCTTGACCGAGTCGTCGCCAAGACGCGGCTCGGCCAGGGCATTCGTGCCGTGGCTCAGGATGCGGACACGGCGAGTCTCATGGGAGTGAACATCGACCGGACGATTTCGATGACCTTCATCATCGGCGGTCTGCTCGGTGGCGTGGCGGGTTTCTTGTATGCCCTGCCAGTCGGTGCCGTCTTCACCATCGGTTTCACACCCGGGTTGAAAGCGTTCACGGCGGCGGTCCTCGGTGGGATCGGCAACGTACGCGGCGCCATGATCGGCGGGATGCTGCTTGGCATCGTCGAGAACCTGTCCGTTGCCTGCATCGCCACCTCGTGGCGCGACGTGGTGGCGTTCGGCATCCTCGTCATCGTGCTGTTGTTCCGGCCCACGGGCTTGTTCGGGGAGCGCTTGGGCAGGTCGGCGTGAGTGTCCGTGAGGGTCTCAGCCGGGTGAACACCCTACGCAGCAGCCGTCGAATCCGCTCCCTCGGAGCGTGCGTGTTCGGGATGCTGGTACTTGCGCTCATGACCGGGCCGGAGGGCATCCAGGGCAATCCCACCTATGGTTTCACCGAGTCGTGGTTGCAGCCTCGCATCGTCGGATTCCTGATCGCGGCCGTCGTGCTCTGGGTCCTCATGTCGTTTTGGGGCAACCTGTCAGTCCGCATCAAGGCGGAGGTCGGGAAGGTTACCGGCAGGGGCCGACGGCTCTTCGAGCGTCGGCCCCTTCGTCTCGGCTCATATCTCTTGCTCGTCGTGCTCGCGGCGCTGCTGCCACAGATCCTGTCCGGCACCTGGCAGGAGATCACCGTCGACCAGATCGGGACGTACGTCCTGCTCGCCCTCGGTCTCAACGTCGTCGTGGGTTTCGCCGGCCTGCTCGACCTCGGCTACATCGCCTTCTACCTCATCGGGGCCTACTCGACTGCGTACTGGAGCGGCGCCTTGCCGGTGCAGCCGCTGTTCCACTTGAACCCGTTCTTCATCATTCCATTCGCGGTTCTCGCCGCCATGCTGGCCGGCGTCATCCTCGGCACTCCGACGCTGCGCCTTCGCGGCGACTACCTCGCCATCGTCACGCTCGGCTTCGGCGAGATCATCCAGATCGTCGCAACGAACCTCCAGAGCATCACCGGAGGGGCAGAGGGTGTGATCGGCATCCGCCACTTTTCGGTCAACGTGTTCGGCTTGCACTACGCCTGGCCCGTCGGGGCGACGGCGAACAAGCCGTATTACTACCTGTTGCTGGCCTTCGTCGTCGGCGCCTTGGTCATCTTCCACCTGTTGAACCACTCAAAGGTTGGCCGCGCCTGGACGGCGATCCGCGAAGACGAGGTGGCGGCTGCTTCCTGCGGGATCAATCCGCTCAAGTACAAGATCATGGCTTTCGCCATCGGGGCCTCGACCTCCGGCTTTGCCGGGGTTCTGTTCGCGAGCAAGATCGGATTCATCGACCCCACCGAGTTCAGCGTCCAGATGTCGATCCTCGTTCTCATCCTCGTCGTCTTCGGCGGCCAGGGCTCCCTCGCCGGTGCACTCGTCGGGGCTGCCTTCCTCCAGTGGGGCCAGAACTTCCTCCGAGTCCTGAACATCGGCTGGTACAACGAGGAGGATCTCTACGTATACCTCGGAGCGCTCCTGGTCGTGATGATGATCTTCCGGCCGCAGGGCATTCTGCCGTCCAGGCGGCGCAGCCGCGAGATCGGCCTGGCCGAGCATGGGATCGGGTCGGCCGATGCGATGTCTGCAGGGGAGACGTCGCCGTGACCGCTGCGGAAGTCGCAGCCCCAGCGCCCGATCCGATCATCGAAATCAGCAACCTGACGCTTCGCTTCGGTGGCGTCACCAGCCTGTCGGAGGTCACGCTGCATCAGGACAGGGGCGAGATCCTGTCGATCATCGGCCCCAACGGTGCCGGCAAGACATCGCTGTTCAACTGCCTCACATGCGTCTACAAGCCGCAAGAAGGCTCGATCGTTTACCACAGGCCGGGCGGTGAGCCCGTGACCGTGGTCGGGAGAAAGCCAAACCAGGTGAACCGCCTCGGCATCGCGCGTACGTTCCAAACGAGCCGTCTCTTCAATGCCATGACCACGTTCGAGAATGTCAAGATCGGCGTCGAGGCGCGCCAGCACACCGGACCGATCGGTGCCGTGCTGCGGCTGCCCCGGACGCGTCGCGAGGAGAAAGAGGGTGACGAGCGAGCAGCGGAGTTGCTCGACTTCGTTGGCCTGCGAGCGCAGGCGAACGTTCTCGCCAGCTCACTGCCGTTCGGCGCCCAGCGACGGCTCGAGATCGCACGCGCGCTCGGCACTGGGCCGCAACTGTTGTTGCTGGACGAGCCGGCCGCGGGCGGCAATCCCGCCGAGAAGGCCGAGTTGGAGCGCTTGATCCGCCGGGTCAACGTCGAACGTGGCGTGAGCGTCCTGCTGATCGAGCACGACATGCGCCTCGTCATGGCCATCGCGCAACGAGTCGTCGTGCTGAACTTCGGGCTCGTGATCGCCTCCGGCACACCCCGTGAGGTGCAGCGGGACCCAGCAGTCGTCGAGGCCTACCTCGGCACCCCACCCCAGGACAGCGAGTAACCATGCTCCTCGAGCTGTCCGACATCGAGGTTCGCTACGGCGCCATACGGGCTTTGAAGGGCGTGAGCCTGGCGGTCGAAGAGGGCGAAGTGGTTGCGTTGCTCGGAGCGAACGGCGCAGGGAAGACAACGACGCTCCGCACGATCTCTGGGCTGCTTCGGCCGACAGCCGGCGACATCCGGTTCGACGGCCAGCCGATCACAGCCCTGCCAGCGCACGAGATCGTCGCCTTGGGGATCAGTCACGTGCCCGAGGGCCGGAGGATCTTCCCGCAGATGAGCGTGCTGGAGAACCTTCAGATGGGCGCGTATCAACGCCGCGGATCCGTGCAAGAGGACCTCTCAAGAGTCTTCGACCTGTTCCCGGTGCTGGACGAGCGAAGAAAACAGGACGGCGGCACGCTCTCCGGCGGTGAGCAACAGATGCTCGCCATCGGCCGCGCCCTCATGAGCCGCCCCCGGCTCCTCCTCCTCGACGAACCGTCGATGGGACTCGCTCCGAAGATCGTCACGAAGATCTTCGAGATCATCAGCGATATCCGCGAGCACGGGACCACCGTGCTGCTCGTCGAGCAGAACGCCGCTCAGGCCTTGGGGCTCGCAGATCGCGGCTACGTGCTCGAGGTCGGGACCGTTGTCATGGCCGACTCCGCCGCGTCTCTGCTTCGCGACGACCGGGTGAGGGCGGCGTATCTCGGGGAACAAGTGACCTGAGCCTCTTCTTCGGCTGGTACGAAGAGAGGGCGGTGGGGCGCCCGCTCCCGCTATCCCTCACGCTCGCCAGACGCGCCAGCCCTGTCCTTCGCCATCTCGAGGATCGCGCCGAGTGTCACGCGGGTGACCGCGAGATGCTCCGGCCCGACCCGGGCCTGGAGCTCGTGGTCTAGGTGGGCAACGGTCGCCGCCACCACCCCAGATGCCTCTCGACCGCGCGCCGTCAGGGCGATGGTCACACGCCTACGGTCACTCGAGTCGACCGCCCGGTCGAGGTAGCCGCGCACCACCAGGGTGTCGACCAGTTGTCCGGCTACCTGCTTGGAGACTCCGAGGCTCTTCACGATCTGGCTGAGCGGAGCACCAGTCCGGGCGACGGCACCGATCACGTACGCGCCGTTCGGCGGCAGGTCCTCGAACCCGACCGCCTGCAGCGCCTCTCGAATCGCCATGCCGTAGCTGGCGTGAGCCAGCCGTAGCAGAGCTGGAAGGGCCAGATCGCCGGTGGCGGATTGCTCCGCGGCCGCCTTTCGGTTCGGCGTCACGAGGTGTCGAGGCAGTAGTAGACGGCGAGCCGGAGGCTCGGTCCCGAGCTGCTCGGCGCCGTGCGCCGCCCGACATCGAGGCAGTGCTCTGCAATCCAGCGCAGGCGTGGATCGGACGTCGCAGGAGACTGCAGCACGAGGTGAAAGAAGTTGTGACGGACGAGCGCCGTAATGTCGCCCAGCGAGGGTGACGGGATCGTACCGGTGAACCCGCCGATCGGAAGGACCTCGAGGCCGCTGTAGAAGATGAAAGGGGCAGCGAGGGCGGCGGTCTCGGTCGCCATCAGGTACCTGGCGCCATTCCGGACGTGCTCGAGCGTCGGCAACGTCTTCACCACGGTGCCTTCGTCTCCGAAGAAGTGCCGGATGTAGGAGGTCACCACCACTGGCTGGAACGGCGTGTCGAACGGGCCGAGCCGGTTGGCGGCGGCGGACTCCGACGCGACTGCCGGGACGAGCCCGCCGGCCGCCACCGCGAGCAGGATCGCCACCGAAGCGAGTTCCGGCCGCCCCCTCGACCACAGCGAAACGACCACGACGAGCGCCGTCGCGGCTCCGAGCGCCAGCGTCAGGGCTCTCAGCCACCCTGGCAGCCCGGTTCCGAACGAAGGCAGCAGCCAAGCGGCATAGACCGCCGTCACGGCGGTTGCTCCCGCCACCGTCAGGCGCGCCGCCGCGCTGTCGCGGCGCGCCCAAGCGAGCTGCAGGCCGCTTCCGATGAGGCCTGCGACAGCTGGAGCGAGGGCGGCCGTGTAGTAGGCGTTGAGCGCCGAGGTGATGCTGAAGACGACGAAGAACGTAACCAGCCACGTACCGAAGAGCAGGAACCCGGCCCTCACGACGTCCAGGCGGGTTTCTTTGCGGCGACTGAACAAGCCTGCAACGAGCGCGATCAAGGCCGCTGGGACGAGCCAGCCGGTGTCGCGACCGTCCGTGCCGGTGAGCAACCGCTTCCAGGACGGCGGCGGGGTCACACCGTTTCCAAGCTCCAGGCCGATCGAGCTGCTGAGCAACTGGTCAGGCGTCGCCTCGTCAAAGCGGCCGAAGCCGTTGTAGACGAAGACCTGTTGGAAGACCGAGTTGTCATGGCTCCCGTCTACGTAGGGCCGGTGTGAGGCGGGTGTGGCCGACACGAACGCCATCCAACTGAGCGACACCGCCACAGCGACGGAGGTCATGGCGCCGACGGACACGAGCCGCCGCCACATGCCACCTCTGCCCGCCACGAGGTAGACCACGCCGAGAGCGGGCAGAACGAACCAAGCCTCGATCATCTTCGCCTGGAAGGCGAGACCGACCAGTACTCCGGCGAGCACGAGATGCCTCACGTGGCCGGTCACGAGAGCGCTGATTGCCGAGTTGGCGGCGAGGGCGATCAGCAATACGAGCAGGGTGTCTGGGATGTTGCCGCGATCGAGGGTGACGGCCGCCGGCGAGATCACAAGGACGCTTGCGGCAACGAGCCCGGCGGCCGCTCCATTCGTCCTTCGCACGGCGCGATACAGAACCGCGACCGTGAGAGAGGCCTCGACGACCTGCGGCAAGATGATCGCCCACGTGTGGAGCCCGAAGAAACGGACGGAGAGCGCCTGTACCCAAAAGGCTCCCGGCAGCTTGTCGAGGCTGACGGTCCCTGCCGGATCGAAGGCGCCGAAGGCGAAGTCGTGCCAGCTCATCGACATGCTGCGGACCGCCGCGGCGTAGTAGATCTCGAGATAGGAGCCTGCACGCCACGCGCAGAGCAATGCGGCGACGGCCACAATCCCGGCCAGCGCCGGGAGGGCCCAGGCCGGACGGGCTGGCGCGTCGGTCATGCCGTCGAAGCTACTGACAGCTTTACTGACTGTCAATACTGCTGTCTATTTGCTCGCCTATCGGCGACAGGCGGGGCACGACTGGGCGTGCGACGTCTCTCCCGACTTACGGATTGAGACGAGACGTCTCGGTGCCGACAACCAACGTGGATGCGCCCCGGGCCACACAGATCAGGACTCGAGCAGGATCACCGTCTTGCCCGCGGCTTTCCCGTTCGCCAAGTGGTAGATGGCGGCAGGCGCCTCCGGCAGCGTGCAGGTCCGCTCGATCGCCGGCGTCAGCATGCCGGCGCCGTACAGATCGCAGAGCTCCTGCAGACTGTCTCGATCGACCTTCGACATCACGGTGACCACCTTCTGGCCGACGAAGCGCTTCATCACCGCGGCCCTCCCCATCTGCGCCATCGGACCGAGGATCGATCCTCCGCCGCCACCCACGAGCACAAGCGAGCCCTTCGGTGTCATCACTCGCCGCAGGTCCCGGAGCGACCGGTTACCGACGGCGTCGACGACGAGGTCGTAACGACCTGACTGGGAGGCGAAGTCGTCCTTGCGGTAGTCGACGACCTCGTCAGCACCGAGGGAGCGAACCAGCTCGACCTTGCCCGTGCTGCAGACCCCGGTGACGTGGGCGGCGCCCCACGCCTTGGCGATCTGCACCGTGAAGCTCCCGACGCCGCCGGCGGCACCGTTCACGAGGACCCTCGTGCCCGGCTCGAAAGGGCCCGGCTTCCGCAATGCATGAAGAGCCGTGCAACCGGCCACGGGCAGCGACGCAGCGACCTCGAAGCTCATCTCTTCGGGCTTGATCAGCAATTCGCTCTCGTCCGCCGGCGCGCGCTCAGCGAACGACCCACTCGCCAGGCCGAAGACCTCGTCAGTCGGCCTGAAGCGGGTGACCTTCGCTCCGACTGATTCCACGACGCCGGCCACGTCCACTCCCCGGATGGCACGCTTTGGCTTGGTCCAACCGGTGAAGGGGCGCATGATGAACGGGCGCCCCGCCGCGAAACGCCAGTCGAGCGCGTTCACAGACGCAGCTCGCACTCGAAGGAGCAGGTCGGTGTCGCCGAGCGCCTGAGGATCGACGTCCTCGAGCACGACATTGTCCGGCAGACCGTACGAGCGGGTGACGACGGCTTTCACTTGCGTCTCCTGACTTACAGCGTAAACTGACAGTGTAAGTACAGTAAACTTACACTGTAATCTTGTCAAGGAGCTCGATCTTGCCCAGGAGCCCCGTCGCCAACGGCACACAGCCCGAGCGCCGCGCAGGCCGTCGAGGTCTCACTCCGGAGGACATTCTCCGGGCGGCGATGGAGATGGCGGACGAGGACGGGATCGCGACGCTCTCGATGCGCGGGCTCGGCAAGCGCCTCGGCGTCCAGGCGATGTCGCTGTACAACCACGTGAAGAACAAGGAGGATCTGCTCGACGGGCTCGTCGACCTCGTGATCGGCGAGATTGAGCTCCCCTCTCCCGACGAGCGCTGGGAGATCGGCATCCGGCAGTGCGCTCTCTCGGCGTACCAGGTACTGCTGCAGCATCCGTGGGCTTGCAGCCTCGTCATGATGCCTCCATCGGGCGGCGGGCGGACGAGCAGGATGAGGTACATCGAGGCCCTCCTGCGACAGTTTCGGGAGGCGGGATTCTCAGCGGAGCTGACATACCGCGCATACCACGCCGTGGACAGTCACGTCCTCGGGTTCACGATGTGGGAGCTCGGACACAGCCTGGCTGCCGATATCGACCCCGAGGTCATGGGGGAACTGGTGGCGATCGTCTCCACCGGCGACTACCCGCACCTGCTGGAGCATTCGCAGCAACACTTCTCCGATCGCGCCGGACTGCAAGGCGAGTTCGAGTTCGGCCTCGACCTCGTGCTCGAGGGGCTCAACCGGCTGCACGAGAACGAGACGTCCTCGAAGCGGACCGTGAGACGCCGCACCAAGCCCGCCACGGGCCTTCCACCACATTCGACGAGCTCCTGAACGGACGGTCTCCTCGCAACCGGTCCGGTCGTTTGCTTGGCTCCGGTCTCTACCAGCTGAGCGTGCCGCCCCGAAGGAGTGCCACGGCCGCAGCCGCGGGTCGCGCCACGAGGTCGAGGACGCCTTCTGCGCAGCGCTGACGTGGGCATTCAGTGGGCCCGGCAGGGTTCGAACCTGCGACCGAAGGATTATGAGTCCTCTGCTCTAACCACTGAGCTACGGGCCCTGCCTGGACAGTCTGGCGCCCTTGAAGACTCGGGTGCCGGTCCTGTCCAACCCCTGCATCGGCCGGCCCAAGCCGAACGACGGGAGATCTGAGTGTACGCGGGGTGCCATGCTGCTCTGACGGACAAACAGACCGCTCCCGACGACACACCGCGGCCAACCTATTGGCGAGTGCCGTTCGATCTCGCCGGCGATGCCGCGCCTCGCCATCTCCAAGATCCCTCCGGCATCATCCTGAGACCGGCGGACGACGATGACGAGGTGGTCGCGGTCTTCGCTCGGGCGCTCGGCGCATCCGTCGACCCGCGCGACCAGCTAGAGGTGCAGAGGTCCGGAGCTCACGCAGTCTCCGAGCACATGATCAAGAACGCTCGGTCTGGGCGATACGGGTGCGAGCGGGACTGGTGGTGGATCGCCGATGTCGGCGGAACGAGCGCCGGTGTGGTGTTGCCGGTGATCTTCCGCGGCTGTGCCCGCGGCGATCTCGACGAGGGAACCATCTACCACGTTGGCGTCGCGCTGGAGCACCGAGGACGAGGTCTCGGGAGCCTGCTGCTGGCGAAGGCGACGGACACCTTGTTGGCCCACGGCGTCTGGCAGATCTCCTGTGACACGGCGATCGAGAACGCCTCGATGATCGACGTGTTCGAGCAACAGGGCTGGACGCGGCGACCACCGCTCGAGATTCAAAGCTGATCGAGAGTCGGGGCTGATCGAGAGTCGGGGCTGATCGAGAGTCGGGGCTGATGGCCGCCGCGGCGGCGGCCTTCAGGGACCCCGCCGATCAGAGGTAAGCTTTCTCCGGTGCGGGGATTACGGCGGGAAGTATGGATTGTGGGCGTCCTTGTCGCGACGTTCGCGCTGCTCGGTCGAGAGGCAGCCAGCGCGTGGCCGCCGGATTCCTTCGTGTGCTCGCCCCCATTGTCCGCCGGACCGCTTCCCACCTCGCCATGCACGTACCCACGACCGCAATGGCGGACTCCTCTCGCCTGGACGTTGGGCGGAATGGTCGTCGGCCTGATCCTCGCCCTCGTCGTGATCGCGCTCATCCGGTGGCACAAGCCCGTCGTCTGGGCTGCCGCGTGCGTCGTTTTCGGGACACTCGCTGGCTTCTTCGAGGGCGCCGCGAGCCCCGGCCGCGCACTCGCGGTGTGGTCGGCGATCGGCGCCACGGGCGGCCTTCTTCTCGGCCTTGTCCTGGCGACGGTGTGGGTATCCGAAGCGTCCGGCAAGCATGCTGGGCGTCCGAAGCACTACGCCTCTACGCGCTCCAGGCAAAGGTCGGCTTCGGGCCTCCCTCGCACATGAGGCGACTGGCAACCGTGTCGCGCAGCTCTCGCGCTCACCAGACCGACCGCCGAATCCGACCGGTTCGTTCGGGCCCGGGCCGACCCGAGGGCGGAAGCGAGCCGGCGCTCCCGCGGTGTAAGGCCCGATCCCGCCATTCCGCTGCAGCTCCGGTCGCCGCCGCCGCCGCCATCGTGTGCGCTCTGTGTGCCGCCTACAGCCCGGCAAGGGCATCTGCTGCGGCGGCCGGCGTTCGATCGGGCGCTCTTCCCACCGAGGTGTTCATCGGCGTCGTGCACGACGTCGCAGCCGATTACCTCCCAGGCTCTGCCGGCAACTCAGCTGGCCAAGAGCAGTTCCGCCAGCCGCTGCAGGTGCTCACGACCTCCGGCGGCCGGATCTGGCAGTTGAACGACCAGCAGCGCGGACAGGTAGCGAGCGGGACCTACTCCGCAGTACGGGGCTACCGGCAAGGACTGGACACGATCCGCGTGCAATCCGAGCACGTCCTGGCGGCGGTCCGCCCCGACGAGCGCAGCTCAGCCGTCCAGCACCTCTCCGTCCTCGTGATCCTGGCCGATTGGACGAAGCCAGACGGCACGACGCCCAAGTCGGCAACGAATGTCGTGGGAAAGCAGACCGCCACGTGGTACGCCGAGGTGTCCCACGAACGGCTGAAGCTCAGCGCTCACGTGACATCCTGGCTCCGCGTCAAGGCACCCAAGGGTTGTGACTTCACGACCATCGGGAACGAAGCCCAATCGGCCGCTTCCCGCGCCGGATACAAGCCCGCCAGGTACACGAACATCATGATCTACTTCCCATATCTGGCCAGCTGTGGCTGGGCGGGATTGGGCTACGAACCTGGCACCCTGACGTACATCAACGGCGACATGTCGCTCGACGTCGTGGCGCACGAGCTCGGCCACAATCTCGGTCTGTCACACGCCAATACCGTGACCTGCACTGGTGCCCAGCTCGTCAGCTCGTGCACGAACGACGAGTACGGCAATCCCTTCGACGTGATGGGGGATTCAGGGGACGGGAGCTTCGATGCGCTCCAGCAGGACCAGCTGGGATGGCTGCCCGGCGGCCCCCTGGTCGTCAAGAAGACCATGAAGGTGACGCTGCACCCGCTCGAGTCATCCGACGGCGAGCAGGCAATCGAGGTCGTGCCGAACAAGAGCACGTACGGGGACCTGTACTACCTGGAGTACCGGCGAGCCGTCGGCGCCGATGCCGGTTACGCCCCGAACCAGCTCGACGGCGTCATGATCAACGTCAGCCAGATGTGGGACTACGACTATTTCGACGACTTCGGTGCGACCTGGTTGCTGCAGCTGGGACCGAAGGGCGCCTACGCCTTGCCGGCTGGATCAAGCTGGACCGCCCCTGAGGGAATCACGATCACGGTCGACTCGACCGCTGCGAGCGGCGCTGTCATCTCCATCAGGTTCGGGACTCAGCCGGACATCCCGACGAAACTGGAGGCCGTGCCGGGACGCACCGAGATCTCGTTGACGTGGGTCCCTCCGACCGACGTCTTCGACGGCAAGATCACCGGCTACGACGTCACTGAATACCTCCACGGGCAAGAGCTCAACATCGTCGACACGAAGAGCGCCCGGGCGACGGCGACCCTGACCGGGCTCAAGCGAGGGACGGCCTACAGCTTCACGGTCTCGGCGTACGGACCCCTCGGCGCGACGGATCCACCATCTCGATTCACAGCACTCGTCAAGACAAAGACATAGAGCCGGCGGGAACCTCGTCAGACACACCGATCGTTGGCGAAGCATCGCCCAGGGCGCGCGTCCGCCGAGCCATCCTCCCTACGATTGACGAAACATGACCTCGGACTCCGACCGGTACAAGTGGGTCGCGCTGTCGAACACGACACTCGGCGTCCTCATGTCCACGATCGACCTCTCGATCATGCTCATCGCCTTGCCGGACATCTTCCGGGGCATTCATCTCGACCCGTTGCTGCCGGGCAACAGCTTCTACCTGTTGTGGATGATCCTCAGCTTCATGATCGTGACGAGCGTGCTCGTCGTCAGCCTCGGCCGGCTCGGCGACATGTTCGGACGCGTCCGGATGTACAACCTCGGGTTCGCCATCTATACGTTCTTCTCGTTGTTGCTCACGGTCACGTGGATGTCGGGCACGAGCGCCGCCATTTGGCTCGTCGTGATGCGGATCTTCCAAGGGGTGGGCTCCGCCTTCCTCTTGGCAAACTCGGCTGCCATCCTCACCGATGCGTTTCCCGCCGACCAGCGCGGCATGGCGCTCGGCATCAACCAGGTCGCCGGCATCAGCGGGTCGTTCATCGGGCTCGTGCTCGGCGGTCTCCTCGGTCCCATCCAGTGGCGGCTCATCTTCCTCGTCTCGGTGCCGATCGGCCTCTTCGGCACGATCTGGGCCTACAAGAAGCTGCGCGAGGTCCCGCGCCATCGCGACACCCACATCGACTGGCCAGGGAACATCACCTTCGCCGTCGGCCTCGTCGCTCTGATGGCGGGCATCACCTACGGCATCCAGCCCTATGGCCACAGCACGATGGGCTGGACGAGCCCGACCGTGCTGGGGCTCGTGGGAGGCGGGCTGGCGCTGCTCGTGGCCTTCTGCTTCATCGAAGTGAGCTCGCCGGACCCGATGTTCCGGCTGCAACTCTTCCGCATCCGGGCGTTCACCGCCGGCAGCCTCTCGAGCTTGCTGTCAGCGATCGGTCGGGGCGGCCTCATGTTCATGCTCATCATCTGGCTGCAGGGCATCTGGTTGCCGCTCCACGGCTACGACTTCGCGCGCACGCCGTTGTGGGCAGGTATCTACATGCTGCCGTTGACGGGGGGGTTTCTCATCGCCGGCCCAGTGTCGGGTTACCTCTCGGATCATTTCGGCTCCCGTCCGTTCGCCACCGGCGGGATGTTGTCCGCCGCCCTCTCGTTCGCGTTGCTCGAGCTGCTGCCCGTGAACTTCGGCTATCCGACATTTGCCTGCCTGTTGTTGCTGAACGGCCTGTCCATGGGCGCATTTGCGGCTCCGAACCGGGCGGGCGTCATGAACAGCCTGCCGCCCCAGCACCGTGGTGTGGGCTCCGGGATGAACTCGACGTTCCAGAACTCAGGACAGGTCCTGTCGATCGGCATCTTCTTCAGCTTGATGATCATCGGCCTCTCGACCACCTTGCCGGCAGCGCTCTACCACGGCCTCGTCGTCCATGGAGTCCCGACCGCTGCCGCCCACAAGGCGGCAGGGCTGCCGCCGGTGTCGACGTTGTTCGCGGCGTTTCTCGGTTACAGCCCGCTCAGCCACCTGCTCGGCCCTAGCGTCCTCAGCCATCTCACACGTGCCCAGCAGTCGGTGCTGACCGGTCGGAGCTTCTTCCCGTCCCTCATCAGCGGCGCGTTCCGCAACGGCCTGCACGCCGCCTTCGACTTCTCGATCATCGCCTGCTTGATCGCTGCGGGAGCGTCGTGGCTGCGAGGCGGCAAGTTCGTCTACACCGAACCGACGGACTCCCGAGCCGAGGAGTCGAGCACGGAGCTTGTGACCGCCACGACCTCGGACATGTAGACCCGTCGACCCACCGCCGAACCAGCGAAAGGTCTCACATGCCGAAGATGCGAAGAACCTTGCGGATGCCGGAATTGCCCTTGCGGTAGGTAGCGCGGCGAACCACCCGCTTGCCGTAGGCGCCAGGGCCTTTCGCAGCAGCCTGGACATTGCCGAGATCACGTGCTGCTCGGTACAACTGGCTCCGGAGACCCTTCCGTCGCGGCATTGCTCCACTCTCCCACGATGGTGGCCGGGTCGCATGGCCCTCGCTACGGTGGCGGCGTGGTCCCAACGCGCGGTACAGCCCTCCCAAGAGCGGCGTCGCCGCGGTGAGCGTCGCCGTCACGGTCTACGGAGTCTGCGCCGTGAGCTTCATGATGGCCATGTACGCCCTCGAACGCCGGCACCGCGGGTACATCCTCGCCTTTGCCGCCGGCTGCCTGCTCTCCAGCGCCTACGGGTTCCTGTCCGGCGCCTGGCCGTTCGGCGTCGTCGAGCTCATCTGGTCGGGCGTCGCCGTGCAACGGTACCGCCGGCCACCGGCCCCCGCCGCCAGCGACAACGCCGACTAGCGCACAGCGCCTGATCGCTCCCCGGCGCAGCGAGGTGGCGAGAAGCGCCGGCATGGCCGACAGCATCGCGTCCCGCTCCCGGCCCCTCGAAGGACCCGGAGCGGCACGGCGACCCAGCCTGCAACGTCAGCCGTTTCCGAGCTCCTTGGCGACGCGGGCGCCGAGGTCCTCGTCCACCTGGCGCCAGTACTCGAGCGCCCGAGCCAGCACGTCGCCGGTCACGCCGTTGCCCAGGTGCCCGGCGATGTTGGAGGCGAGGCGGCTCTGTGCGTCGGCGTCGAGCACCCTGCGGTACATCGTCCCCGCCTGGCCGAAGTCGTCGTCCTCGCGGTGCTTGGTGTAGGCGGCGCGCACGATCTCGCCGCTCACATCGAAGGACGGCTCCGCCACGGCAGGATCGGCCTTCGGGCCGCCGAAGGAGTTCGGCGCGTACACAGGGTCCGGGGCGTTGCGGTAGGCCATGGCCCCGTCCTTGTTGTAGCTGTGCACGGCAGCCTTCGGAGCATTGATGGGCAGCTGCAGGTAGTTCGGGCCGATGCGGTAGCGATGCGTGTCGGGGTAAGAGAAGAGCCGCCCGAGCAGCATCTTGTCCGGGCTCGGCCCGACGCCGGGAACCATGTTGGCGGGCTCGAACGCCGCTTGCTCAACCTCGGCGAAGTAGTCGACCGGGTTGCGGTCGAGCACGAGGCGGCCGATCCTGTGCAGCGGGTAATCGTCGTGCGGCCAGACTTTCGTGAGGTCGAAGGGGTTGAACCGGTAGTCGGCCGCTTCCTCAAAGCCCATGATCTGCATGTTCAACGTCCACGACGGGTGATCGCCCGCCGCGATCGCCTCGTAGAGATCGCGCAGGTGGTAGTCGCCGTCCTCGGCCACCATCGCCTTCGCATCGGCGTCGGTGAAGAACTCGATCCCCTGGTCCGTCTTGAAGTGGTACTTCACCCAGAAACGCTCCCCGCCGGCGTTCACCCACATGTAGGTGTGGCTCGAGTAGCCGTTCATGTTGCGCCACGTGCGAGGGATCCCCCGGTCGCCCATCAGCCAGGTGACCATGTGAGCGGACTCGGGCGACAGGCTCCAGAAGTCCCACTGCATGTTGTTGTCGCGGGTGTGGGTGTCGGCCCGGCGCTTCTGGGAGTGGATGAAGTCGGAGAACTTGCTCGGGTCACGGATGAAGAAGACCGGCGTGTTGTTGCCGACCATGTCGTAGTTGCCTTCGTCGGTATAGAACTTGAGGGAGAAACCCCGCGGGTCCCGCACCGTGTCCGCCGAGCCGAGCTCGCCCGCCACCGTGGAGAAGCGTGCGAAGACGTCGGTGCGAGCGCCCTTGCGAAGGAACGCCGCCTTCGTCCATTGACTGGCGTCCTCGGTGACCTCGAAGTACCCGTGAGCGCCGCCGCCCTTCGCGTGCACGACGCGCTCGGGCACGCGCTCCCGGTTGAAATGAGCCATCTTCTGGATGACGTAATGGTCCTGCAGCAGGATCGGCCCGTCCGGGCCAATCGTCAGTGAATACTCGTCGCTCGCCGCCGCGATGCCGGCGTCGGTCGTGGTCACAGGGGCTTTGTCGGTCATGGTGTACCTCCGAGGGGGGTGTTGATGGCGGGTAGGACGGTGAACGAAGACGCGTCCTGGCAGTCGGGGCACAGCCCCCAGAACGTCACCTCGGCTTCGTCGAGCAGGTAGCCATGCGTCTCCGACGGCGTGAGGCAAGGCCGGCGGTTGACCACGCAATCGACGTCGGTCGTGGCACCGCACCGCCGGCAGACGGCGTGGTGGTGGTTGTCGCCGACCCGTACCTCGTAGAGCGCCGGGCTTCCTGCCGGCTCGATGCGGCGTACGAGCCCGGCAACGACGAGGGCGCCGAGGACGTTGTAGACAGCCTGCGCCGAGACCGCACCCAGTTCGCCACGCACGAGCGAGGTGATGGCGTCGGTGTCCGCGTGCGGTGTGTGCTGCAGCACACGCAAGACGGCGAGGCGCGGCGCGGTCACTCGCAGGCCGGCCGCTCGTAAGGAGGCTGCGTCGGTCCCGGCGGTGGCCATCCGAGCAGTATAGGGTTACTCCTTTATTAGAGTCAATCCACTTACCGATCCTCGGTCACCGGATCGAGCACCACCACCGGGATCTCTCGGTTGGTCTTCGTCTGGTAGCCGCCGTAGTTCGGGTGCGCCGCCGTCAGCCGGCTCCACAGGTCCACGCGCTCGTCCCCCGTGGCGACGCGGGCCACCATCGCTCTCGTGCGGGCGCCGATCGTGGCATCCACCTGCAGGTGGTCGCGCAGGTTGAGGAACCATGCCGGGTGCCGGTCGTCGCCACCGAAGGAGGCGACGAGAACGAAGGAGTCTCCGAGCTCGAGTGGCGTCGTGAGCATCGAGTGACGCTTCTTTCCGCTCCTGCGGCCGGTCGTCGTGAGCATGACGACGGGCATGCCGACGACCTTGCCACCCACACGACCTTTCGAAACGACGAACAGTCCTCGGTGGACCTCCGTGAACGCCTTGAAATACCGGTCCTTGAACGGCACACGCGGCTCCTTTCGCCTACCGGTGGAACATTAGGACGCCTAGGCTCCCGCACGGTCCTACGCGGCCGTACCCGGTGGGCAGCGGCGCCCACCAAGTGGGATGCTCGCAGCCGACAACCCGAAGGAGGCAGTGTCGATGACTGAGATCAACCGGCGCGTCGTGCTCGCCAACCGACCGAGTGGGATGGTCGACGACGAGACCGTGCGAGTCGAGACCGACCCACGACCGGAGCCGGCCGCGGGCGAGGCGCTCGTCAAGGTCGGCTATCTCTCCATCGACCCGACGATCCGTACATGGATGAACGACGCGCCCGGCTACCTGCCTCCGATCGGCGTCGGCGAGGTCATCCGCAGCGGCGGCATCGGCGAGGTCGTCGAGTCGACGCACGAGGGCTACAGCGTCGGCGATCTCGTGTTCGGAATGACAGGGTGGCAGGAGTACGCCGTGATCCCCGGCGGAGACCGCTCCTGGCAGCAGCTGCCCGCCGGCCTCGACGCGCCGACGGCGATGAACGTGTTCGGCATCAACGGGATGACGGCTTACTTCGGTCTCCTCGATGTCGGCAGGATGGCCGAGGGCGATACGGTCGTCGTCTCCGGCGCCGCCGGCGCCACCGGTTCGACGGTGGGCCAGATCGCCAAGCTGAAGGGTGCGGGCAAGGTCGTCGGGATCGCCGGCGGCCCGGAGAAGTGCGCCTACGTGATCGAGAAGCTGGGTTTCGATGCCGCCGTCGACTACAAGGCGCCACGACTGGGCTCGATCCTCCACGAGCACTGCCCGAACGGCATCGACGTCTACTTCGACAACGTCGGCGGGGCCATCTTGAACACGGCCCTCGCCCAGCTGGCCATGCGAGGGAGGGTGGTCATCTGCGGCGCCATCTCCGCCTACAACGCCACCGAGCGCATCGAGGGTCCGGCGAACTACATCAATCTCATCCCGAAACGGGGTCGCATGGAAGGATTCCTCGTCTTCGACTACGCCCGCCGGTACCCGGAGGCACAAGGCGAGATCTTGACGTGGCTGCTCGAGGGCAAGCTGAACCACGACGAACACATCGTCCACGGTCTCGAGAACGCCCCGAAGGCGCTCAACCTTCTCTTCACGGGCGGCAACACCGGAAAGGTCGTGGTGAAGCTGTGAGGCCGCCCGACCCGACGAAGGCCCGCGACTTCGAGCACGACGGCATCACGATCCACGCGATCGAGCAGGGCGAAGGTCCCGTCGTCCTCTTCGTCCACGGCTATCCAGAGACGTCGCACTCCTGGCGCCACCAGCTGCCGGTCGTCGCGGCCGCCGGCTACCACGCCATCGCCATCGACGTTCGCGGCTACGGCCGGTCGTCGTGCCCGGCGGCGATCGAGGAGTACTCGATGGGGCGCCTCGTCGCCGACAACGTGCGGATCGCCGAGGCGCTCGGGACCGACGAGGTCGTCATCGTCGGCCACGACTGGGGCGCCCCGATCGCCTGCTCGTCGTCGTTGCTGCGCCCGGATCTCTTCTCTGCCGTCGCCATGTTGAGCGTGCCGTACGCGCCGCCGAGCGTGCAACGGCCCACGGAGGTCTTCGCGACGCTGTTCGGCGGGGACAACGACTTCTACATCACGTACTTCCAGGAGCCTGGCCGCGCCGACGCGGAGGGGACGGAGGATGTGCGGTGGTGGCTGTCGGGTTTCTATTACGGTGCCTCCGCCGGGGCTCCCCCGGAGGCCGCCGGCTTCGCCGCCGTGCCGAAAGGTGAGCGGATGAAGGACCGCATGATGCAGCCGCCGAGCGAGATGCAGTGGCTGCCGGCAGCCGACCTCGACCACTACGTGGCGGAATTCGAGCGATCGGGGTTCACGGGCGGGTTGAACCGGTACCGGAACCTCGACCGGGACTGGGCGGAGCTGGCGGCGTTCCGCGGCCGCCCGATCACCGTGCCGGCGTTGTTCATCGGCGGCGACAAGGACGGCCCCACGATCTGGGGGGCCGGGGCGATCGCCCGCTTTCCCGAGACGCTGCCGCGCCTGCACGGCTCTCACATCCTCGAGAATTGCGGCCACTGGGTTCAACAGGAGAAGCCGGAGGAGACGAATGCCCTTCTCCTCGAGTTCCTCGCCGAGGTCCGGCCCGTCTGAATTTCAGCTGGCGGTGGGCTCGACTTCCGGTTCGCTCTCGCTGGCCTCGTCGGCCCCGTCGGTCTCGTCGGCCTCGACGCCGTCGGTGCTCGCACGGTTCGAGCCACCGGTGCCGGGAAAGCCCATCCCCGCCTCCACACGCCCCGGCCACCAGTTCCATCGACCGAGGATGGCCACAGTCGAGGGGACGAGCAGCGTGCGCACGAGGAAGGTGTCCATGAGGATGCCGGCGCCGAGGCCGGTGCCGATGTCGCGGATCTGGCTGCCGCCCGAACCGCTCGATCCGGCGAACGTCAGCACGGCGAACGTGCCCGCCAGCACGAGCCCCGCCGACGTGATCACCGGGCCGGTGATACCGACGGCGCGCACGACCGCCTCTTTCAAGGTGTGGTCGTGCGCCTCCTCCCGGATGCGCGTCATGACGAGGATGTTGTAGTCCTCGCCGAGGGCGAGGAGGAAGATGAACATCAAGAAGGGTAAGAGGAACGTGAGACCTCCGCTGTGCCCGAGCTCGATGAACACGAAACACGCCAACCCGAGCGCAGCGAGGTAGCTCAGCACGACGCTGGCGATGAGGTACAGCGGCGCCACGAGGCTGCGGAGCACGAGCGCGAGCAGGATTGCGATGGCGATCACGGCCAGCGGGATGATGTGGATGAGGTCGCTGTCCGACGTGGCGCTGATGTCGTAGAGCGCCGGCGCCTCCCCGGCGACGCCGTTGGCGACGGCTCCGGAGGCCGTCGCCGCCTGGGTGACCGCCCTGCGGATGGCCGGAACGGCATCGAGTGCGGCCGTGCTGCCCGGGTTGCCGTTGCCCGCCTTCAGCGACGCTTCGAACTGCACGATCGTGCCCGACGTGCTCACGAACAACGCCTCTGCCCGGTATTCCTGGTAGAGGGCGAGAGGCACGCCTTTTGGCGTTAGAGCTGACAGATTCTTCGGCGGGCCGAACCGTGCGTGCAGCTGCTGCAGCTGGGCGGCGCTGAGAGGAGCGCCGGCCGGCGAGAGCGGGCCGGCAATCGAGAGGAACTGGCCTGACGACTCGAGCGACTGCTGGGCCCGCACGATGATCGCCGGGTCGTTCCAGACCGACGTGGGGAACTCGAAGATGAGGTTCGTCGGGTTCGTGGAGGCGTGCGGGAAGTGGGCGGCGATGATGGCATCGGCCAGGGCAGCCTCGGTGTGTGCGGGGGCGCTCGTCACTCCCCCGAAGCCGGCGGGCTCGTAGAACGCCGCACCAGACGCCAGCGCGCCGAAGGCCACGATGCCGATGACGAGCGTCGGCACAGGTCTGCTGACGATGCGGCTGGCGACCTTGCCCCAGGCGCCACCTTGTGCTTGCCCGGGGCGGGGACGAGACGGCCAGAAGACGGCGCGACCGAGGATCGCCAGCATCGCCGGCAAGAGCGTGAGGCCGGCGAGCAGCATGGTGGCGATGCCGATGGCGAGCGGGATCCCGAGGTCGTGGTAGATGCCGAACGTGGCGAACAGCAAGCTCAGCAACGCCAGGATGACGGTGCCGGCTGAGGCGGTGATGGACTCCCCCACCCGCGCCACGGCAAGGGAGACGGCTGCCTTCGCCTCGAGCCCGTCGCGGATGCCCTCTCGCACGCGGAACACGAGGAACAGGCCATAGTCAGTGCCGGCGCCGAGCACGATCACGATCAGCAGCAGCTGCGATATCTCGGACACTTGCAATCCGGCGTGGGTACCCAGCTCCCCGATGATCGAGCCGGCCAGCTGCAGCACGATGATTGCGGGCAGCAGGGTGACGAACGGCGCCAGCAGGGACCGGAAGATGAGCAGGAGCAGGACGATGATGAACAGGATCGAGAGGTCCTGGGTCTTGCTGCCCGTCGAGTTGGACTGCTCGTTCTGGTAGACGGCGTCCGCCACCTGCCCACCGACATAGAAACCCAGCCCCGCCGGCGCGCCGGCCCTCGTGAACGTGGCCATCAGCGCGGTGACGGTGTTCTCGGCTTTGAGCGGGCTGAAGCCGGCCACGTCCGCCAGCGCCGCCAGCTGGATCGACTTGTGGTCGGACGAGATGCCGACGAACTGGACACGCCGGACGTTCACGACGCCGCGGGCGAGCACCGCCTCGCGCTGGATGGCGGCGATGTCGGCCGGCGTCACTTGACCGTCGGGCCGGTAGGCGACGATCGCCAACGGCTCGAGGTTCTCCTTGCCCCCGAGCGGCGCTGCCAGGTTGGCGGCTTTCACGTCGGGGGCGTTGGACGGCAGGAAGGCAGTGTTGTTGCTGTTCACGACACTGCCGAGCGACGGCAGGAGGTCGACGGCAGCGGCGGAGCCGAGAATCCACACGGCGAGGATGATCCAGCGGTAGCGGACCGAGAAACGACCAAGTGCTGCGAAGAACGCGTGCATTACCGAGAGCCTGCCTCGCCGAGCACCTTCTCGTAAAAGCGGGCGCTCGGGATCGGGTTGTGACGGTAGGGCTCGATCTCCACGAAACCGATGGAACGGTAGAGGGCGGCAGCCACCTCCATCTCCGCCACGGTGTCGAGGCGCACGACGTCGTAGCCGAGGCCGGCGGCTCGCTCGAGGGCGGCGAGGGCGAGGGCACGTCCGAGGCCTGCGCCTCGTGCAGCCGGCTGCAGGTACATCCGCTTCAGCTCGGCGACCGCCGGCCCTTCGAAAGGCCGGATGCCGGCGCAGCCCACGGCGGTGCCACCGAGCTCGGCCAGCAGGGCAACGCTGGACGGCGGGCCGTAGTCCCGCTCGATCTCGACCAGCTCCCGCTCGATGTCCTGGAAATCGAGCACGAACGGAAGGGACGCCACGTACTCGCGCACGAGCGCGCCGAAGGCGGCGAAGTCGTCAGGTGTCACCACCACCTTGATCGCGCGCACGCACACGCCGTGAAGTGTTGCATGTGTTGCAAGCCAGGCGGTCTCGCCGATCGGCTGGCGACGGGGCCTTCTTATGATGACGACGAACTGCAACTCATCGGAAAGGGCAGACCATTGACGATCGCAGTTGGTGACCTCATCCCCGACGTCGAGGTACAGACGATGACAGACGGTGGGCCGAAACGGGTCCGGACGGGCGAAGTCCTCGGCTCGGGCAAAGTCGTCCTGTTCGCCGTGCCGGGCGCGTTCACGCCGACGTGCTCGGACTTTCACCTGCCGGGTTTCGTTCGTCGGGCCGAGGACTTGAAGGCCAAGGGCGTCGACACGATCGCCTGCATCTCGGTCAACGATCCCTTCGTGATGGGTGCGTGGGGCCGCGACCAGAGCGTCGGGTCGAACGTGCTCATGCTGGCCGACGGGAACGGTGCATTCACCGAGGCGGTCGGGCTGGAGATGGACGGGAGCCCATTCGGCCTCGGGCGGCGCTCGCAGCGCTATGCCCTCATCGCGGACAACGGTGTCGTGAGCAACGTCTTCGTCGAGCCGAAGGGCGGTCTTGACGTCAGCTCGGCCGACTCGGTGCTGGCGGCGCTCTGAGGTCCTGGCAGGCCTGAGGTCCTGGCGGCCCTGAGGTTTCTGGCGGCCCTGAGGTCCTGCCGGCGCGCCCGGGCCTTCGGGGTCCGAGGGCGAGCGCGCACACCCTGAGTATCCTCAGCGCTCATGGCCCCGGACTTCGGCGCGATGGACTGCTATGACCCTTCCTGCTGAGAAGTCCTTGCTCGATCTGCCGGGCGGCCCGTTCGCCACGGTTCTCGCCGACCCGCCATGGCGGTTCCAGAACCGGACCGGGAAGGTGGCGCCCGAGCATCGCCGGCTGTCGCGCTACGACACGATGACCGCCAAGGAGATCGCCGCCCTGCCGGTCGCCGACGTGGCGGCTGGCCGGAGCCACCTCTACCTCTGGGTCCCGAACGCCCTCCTGGCTGATGGCCTCATGGTGCTCGAGGAGTGGGGTTTCACCTACAAGGCCAACCTCGTCTGGCACAAGGTCCGCAAGGACGGTGGATCGGATGGGCGCGGTGTCGGTTTCTATTTCCGGAACGTCACCGAGCTCGTGCTCTTCGGCGTGCGGGGAACGATGCGCACGCTTCCTCCCGGACGTAGCCAGGTGAACCTGCTGGCGACGCGAAAGCGCGAGCACTCCCGCAAGCCCGACGAGCAGTACGAGATCATCGAGAGCTGCTCGCCAGGGCCATACCTCGAGCTCTTCGCCCGCTATCCGCGTCCGGGCTGGTCCGCCTGGGGCAACGAAGCCGACGCCGTCGTCACCCCGCGTGGGCGCGTGCACAAGGGGTACGGCGGCTGACTCCAGGCGCCGCTGGCGCCGGCGTCAATGGCACCGGTGCCGATCTCAACGGAAGTCCCTCGACGGTGTCACTGCCATCACGCAGTCGACCTCCTCCAAGTACTCGGCGATGAGGTTCGCTCCCGAGGGTGCTTTGGGATGGGCGCCGGCGGCCCGCTCGATGCGGCCCCGCACGAGCATGACGACGGCGGAACGGGCAGCCCGCCGGTAGCGCACCCAGAGGCCTGCCGAGCAGATGACGTTGACGAGGCCCGTCTCGTCCTCGACGTTCAGGAACGTGACTCCTCCGGCGGTCGCCGGCCGCTGCCGGTGGGTGACGATGCCGGCGATCGTGGCCTTGGCGCCGTCGGGCACGCCCATGAGCGCCGAGATCGGCACCGCACCCCTGCGCTCGAGCTCTCCCCGCGCCAAGCTCATCGGTGACGAGTGCGGCGACAAGCCAAGTGTCTGCAGGTCGGCCGCCATCTCCTCGACGGCGTTCATGGGTGGCAGGGGTGGCGCGTCCGTCCCGACGATCACGCCCGGTAACCGGTCCGGGCGGGACTCTGCCGCCGCGCCGGCCGCCCAGAGGGCCTCGCGCCGACCGTGGCCTGCAGCCGAGCTGGTGGGGTCGGCCGAAACATCGCCGAGGCTGCTCAGTGCGCCGGCTGTCGCCAACGACTCGAGCACCGTCCGGTTCGCCCCGGTGCGGCGGGCGAGATCTTCGAGCGTCGCGTAGGGGCGGCCGCCGGCGATCTGCTCGGCGAGCTCCGTCCCGATGCCCTTGACCGACGTGATACCGAGGCGGACGAGTGGCCCGGCGTCGCCCGTGGACTCGAGCGACGCCACCGCCTCGCTCCGGTTCACGTCCGGGCCGAGCACGCTCACCCCGTGACGCCGGGCGTCGGCCACGAGGGTGTGCGGCGCCCAGAAGCCCATCGGCTGCGAATTCAGCAACGACGCCAGGAACGCAGCCGGGTAGCGCAGCTTGAGCCAG
>JBEKMC010000048.1:0-23938 GCA_050008715.1 Acidimicrobiales bacterium | reverse complement strand
AGTCCATTCGTTCATGTCGGAACGCACCTTTCTCCCGTCTTCTCGTCCAGCTGCAGGTATGAAGCCTGCGAGGCGGGACGAGGAAGACCAGGGATAGTCAGGTGCTCCCGTTTTCGATCAGCATTTACATGCAGGCTCGGCTCCTCCAGCCACTCCTCGAGGCGGACAAGCCACCGGCTCCACTCGAGCTACGTCGAGCCCTCACCACGATCGAGCGCGTGCTCGGCGACTACGTCACCAACGCGCGACTTGGAGCCGCGGCTTGAAACTTGTCACAAGATCCAGGGACCGGTGGACCAAGAAGATCTAGGGCACATCCAGAAGCAGGGCCCTACACGCCGTAGATGCAGAGCGATGGCGGAACGGAGCATCACCGTCCGGTGCGATGCCGTTCCGTGTACCGGCGCCCGATCGCGACTCCGACGTGGCGATTCGGCCGCCATGAGACGGAGCGCATTAGACTTAGGTCGTGGCCAGCCTCAACAAGTGTGGCCCCGTAGTCGCTTGCTTGCTTGCTCTGCTGCTCGGTGGCTGCTCCGTGAGTGCGTCGCGTCCAACGTCTAAATCCGAGACTACATCGCCTGCGGACTGGCATCTGCTCTTGAGCCTTCCTCTGCACGACACATTCGGGGCGGGACCCTTTCTCGACTGCACGAGTAACTCGGATTGCGAGGTTCTCGACCCCTCGGTCGCCATCGCCGCTCACACCACGGACGCGGGCCTGGACTGGACTCGCACCAGTTTCGCTACCCGCCCGCTTGCGGTGACGAGCTTCACTTGCGCAACCGCTCCAGAATGCGAAGGCATCGGAATCAGTACGTACGCGCTTTTCTTCCGAACATCCAACTACGGTGCCACGTGGGCCGCCACAATACTGCCGTTGACTGACGGCTCAGTGGTCACATCGTTGTCGTGCCCGACACCCGCGGTCTGCGAGATACTGACCGACGCTTCGTATGCCCTGCGAACGACAGACGGTGGCGTCACATGGCACAAGCAGGCGGGTGCGCCTGCCTTCCTCACGAGTTCGCTTGCTTGCGCGTCGGTCACGATCTGCATCGCGGTGGGGCAAGGAGGCGCAGCGGGACTTGCGCCAGTGGCCGCACGCACTAGCGACGGCGGAACCACCTGGGATACGGTAGCGCTCCCACAAGCTACCGCTGGTGTCTCCGGAATCTCTTGCCCAGCTGCCGACGTCTGCGAGGTCGCCTCCTCTGCCTATCCAGCGCTACGCACGGAAGACGGTGGCAGACAGTGGACCGCCCAGCGGGCTCCTAATGAAGCGGCGTTTCACTCGGTCTTCTGCGCGACAGTTCTCCAGTGCTTTGCGGTCGGTGGCAATGAGTTGTTCCGCACGGAAGACGGTGGAACGAAGTGGTCTGCGTGGGGATCGATCCCCAGAGCCAACCTCGATGCCGTTTCGTGTATCGCTGGAGCCCGCTGCTACGTCCTGGCTTCAACGAACACTACGGCGGAAGTACTCAGCGAAGGGCACTAAATCAGGGCAGGATCGATACATCCTGCCAGCAGATGCCGTTGACATCGACGCGAGCGTCGAATCGCTAGCCTTCCACGAGGTTTGTCTTGCGATCGGATCGGACGGCACCTTGTCCTGTACGCTGCGCCGCCGTCGCCGTCGCTGGGACATCCGTGAAACGACACCGTGAAACCGACTGGCCAGAACTCTACGCAAGCGACCACGCCATGCCACGCCACTCGACCGACGACTGGCATGAACAGTCCAAGCCCGATACCCTCAGCATTGTGCCTATTATTAAGCAACGACTGCTCGTGCTTGCGGGGATCGGCTTTATTGTATCGGCAAGCTCAATTTATACGGGAACGAGCGACCACATTGTCTTGCTGTTCGGTTCCGGGATAGCGGAGGCTATGGGAGCTGTCACCTGCATCGCTTGCTCGCTCCGGCTCAAGAGTCACTCCTCATAGTCGGGGTGGAAGCCGCTCCCAATCGCAGCCTACCGTGCGATGACGCATCCGCGGCGTTTCTCGCGCGTCACCGATCTTTTCGAAGTAACCTCCGGATGAGGAGCGGCACGATTCCTAACAGCACGACACACTCGGCCACAATAACGGTCATAACTACTGACCAGTGGCCAGCAGCACCAATATCTGCTACCACACATAAGAGTATGAGCCCTCCAAACCACCACGAGAGAAACTCGCGCACCCTCATGTTCAGCACTCCTGAGCGATCGTTAGCTCACCCACCACGAATGTTGCGCTGCTGAGGGCCATTGTAACTACGCCCATCACTATTAGGATGGTGGCACCTAACCTCTGGCCTAGCCTACCCACTGCGACACCTGCCGTTATATCGGCTACTCCCCACCCGAATCCCTCCACGCTACTGGTCACGATTTCAGTACCCGGGGTCATTGCGAACGCGTCGAACGTCCAGGCGTTGCATGCCGCAACATGGGCGACTCGCGGTATCGCTTTTATTACGCGCCCGAGGGCATGGCCGACGTCCTCCGTTGCTCGCCGCCATAACGATGGCGGTGGTTCGCCGCACAGACCCAAGCTGGGATCAGGCGTGATTCCATTCGCAGCCAGGATATCATGACAATCAGCTGCGCTGTACCGACGAAGCTGCGCCGCCGTCAAGCACGGTTCGGGTTTTTCGGACGCGTTACCTAGGTATGTGATGCAACCACCGCCATCGCTGTACATATACAACTTCCCCGAGGGGTCTGTATTCTGGATGGGATTGTCGTTCGCATACTCGTATGACTGCTGGGATTGCGTCAGATCTGGGTCCACCGATAGAAACTGACCGGTTGTCGGGTCATAATACCGGTTGATAAGATACATTAGCCCCGTGGGATCGGTATATCCTTGTCCGTATCCCCACGGCGTCGAACCCACGTAATTGGGGTTGAGGCTCGTCTGTGCGGTCGAGATACCGCCGGGCTCGCCCGCGCCACCTGATGCCGCGATTGGCTTTCCGTAGGCATCGTAGTCGGTGTAGTTGACTAGCTGATCCTGGTGCGCCCCGGCCGATATTTGCACAATGCCACGGACGTTGTCGCTCTCGTCAGAGACGAGAAGATCGGCCGTGGGACTCGATCCCGTCGTTGCGATTTGCTCGATTGGCGTGGCGATGCCGTTCGCGTAGATGTAGTCCCACGTGCCGTCCGAGAGGAGGTCGGGGTTGTCATTGAATGTCCCCCACGTGAAACTGGTCGTGGTGGAGCCGATCGTCGCAGACATGCGGAGGCCGTCTGCATCGTAGGTGTAGACAGTCGTCGTCGAGGTTGGGCTAGAGGTCGAGCAGGTGCTCCCATCCGTGTTTGCGCAGGTGAGCAGGCCTCTCTCGGTCTCCCAACCGTAGCTCGCCGGGTTCCCCGCTGACGGAGCCATCTCGGTTAGCTCTCCGTCCGTGTTTGTCGTGTAAACGGTCGCCCCGGTCCCGGTCGGGGGCGAACCGCACGCATTAGTGGACGTTCCCGTGTAGGTCCAGCAAAGCGCTCCGGCGGCAGTGTAGGCAGCACTTTGGAACGCTGTCGTGTCGGCTGTGATGCTGCCCGTAGGCAGGTATTGGTAGGTGGTGCTGCCGGAGGACCCCGTGATCGGGCCCGAACTCACCTGCTCGATGTCGTTATAGGCGTAGCTGTCCTTAGCTTCCACCGTCGTGCTGACGGTCGGCGTCTCGGCTTCGATGAACTCATCCGGGCTTCTCGTCCCCACTGCGAGGTCGAGCAGGTTGGTCGGGGCAGCGCCGGTTGTCGTCTTGAGGTCGGACTCATTGCCCGAGGTATCGAAGGTGTCATTCGTCGTGACGGCTCCGCTCTGGTACGGCGGTGAAGCGCACGTCGGCGCGCTCGGTGCGTAGGTCGAGACCCAGCACTGCTGTCCATTGCCGTTGTAGGAGAAGGTGAGCGTGTCGCCGGCCCAGTCGGTGAGCGAGGTGAGCTGGTTCGTTTGGTCATACGTGTAGCGCACGACACCGGTGGGGGTGCCGGACGACGAGCACGTGTTCCCCGACGAGTTCGGGTAGCTCAGGCAGGCGAGGTTCGAGCTGGCGTCGTAGCCGTAGGTGACGGTTGCCCCTGCGCTGTTCGTTTCCGAGACGAGTCGGTCGGAGCTGTCGTAGCTGTACGTCGTAGCGCCGGCCGGCGGCGAACTGCATGAATTGGTCGAGGTACCCTGATACATCCAGCAGCGCTCCCCGTTGGCCGAGTACTGGTAGCTGACCGTCGGCGTGCCGTCGGTGTACGAGATCTGGGTCACCTGTCCGGCCCCGTTGTAGGTGTAGGTGCTCTCGTTGCTGTCCGGAGCCTTCTCGGTGAGCATGCTGCCGTCGGCGTCGTAGGTGTACTGGGTCTCGTCGCCGCTCGGATCAGTCGTGGAAAGCTCCCGACTCTGCTCGTCGTAGACGTTGTAGGTGGTGTCCGCACAATCCGAGGTCGTGAGGGGGTTGCAGCCCGTCGGGTTGGACGAGCCATAAGGGTTGCCGTTCGGCCCGGTTGTCGCCACCTGGTTACCGTCGGCGTCGATGTAGTCGGTCGTGGTCTCGGTGCCGGTACCTGTCGGGGGCGAAGCGCACTTTGGGTTCGATACCGATATCGGGGCGGTCCAGCACGGTTTGTCATCAGGGTCGTAGGTCGAGGTGAAAACGTCATCTGACGGGTCGGTGACGGTGAGCTCGTTCCCGTCGGCGTCATAGGCGTACGACGTGAGGGCCCCTGACGAAGGGAGCGAGGCGCAGGTCGGGTTCGAGACCACCGCCACGTCGGTCCAGCAGAGCTCACCGTCCTGGTCGTAGGCCGACGTCGTCGTGACAGCAGTCGTCTGTCCGGGTGGCGGCGGCTCGACCTCGGTCAGCCGGTTGCCGTCCGGGTCGAAGGTGTACTTCGTCGTGCTGGTCGTCTCGTTGGCGCACGTCGTGCCACCAGCCGGGGTCGTGTCCGACAGGATGTTGCGTAGGTTGTCAAACGTGGAGGTCGTTTCGTACAGGCACGAGAAGCTCGTATTGACGTTGCCATCGGGAGCCACGGAGGCGACCTGATTGCCGTCCGCGTCGTAGCTATACGTCGTCGTCTCGGTGCCGGCGCCCGTCGGGGGTGCGCCACAGGTGGCGCTCGACGCCGAGGGCGTGGTCCAGCAGAGCTGGTCGTCTGGGTTATAGGTCGAGGTCGTGACGTCGCCAGCTGGGTCCGTCGCCGTGAGCTTGTTGCCGTCGGCGTCATAGGTGCTGGTGGTCGTCCCGCCGCTGGCGTTAGTGGGAGAGATCGACGTTAGGACATTGCCGAACACGTCGAAGGCCGTGTTCACCGTCTCGTAGGCGGCTCCGCCCGCCGGGCAGCTTCCGGGGAGGCGATCACCGGCTGCGTAGCCATAGGCGCTGAGCGAGGCGCACTCCTCGCCGGCGGCGTCGTCGAGACTGGTGGTCACGTAGGTCTCTGACGCCGTGTTGTTGGTGCCGTCGTAGGTTGTGACCGAGGTTTGATCGCCCTCGGCGTCGTAGCCGTAGGCCGTGACGTAGGGGGCGGGACCAGACGGGCAACTCGTCAAACGGTCGTTGTTGGGCGCCGCGTAACCGTCGGGGCTCAACATGGCGCACATCTCGCCGTTGGAGTTATAGGCATAGCTCGTGACGTCACCGTCCCGGTTGGTCGAGGTGAGCTCGTTGCCGTGTGAGTCGAACGTACTCTCACCCTCGATGCCATTCGGGTAGAGCTCCACCTCGACCTCGTTGAAACCGTTGTAGACGGTTATGGTGACGTTGCCCTCCGGGTCGGTGACGTAGATGGGGTTCCCCATGGAGTCGTAGTTGGTCGTCGTGAGGTTGCCGTCGCCGTCGACCGACTCGGCCGCTTCGAGGACGTACGGGTCCGGAACCGTGGCGGTGGCGTCTGTCGCCATTGCGTACTGGTCATAGGGCGAGGTGGAGGAGGTCTCGTATCCGTAGCCCTGCACCTGCTGGACGAGGACGCCGTCGGAGTAGCGGTCGAGGGTGACGTTGCCGTCGCCGCCGTTGACGTCGGCGGACAGGTCATAGTTCTCGTTCGGGTCCGCGATCAGCACCGTCCCGGTCTCGGTCGTGGTGTCAAAGGAGGGGTAGGAGAAGGTGGTCTCGGGAGCGCAGTAAGGCGGCCCGGCGCTCCCGTTGCACTGCGTGAGGTAGGCAGGATCGGTCACCGATGTGACCTGGCCGGCGCCGTTGTAGGCGATCTGGGTGGCCTCCGCGGTGTTGCCTGCGTAGGCCGCCTCGTTGTCCGGGCTCCACCAGTCGGTGAGCTGGTGGGAGGAGTTGTAGGAGAAGGCCCACTCGTGTGTCGTCGGGTCGAGCGTGGAGCTGGCCGAGAGGGTGAGGCTCGTGAGGTTGCCGCTTGAGTAGCCGAAGGTGGCCGTGCGCCCGGCTGAGTCCGTCACTTCGGTGATGTTGTTGCCCGTCCAGGTGAAGCTGAGCTGGCGCACCCCGCTCTCACCCGTCACCGTCGAGAGCTTGCCTCCCGAGTAGGCGAGGGTCACTTTGTTGTTGTTGCGATCGGTCTCGGAGATGAGGTCGCCCGTCGTCTGGTCGATGAGGTACTGCGTGCCGTTGTCCCGCCTCATGTCCCAGCACGAGTCCGTTCCGTTGCAGTCGGTCACCGTGCTGAGGCTGGCCTGCTCCCAGGTGGGCGGCTGGTAGCTGGCCGAGAGGGGTGGACAGGAGGTCGTCCAGGCGGGCGGGTCGAAGACGGCCGGAGTGCCGTTCTCCTGGGTCACGACGATTGCGCAGGGGTTGGTGCTGGCCGTGTCGGGAACCTGGTGAGCCGTCATGCCGTAGGAGAAGGACCAGCCGTAGCCGAGCGGGCCGTTCGTGGCGGCGTTGGACGAGTCGTACTCTTGGGAGAGGTCGAGGGAGAGCCCGATGTCGGGAAGGGAGAGGTCGTCCTGGTTGAAGGTGTAGCTGCCGCTGGCGGTGTCGACCCCGTCCTCGATGTCGACCTGGCTGGAGGCGGCCACGGATGGGTTGATGTCGTCCTCGTCGCCGGCGACAGACTGGGTCGCTGGGCTGTAGTAGGCCGGCCCGACGGCGACGGTGAGATCCCCCGAGGTGTTGTCGCCGAGGTCCACTGGACTCGAACAATCGTCGTCGCTCGTCGCGCAGATGTACACGGTGGACGGGTTGCCGTGCGCCGTGGCCACGAACTCGCTGCTGTCGGGGGTGAGGGAGACGTAGGAGATGCTGTTCGAGCTCGAGCTCGACACCGAGACGTTCGTGACGGCACCCGTCGCCAGCGCGACGACGCTCACGTACTTCGAGGCCCAGTCGGCCACATAGGCGGTGGCGCCGTCGGAGGAGAGGGTGACGGCACCGGGAAATGTCCCCACGGTGACGTGGTTGAGGCTCTCGAACTCACCGTTGGCCGGGTCGATGGAGAACTCGTCGAGGTAGCCGTCCCCACTCGAGAGTTCGTCGGTGACGTAGGCGGTCTCATCGTTGGGGGCGATCACGATATCGGTCGGGACGTTGGTGAAAAGGGACCCTTGCGAAGCTGCGAGGGCATAGGAGCCACCCGACTGCGTGAAGATCGAGAGGTCGCCGACGTGGTCGGCGACATAGGCGTAGGCGCCGCTCGGCGAGAAGGCGATGGCGTCCGGACCCGCCGAGCTCGAACACGAGCTGAGCACGCATGGGCTGCTCAACACCTGGTCATAGGTGCCGTCGTTCGGGTTGGTGTCAATGATGGAGATCTTCCCGATGCCGTAGTCGTCGACGAGGAGTTGGTCGCCGTCGGGACTGAAAGCAAGGGCGTCCGGTTCGGCCCCAGAGGGAAGAGCGATGCTGGCGATGAGGGCGCCGGAGGGCGTGTAGAGGAGGCTTGGCTCGATGACCGACACTTTGTTCGTGCCGTAATCGGTCACGTAGACGTACTCGCCGTTCGGGCTGACGGCGACGCCCTCTGGCTCACTTCCCGTGGGCAACGAAACGGTCCCAGCCACGTAACTGCTTCCTTGCAGATTGACGATGGCCATTTCGTTCGAGGCCGCCTCGGCGACGTAGGCCTGCGGGTCGAGGGTGAGATCGTAGGCGGGAACCATGGCCGTGGCCGTGCCGAGAAGCGAGACGACGTTCTCGATTGTGTCGTAGGAGGGGGAGCCCGTTGGGTTCGTCCCGATGAGGTCGATGCTGGAGCCGGACGCCGAGGAAGACGCCAGGATCCCCCCATCGTTGACAAAGGCAAGAGAACCGGCGGCGAAGGTGGGGGCTGTCATGCAGGCGGCGAGATCGTCGTTGGTGGTGCTGACGTCGCCGACATTGTCGGAGCCGACCTCTTGTACGTAGAGGTCGCTCGAGGAGCCGTCCGGGTCGTTGACGAGGGCACCGGCCGACAGGCTGGAGGTACACGACGTCCCGCTCTCGGCGATGGAGATCTCCTCTGAGGGCGCCGAGACCGTGCCGGACGGCACGCTGCTCTCGTCGACGTCGTCCCCCGTCGAATAGAAGATGGCGGCGTCGGCCACCGAGAAGATGATGGAGGACGGATCGAGGCTCGAGTTCTTGTATGTGGCGGAGATGGTGAAGGGGTCGCCGACCACGTATTCGAGTGTCTCGATCTGATGGGAGGTCGGGTCGGTGACAAAGGCGTACGTCCCCGAAGTGTTGACGGCCATCCCACTGGGCGTTCCGCTCGAGAAACCGAGCGCGAACGTTTGCACGACCTGCGGGGGGTTGTCGTCGAGGTTGATGACCGACACCTTGCCCGGCGAGGAGCCCCCGACGACGAGGGCGTACTGCTGGGTGCTCGTCACGGCCGCCACGGCGACCGCCGATGGCTTAAAAGAAAGGGATGCGGCCGCGGTGAGGCTCCCGGTCGTGGGATTGAATACCTGGAAGTCGCCGTTCTCGGCGATGGCGACCTCGCCGGGATCGGCGCTCACGGGGCTCCAGTAGGACAGCGCCAGCGGCTCGGCTACGAGCGACACCGGGGACCCGACCTCCTCCCCGGTCACGGCGTCGATCACCTCGAGCTCGGCCGGCGAGCCGATGCCCACGTAGAGCTCGGTCGCTTGCGCGGCACGCTGCACCGCCTGAGCCGTCGACGCAGGGATGAGAACCATCAGTCCGGCGAGAAGGACGGAGGCAATCAGGGCGCACCAGCGCGAAGGGGACCTCCGGTCGGCGGTCGGGCGGAAGCGGGTCCCTGACTGGGTGTCAGGTCGGGCACCGGAGTGCCTCGAACCGAACGCTGCAGGCAAACAGAACCGAGAGCGGACCATGTTGTCAACCCACTTCTGGGGCAGCGCGGCCCCTTGTGATCGATCTCACACCCTCCGGCGCAGTATGTCAACCGGGCGGGAAGAATGACTGGACAACGAGGTTTAGAAACTCCGGCCTGCAGCCCCTGGAGCGCGTGTCGTTCAGTCGCGGTACGGATCGGCTCGGGGCAGCCTTGTCTCGTTAGATGGCGGGGCGTCCCGCCGCTGCCGGCACAGCCTTCGACCCCGGTGGCTGGCTCCCCCGAGTCCCCGGCGAAAATCGCGGAGGGCCGGTGGATGTTGGAGTTGACGGCGGAACTCCGTAGGCGTACTTCGTTGTCGAGGGCATCTTCGCTTCAGGTTCGCTGTCGGTCAGTCATGGCGCCAAGCATCTCGCGCCCGACTCTGGCGCGCTCAGCATCCGGGCGATCCTCGAGGTGGCTGCCTGACGGGCGCTGTCACATCGCACGGTCGCATCCGTGACCGGCGACCGCTGGCCACCAAGCCACCAGCGCGGCCGCGTCCGCCGTGTGAACTTCCCTAACCTCATCCGCGCACGACGATCGACCTCCACGATCGCCGAGCCCATCCCGGCCGACCCACTGCCACTCCGCCCGTTCTTCCGGCCAAACTCTCCACTCGAGGCTTCGCCAGCTTCACACGATGGGCATTCGGGGCGGTAGTGGGCCATATAGACGGAAAAGTGACAGCGCCCGCCACGCCGACGATGAGCCTCATCCCCCTCCCCGACGCTCCCTTTACCGCGTGATCTGCCGCTTCCGGCCTGCTTCCTGACCGCTCCTCCTCGTCATCGGAGGGATCGACAAAACCCGACGGTTGTCTTCGAAATCTGAGCTGAGCAGCTCACCTTTGGGGAGCTCGCGGTTTGCGTGTAGCCGCCGTTGCCTCCCTTATAGGGGCGGTCGCGCGGCCGCGCTCCACTGAGGAGCAATGACCTGATGACAGGGCAGGAGCCGGCGACAAATGAACGACGAGCGAGGGACGCATCGAGCGACCACGCCCGCCAGGAGATCGGTGGAGTCGGTTGCAACGCCAGCCTCGCCGTCGCTGTGGCGAGGCGCCGGCTGGAGCTGTCAGCCCGTCCGGATTGAGAGCCGAGCGCGAGCTGGCGGAGCTCTCGGCGGCTGCGCTCCGCGAAGGCGTCCAACTGTGGAGCGGCACAGCGCCAGTAGGTAGAAGAGGAGGAACGGCCAGTGATCTCGATGCGGCGAATCAGTTTGGGGGGCGGGTTCCGCTACCTGGTGGACTCGGTCGCCGTCGGTGACGGGGCGCCCGAGCGTCCCGAGACCCTGGCCGCATACTACGCGGCATCGGGCACCCCGCCGGGGGTGTTTCTCGGCTCCGGTCTTCCCGCTCTGGCCGGCGGGAGAGGGGTGGAGAAGGAGTCGGTCGTGACCGAGGAGCACCTCTACAACATGCTCGGTCTGTGCTGTGACCCGGTCACCCGCGAGCCGGTCGGCCGCTGCCCGAATACGAGCTCGAACCTGGCTCCGGTGGCAGGTTTCGATCTCACCTTCAGTCCGAGCAAGTCGATATCTGTGGCCTGGGCGCTGGCCGATAAAGAGACCCGACAGGTGATCTACGACTGCCACCGCCAAGCTGTCGACTACGTGCTCTCCTACGCGGAGCGCGAGGTGTTCCACTCCCGCTCAGGCACGAACGGCATCGTCACCGAGGACATCGACGGGGTGATCGCCGCCGCCTTCACCCACTTCGACTCGCGTGCCGGCGACCCTCAACTGCACGATCACGTAGTCATCTGGAATCGAGCGCGCTCGAGCTCCGACGGGCGCTGGAGGACCCTCGACAGCCGGGCCGTCTTCCAGAACCGCTCGGCCCTCTCCTCTCTGCACCAGGGGGTCCTGTCGGACCTGCTCACGAGGCGGTTGGGGGTGGGATGGGAGGCCCGCGACCGTCGTCATTCGGAGCGCGCCCGTTTCGAGATCGCCGGTGTGCCCGAGAGCCTCATGGCCGAGTTCTCACAGCGCGTCGCGCAGATCGAGGCCTCCAAAGACGACCTGATCGAGTCCTTCGTTGCCGACCACGGCCGCCAGCCGACAGGCGTCGAGATCGTGCGCCTCCGCCAGCAAGCCACCATCGCCACCCGACCCGCCAAGTCCCATCGCAGCCTGGCTGAGATGACCGAACACTGGCGCCGACGCGCCGGCAACCTCGATGCCGGCTACGCCGAAGGAGCGTGGGTGGCATCGCTCCGGGACCGCAACGATCTCCCCCTCCTCGCCGCTGGCGACCTGGCGGAGCCGATTCTCGATGACGCCGCCCGGGCTGTCGTGGCAGCGGTGGCGGAGCGGCGTGCCACCTACCGGCGCGACAACCTCCTTGACGAAGCCCACCGTCTCCTCCACGGCGTGCGCTTCGCCAGCCCCGACGACCGCGTCACAGTCGCCGAACACATCACCGACCTCGCCGTCGATGCCTCCTTGACCCTCACGCCTCCGCCGTTGCATCACACGCCCGAGCGGTATCTCCGGCCCGACGGATCGTCCCGGCTGGCGCCCCGCAGCCATAGGATCTACACGACCGAGACCTTGCTCGATGCCGAGGCCCGCCTCCTCGAAAGCGCACAACGAAGCGGTGCACCGACGGTCACAACCGCCACGGTCGCAAGGGTTACCGAGGACAACATGCCCGGTCGGGACCACCGCCTGTCGGTCGACCAGGCCGTCGCCGTGGAGAAGATCGCCACCTCGCGGCGGTGGATCGACGTCCTCGTCGGGCCGGCCGGTACCGGAAAGTCCACCACCCTTGCCGGCCTCAAAGCGGTCTGGGAAGCCGAGCACGGCCCAGGGTCGGTGATCGGACTGGCGCCGTCAGCAGCCGCTGCCGCGGTGCTCGCCGGCGAGCTCGGCATCGCCACCGACAACACCGCCAAATGGCTCACCGAGCACCGCAAGCTTCCCGCCCGGCTCGACGAAGGCCGACGGATTGCGGCTCTCCTGGCCGACAACCCGCACTCTGCGAACGCCCAGCAGCTGCGAGAACGCCTGCAATCGTTGGACGCCGAGATCGCCCGATGGCAGCTCCAAACGGGCCAACTGCTCATCATCGACGAGGCCGGCCTTGCGGGCACCTTCGCCCTCGACGAGCTCGTCAGGGCGGCGACCGACGCCGGGGCGAAGATCCTCCTGTCGGGCGACTGGGCCCAACAAGGCTCCGTCGACGCCGGCGGTGCGTTCGGGCTCCTCGCCCGCCACGAGAACACGTCGGTGGCCGAGCTGGGCGAGGTCCACCGGTTCAGCTCGGCATGGGAACGCGCCGCCAGCATCGAGCTCCGACGGGGCAACGAGAAGGCCCTCGATAGCTACGAGTCGCACAACAGGATCACCGGCGGCACCCGCGAAGAGCTCCTGGAGACCATCTACACGGCATGGAAGCACGACACCGATACTGGCACGTCGAGCCTCATGATCGCCCCCGACGCCGCCACCGTGAGCGAGCTGAACCGCCGCGCCCGGGCCGACCGCGTCGCCGCCGGAGAGGTCGCCGAAGACGGTCTGACCGTCGCCGCTGGGCAAATGGTCGGCGTCGGCGACCAGGTCGTCACCCGTCGCAACGACCGTCACCTCGCCACCGGAACCGGCTGGGTCAAGAACGGCGACCGCTGGGTGGTCACTGCCACCGATCACGACGGGAGCATGACCGTCCGGCGCGCCGGCGGGCACGGCCTCATCGTTCTGCCGGCTGACTACGTCGCTGAACATGTCGAGCTTGCCTATGCGACAACTGCTCATCGCTCCCAAGGCCGGACCGTCGGGACTGCCCACGCCCTCGTCTCGCCGAGTACCACCCGAGAAGCTCTCTACGTCGCCGCCACGCGTGGCCGTGAGGCCAATTTGCTCTACGTCGACACCGCATACGACCCCGACCCGCAGACCGGCCACGACCGCGTCGGCGACCCCCGAACGGCCCGAGACGTGCTCGGCGCTGTGCTCGCCAATACCGGCGCCGAGGCCTCCGCCCACGAGACCCTCCGCCGAGCACAGCACGATGCCGAAAGCTGGACGAGCCTGCAAGCGGAGTACGAAACGCTTGCCCAAGCCGCCCAACGGGATCGCTGGAATGCCCTCCTCGGCCAGTCCGGGCTCACCGCCCAACAGCTGGAAGACGTCCGCTCGAGCGACGCACAGGGGCCGCTTGTCGCCGCCTTCAGGCGAGCAGAGGCTCGCGGGGTCGATATCGGCGCCGCACTCCCCCACCTCGTCACAGCCCGCCCAATCGCTGAGGTCGACGACGTCGCCTCCGTGCTCCACCAACGCGTCGAACGCTTCACACAAGCAGCCGGCAGCCGCCGAAAAGGCAGCACCAACCTGATCGCCGGTCTCGTCCCCCGAGCTCTCAACGTCACCGATCCGGACCTCGCCCGAGCCCTCGAGGAACGCGACCATGCCCTGCAGGACCGAGCCTGGACTCTCGGCCAAGAGGCCGTCACGAGCCGCGCCCCCTGGTTGCGCCACCTCGGCGAGCCACCCGCCAACTCCGCCGCTCAGAAACAATGGCTCCGAGCCATCTGCACCGTTGCCGCCTACCGGGAGCGCTGGAGCATCGGCGAGGATCACCGACCTCTCGGACCCGACAGCGCCGTCGCGAGCGCGGAGCAAGCCGGTCAGCGCGAACTGGCACGGAGCGCTCTGCAACAGGCGGTCATTCTCACTGGCGGACTCCGTTTCCAGCCGCAGGCTGTCGGAGCCGCCGTAGACGCACGCCCCAACATGGAAAAGGGAGTGGGAATTTGAGCCACCCCGCACAGAGCGCAGTGATGACGGTGAGGACGACCACCTCACTGCTTCGTCTTACGACGCGCTCGAGCCGGCCGCTGATCCTTCTCGTCGTCGCCACACGGTGCGCGCGCCGTCACGAAGCTCAGCCGTGAAGGCCGACGCGAACCGCCGTCGCTTCATCACGCTCGTTGAACAGCGTGGGGGGCCGCCACGGCCCATCCGGCCAGACGATGCCGGCGAGCACAGCCTTCGAGCGACGCTCTCCATCTCCGATGTCGCCTGGGAGCTGGGCGTCTGTGCGGAGACCGTCTACCGGCGAGCCAAGGCCGGCGAGCTACCGGGAGCCTTCAAGATTGGACGGACCTGGCGCGTCTCGCGTGAGCCGTTCCAGCGTTGGCTTTCGAGCCGTTAGGACGGCTCGCTCGCGGAGCATCTGCATCTTTGCTGTGCGGATCGGACAGGTTCCGAGGCATCGATTCGGCCTTGCCACCTATGGCGTAGGACTTCCCGACCCTCTTCAGCTTCGGATCGACCTCCGAGCGCACGGGATGAACGTAAGTGTCGAGGAAGTAGCTCAACGAGCCGTGATCGAGCTCGCGCGCTGCAATGGCCGGATCAACGCCCTCGCTGACAAGCTTGCTTCCGCGGTGATGTCGCAGCGAGTGCAGCGTGGCGTCGAGATCGAGGCTCTGCATCACCTGCTTGACGAGCCGCCCGAAGTGATCAGGGCTGACGTGATCGAGTCCCATCCCGTCGGGGGAAAAGAGCCAGCCGTCGGCGGGATACGTCGTCCCACTGTCCGCCGCGCGCTGACGTTGCCGTTCACGGAGATCTTTGAGCACTGGCACGAGCGCCTGGTCGAGATGCTTGGGCGGCGGTGCCGTCTTGGTGCGTCGGTGCTTGGCATGGTCGACCAGCACTGGCTTGCCGCCGACCACGTTGATGACGCGGCGGATGGAGACAAGGCCGGCGTCGTAGTCGATGTCCGACCAGCGCAGTCCACAGAGCGCCTGGCGACGCAGCCCAGTGAGCGCCGCTGTGGCGAGGAAGGCGTCGAGGTCGACGTGCACGTCCTGGGCCGCCACGAACGCCTCTTCCACCTGCTCGCGTGTCGGCGTGGCGCGACTACGTGTCGGCGGGCTCGGCTTCTCCCGCACGAGCGCTGCCGGATTGAGCGTCATCCATCCTTCACCCATGGCGTGATTGAAGGCCGCCCGCAGTGCCTTGTGCACCTGAGCCATCCGGGCGGCGCCCAAGACCTGACCGAGGGCTTCGTAGGTCTCCTCGACCGGCCGTCGGGTCGTGAGGCGCGTGAGCTGCATCGACGCGAGCTGGGTGGCCTTCAAGGTCCGCACCTGCAGCTCGTAGTTGTTGTAGGTGTTCTTCTCGAGTCCTGCTCTTCCAGCCTTGTCGACTCGCCGCTTGCACACACCCAGCCAGTCGTCGAGCAGCTCACCGACGGTCATGGTGGATCCGCCGTGGACGCCCTTGGCCACTTCGCCTTCGAGTTTGGAGTGAAGGTCGCGGGCCGCCCGGATTCCACCGCGGATGACCCGTTCGATCTGGTTCGGGCTGCCCGTGAGCGGATCACGGCTCCCCGTGCTCACACGCACGCGAAAGACGTTGCGTTCGACCTCGCGGATGCCGCGCTCGGAGCGAAGCGGCTTGCCATCGGCGGCGACACGCGCCGTCGTGCCGTTGTTCTCGCCCTTCGCAGTTCCGATCGTCCGCCGATCTGACGAGGCGACCGATCCCTCGTCCAACGCACCTGCCTTCATCAGTTGGACTCCTCCCTCTGGCGGGAAACGACCGGGTCACCGATCGACGGCACCCGAGTCTTCTGCGCAGGGCTGCCGAAGGAAGAATATCGGAGATTTGTAGGGCCATGTGTAGGGTAGAAGTAAACGGACCACCTCTTTGGCGGTCCGTTTCACCCGTCTACCAGGGCTCTTCTAGTCGGGCTGCCGGGATTTGAACCCGGGACCTCTTGACCCCCAGTCAAGCGCGCTAACCAAGCTGCGCCACAGCCCGTAACTTCCTCACCAGGGAGAACGCTCGGGGCACTCTCCCGTTCCTGTGTTGCTTGTCATCTACTGAACCAGTCGGCATGCGAAAGACCACACCGAAGCCGCGCCCAAAGGGCACCCGACCACTGTACTGGCGGGCGTTCGGGCGGGCACGAGCGACGGCGCGCCTGCCGTGGCGCGGATCGTCTCCGACCACTGGGCTATCCATCAAGTGGACGAACGGGCGTGAGACCAACAGCATCGCGTTCCGCGAGTACGCCCCCAAGGGCGTGATCGCACATCGGCGCCAGCCCGGTTGCCTCGCCGACCGGGCCATCGGCGCCAAGGTGGTCGCTCAGATGACGAGCGAAGGACTCTCGCTGCCTTCCCCTAAGGGCAGTGCGCCTTGTCACGCCGGCGCCCCCCGACGACCAGAGAGCGTTATTTGAGACGGTGATACTCTGCGCAGCCACGAGTGCCTGGACCGGGCAGGCCGAGGTCCGAAAGCGGGGTAGGTCAGGATGTCATCGGGCGGGCTTCCGGCAGTGGCCGTCACGACTGGCACTGCGCCGACGGCGCTCGGGGGCACGGTGCGCGCGGTCGTCACCATCACGGGTGACCTGGACCGCAAGGTCAGAGGCGCCAAGGTGCAGTTGGTGCGTACCGGCCTTCACAGGTACACCAACGTTGACGTGATCGGTCATGGTTATCACGACAGCCTCTCGCATGAAGAAGTCGTCACCACAGAGGTGCCGATCATCTCCTCCGACGGAAAGGTGGTGCAGGGCGAGCACGTCGTCAGCCTTCACGTTCCCGAGGACGGTTTGCCGTCGGCGACCGATCAGGTGAAGTGGTCGGTGAGAGCCATCATCGAGCGGCGTCACGGCCTTGACGTGAAGGCGGAGGCACCGATCGAGGTGCTCGCAGGCCCCGAGCGCTTCGCCAGCGAGGCGAGCGCAGAAGCCCGCTACAAGGGTGAGCGTTGCATTGACCTTGAGTTGTCCACCCGGACTTTGCGGCCCGGTGAGACCATCACCGGCAACATCGTCCTCAGGCCGACGCGGGCGATGACGGTGACCAAAGTCGTCGTGACCTTTACCGTGACGATGCCGGTCAAGAAGGGACTCGAGGGCAAGGCCGTGGCTCCCCAGAGTCTGCTCCACGAGCCTCTCGATCTCCAGCCGGGCGATACGAGAAATGTCTCGTTTGACCTGACCCTGCCGGCCGACGCCGCCCCAACCGTTCGCGGAGGCATGACGACCCCTCCGTGCCACTCCATCATCTCCTGGGATGTCGGAGCGGAGGCCGAATGTGCTTTTTCGGCGGACGACAAGACCACTACCGACGGCTTCGTCTACCTCGGGATCAACGTGTACAACACCGACGTGGCTCCGCCCGCTAGCGCCCGTTAGCAGCAGTTGTTAGCGCCCTACAACGTTGCAGGCAGACGCACCGGGGAATGAGCGGACCGGCTTCGCCAATGCCAACATGGCTCTATGCGCGGACGATCCAAGACAGACTGGTGGGGAGTCGTGCTCGAAGCACGGGACGGAGAGGCGCTCGCCAGTTTTTACGCCGGCGTGCTCGGGTGGCCGAGCGAGAAGCAGGGGGAGGGCCAAGCCGCCATCGCCGTCCCGGGCACGTCGTCCTACCTGGCATTCGAGTCCAAGCCCGACTACGTGCCTCCGGTCTGGCCCGCTGCCGACGGGCGACAGCAGATGATGATGCATCTCGATGTCGCGGTCGACGATCTGGCCGCTGCCGTGGCCGAGGCCGTTGAGCTCGGAGCGACGCTCGCTGGGTATCAGCCGCAGGAGGACGTCCGCGTGCTGCTCGATCCCGCCGGACACCCGTTCTGCCTGTACCTCGACCGAGAGCCTGGCTGAGCAGGCCTCAGCTCAGATCGCCCGCCCAGCGAAGCAGAGGAGTCGTGCTTGCGCGTCGGCATCCGCAGGCGGGTCGATCTTCGGACCGAAACCCCCGGGGCGGCGAATGGCCTCGTCGAGCGGGCTCAGGAACTCGATTGCCTTGGCCACCGCTGCCGCGTCGAGGCGGTCGTCCTGGCCTGTGGCGCGAGCAAGATCCCAGGTGTGGACCAAGGTGTCGGCGCAGAGCAGGCGCCCGACGAGAGACTCGAAGGGCTGCTCGCCGAACATGCCGCCCACGATCGTCTGGGCGCGCACATCGGCCAGTGCCGCTCGAATCCCCTCGTTGGCGTGAGACCACGCTGTCGACAGGTCGTCAGCTGCGTCGACCACCTCGGGCTCGGTACCGTCGACGTTGGCGAACACACGTCGGTGAGTATTGACGACGTGCGTCACGATGTCGCGGGCGTCCCATTCGCTGCACGGTGACGGCGAATCCCAGCCGTGCGGCGGCACCCCCACAAGGCGCGCGGTAAACCCGTCGGCGATGGCGGCATATCGATCGGAGACTTCAGTCATGGTGTCGAGGATAGGCCGAGGGTTCTGCAGTCGCCCCGCCGGTCAGAGAGAACCGCTCCGCACCGCCCCGACTGCGACCGGCTCGGCCCTCAGCGAGAGGGCGAGCGCAGGACAGTTCGAGATCGCCCAGCGGGCTCGATCCAGCAGCTCGGGCGGGACGACGGCGGCGGCGTTGACGATCGGGTAGCCCCAGTCGTCGAGCCGGATCCACTCCGGCAGCAGTTCGGCGCACACGCCGTGACCATCGCACGCAATGGGGTCGATCGCGAGCACGACCGGACGCGACCTCCTCATCTCCACTCCTTCGACGGTGCCGGCACGTTCAGGGTGGGTCGGTAGGCCCCGGCACAGGGCCGGCCACGCAGGTGCGAGTGCACGTCGCCGGCGAAGACGGACAGCGCCGACCGGAGCAGCCGTACGGCACCATCAGGATGGCGACAGGCACCGCGCCCTTCGATCTCGGACGCCCACCGCTGGAGGCGGTCGACGTCATCCGGGCGGACACGCCCTCGGGCGAGTTCCGCCGTCGTGCCGGCGAGTGCCGGCAATCCGAAGGCGCACGGTCCGCACTGACCAGCACTCTCGCCGGCGTACCACGACAGGATACGAGCCGTCTCGAGCAGGCCGCATGCGGACGTCGGCAGCGTGACGAGGATGCCTGCTCCCGGGCTGGCCCCGAGCGGAGCCAGGCCGGCGCGAGACACGGGCATCGCCTCGAGGTCGGCTGCCGCCACCCAGGTACCGAAATAGCCACCGACGAGGACCGCTTGCAACGGCTCGCCGTTATAGGCGCGGCCGGCATGCAAGACGACGTCACCCCGGGTGCCGAATCCCGCCTCCAGCACCGTCGTCCCGGCAGCTCCGGTGACGGTGAACAAGCCGGTTCCCGGCTCCTCAGCGGTGCCCGCCCGGCGGAACCACTCGTCGCCGAATGCGGCGATCTGCGCGAGGTGGGCGAGCGTTTCCACGTTCTGGACGAGCGTCGGGCGCTTGCCGACGCCGCGCTCGAACGGCCGCGGCGGCGCCAGCGTGGGCTTGGCGGGGCCGCCGTTGAGCCAGTGGACGAGGGCGGTTTCTTCGCCGGCGACGTAGCGGGGAGGTGTGAGGGCGATCCTCACGGCGCAGGACTGTGGCTCTCCGGCAACCCGTTCGGCGAGCGCCCGATTCATGGCGGCAGCCGCCTGCCGGCTTGTTCGGTCGATGCAGACGATGACTTCCTCAGCACCGATGGCGTGCGCGGCGAGTAACGCACCGTCGAGGACGAGGTGGGGCTGACGGGTGAGGAGGAACGCGTCCTTGGCGCTCGCCGGTTCACCCTCTGTGGCGTTGGCGACGACGACGCGGTGCCGGGGGCCGTCCGCCACTGCCCGCAGCTTGCGAGCCGTCGGGAAACCCGCCCCACCCCGGCCCCGCAAACCGGCCCGCTCGACGAGGTCGCTGAGGCGACTGTTGGGCCGCGTCGCCGGTGCCGGAGGCAGGGAGTAGCGGGAGCGATGATCATCGAGACTGCGCCACTCCCCCGCGACCGGGAGATGCGCGAACAGGCGGGGCGGCCCTGGCTCGATGCTGGCGACGACCGAATCTTCGAGCTGCCGGGGACGGCGCGGGTTCGCCATGCGGACGCTGATCGGCACGGAGACGGCAGTCGGGGTCATGCAGGGGTCCTTTCGAGGACGCGCACGGCCTGGGGCGTCGCGACGAGTTGACGGCGGCTGGCGACAGTGGCCCGATACGCCGTCAGCACGGTGATGAGCGCTGCCACGCCGATGAGGCCTGCCCGCATGGCGAGAGTGTGGCGATCGGTTCCCGCGGTGAGGCCATGGAGCGTGGCGACGGCGAACAACGGGAAGCTCAGGTAGTGGGTCGTGCGCCACAGCTTCTTCGGGAGACGCGCCCGGAGCATGGACGTGACCTGAAGGGCGAGCAGGAGGTACAGCCCGACGATCCCCCAGGCGACGGCACCTGGGTGCCACGTTCCAGTCAGCGGGACGAGAACCTCGACGATGCCGAAGTGGACATAGGTGTCGAGGAGGATGGAGATGATGTGAACGGCGAGGAACGTCACGGCAGCTCCGCCGAGGAAGCGGTGCAGGTCCAAGAGCCACGCCTGTCGAGGGCGCTTGCGGAACCACCGTGAGCTGAGTGCGAGACCCCACAGCATGCTGGCGGCGAGCAGCGCCCAGGTGACGAGGCCGCTTGCCCGCGCCGAGTACCAGATGAGCTTGCTGTCCATGGACTCCACTCTGACGCATGTTGCTGAGGGATCCCTGGGAGCACGGGGAGAAGTCGCGCCGACCGATGCGGCCCGCTGCGCAGTTGACGGGCCGGTGCGCAGTTGACGGGCCGCTGCGCAGTTGACGGGCCGCTGCGCAGTTGACGGGAGAGTCGGAGGTCCCTCCCAGGCGACTCCAAGTTCCAACCGGCAGGATTAGCTCGTCACCAACCGGCAGAAACCCACCGGAACAGAAACGCAAAGGAAAGGCTCCGTGGATCGTCCCCGAAATGACGCCAGCCAGTTCGCTTCGGACCGCTGGGGCCCGGACCTCGCTCGGCGCCGCCATCCTGCGTTGCGCGCCCGGATTGTCGCCGGGGCGGCGAGCGTCTCGGCCACGGTCGCGATCGTCGGCGCAATCGCCGCCACCTCGGCGGCGAGCACGGCGAGCTCCAGCCACTCGTCGACGACGACCGCCACGACCCGGCCGAGCTCCACGTCCACGTCACCCGCCACCTCGACCACGAGCTCCGGCAGTGGTGGCGGAGCGTCCACCTCGACCTCTCCGACCACGACCACCACCGTTGCCCCGGCCACGACCACGACGCCGGCAACCAGCCCCGTCACGAGCTCCGGTGGCAGCTGAGCTGCGCTGGCGGGCGATGGGCGCCGACGCACACGTCCTCGTCGTCGGCGGAGAGCCCGGCCTCGCCGCGCGCGCCCGCGAGCGGATCGGTCACCTCGAGCGGCTGTGGAGCCGTTTTGATCCAGACAGCGAGCTGAGCCGGCTCAACCGGTGTGCGGGCACGTTCGTGCCGGCGTCCGTCGAGACGCTGTTACTGCTCGAGCGGGCACACGACGGCTGGGCACTGAGTGCCGGAGCGTTCGACGCCACCATGCTCGATGCCGTCATTGCGGCCGGCTACGACCGGACCTTCGACGAGCTCGTCGCGCTGGAGCGGGGTGCTGGCGATCTCGCTCCCCAGCATGCGTTCGCGGCCCTCGGGTCAGACGAGCCGCCCTTCGAGCGGCGCGATGGCACGGTCTGCATCCGACCTGGATCAGCTGTCGACTCGGGTGGTATCGGCAAAGGCCTCGCCGCCGACCTCGTCGTGGCAGAGCTGCGCGAGGGCGGCGCCGACGGCGCCTGTGTGAACCTCGGTGGCGACCTGCGCGTGTCCGGCGAGAGCCCCACCGGCGGCGGTTGGACCATCGGAGTGGACCACGCCTGGTCCTCTGCGCCGATCGCGCTCGTCGGGATCGGCGAGGGTGCCATGGCCACGTCGACGACGCTGCGCCGACGCTGGCTCGTCGAAGGTGAATGGTGCCACCACCTCATCGACCCGCGCTCAGGGCTGCCCTCCGACAGCGACCTGAACCACGCCACGGTCATCGCCGGCAAGGCGTGGGTGGCAGAGGTGCTGACGAAGGCCGTGCTGCTGAACGGGGCCGAGTTCGCGTTCAACCTCCTCGGGGGCACCGGGGCCGAGGCATTGGCGGTCGACCAGTGGGGTGCTGTGATGGCGACACCTGGTTTCACGGCATATCTCGGTGACGGCGTCGTTCCCGCCTCGATACAGGCACCGGGAGCGGTCGGCCTCTCCGTCAGCTGAGGCGCGACTCGCGGCCGGCTGCTCCGACAGCTCATGGAGTTCCGACACGAGTCGCATGTCGGTAGCCTGTCTCTTCATGCCGATCTACGAGTTTCGCTGTTCTGAGTGCCAGGCGCGATTCGACGCCCGTCGGCCGGCGGAGTTGTCGAACGCAGAGCCCCCGGCGTGCCCGAACGGTCACGCGGCGACGAGGCGGGTGCTCTCCGTCTTCGCCACCGCCGGCAGGGCTGCCGGCGGTGGAGCGACTCCCGCCGGCGACTTCGGCGGGGGCGGAGGCGGCGGCTGCGGTCCTGGCTGCGCCTGCGCCCACAGCTGAGGCTGCTTCCTCCGCACCCGGGCCGCGGCCATGGGCGCCGGCCGGAAAGACGGGTGGTAGGCGCCACCTGCCGGCGGAAACAACCAGCCATCGCCGGTTGGGCGCCCACCCGAGTCGAGAGACTGGGTTCAGCGGCGCTCGCCAGCCTTAGATGTGATGCGCCATCCAGGATATGCCCTGGTACAGCCGCCAACCGAGGTATACGACGGACGCCACCACGATGAACTTGAAGTGCCAAGGTGCCTTGGCCTGGCGACCCTCGCCCTCCTCCTCCTCCTCCGTGTCCTCAGCAAGGTTGGGCTCGCCGGCAATGCCCTCGGGCTCGGACCGGGTTGCGTCGTCACCGGCGGGGGGCTGCCGCCTGCGTCGTCGCGGCGGCTCGGGAGCGGCTCCGGCCGGCCTCGGCCGCCGATCGGCGGGCGCATGCGGGGATCGCTGATGATCGGCAGGTCGCTCGGCGGACGCCTGACGGGGCCGCTGACTGCCCGCTGGCCGGTCAGACGGAGCAGGCCGGTCAGACGGAGCAGGCCGGTCAGACGGAGCAGGCCGGTCGGACGGAGCTGGCCGATCGGACGGAGCTGGAGTGGTGCCCTCCGTAGGCCGCGGGCCTCGCGCGGGCTGGCGACCGCTTCCGTCATCGCCATCGGGCTCAACGGGCCTGCCGGCCGGTAGTGGCACAACGCTCACACTGGCGGCACGCCGTGCCGGCGATCGCTGAACCAGCGGGTCTTCGATTCCGCAAGAGCAAAGCGCCTCACCAGCTCCTCCCGCAGGTGCTCTGGCTGAATGACGGCGTCGATCACGAGGTCGGAGGCGAGTCGCATCAAGTCGACGTCGGCTTCGTACTCTTGGCGGCGATCTGCCACGAAAGCCTGGCGCTCGTCAAGGTCCTCGATGCCAGCGATCCGATTGGCGAACACCGCGTTCACGGCCGGTTCCGGGCCCATCACGGCGATCTTGGCAGAGGGAAGGGCGATGCAGGCATCGGGCGCGAACGCTGGGCCGGCCATGGCATACAGGCCGGCGCCGTAGGCCTTGCGAAGGATCACCGAGATCTTCGGCACGGTCGCTTCGGAGACGGCGGTGATCATCTTGGCGCCGTGACGAATGATGCCTTCTCGCTCGACGGTCGTGCCGATCATGAACCCGGGCACGTCGGCGAGAAACAGCAACGGCACGTTGAACGCGTCCGCACACCAGATGAACCGGGCCGCCTTGTCGGCAGAATTCGTGAAGAGCACTCCCCCGCGAGAGGCCGGGTTGTTGGCCACGATGCCGATGGAGCGACCTTCGAGCCGGGCCCAGCCCACGACGAGCTCCGGCGCGTAGAGCGGCTTCAGCTCGAAGAACGAGCCTTCGTCGACGAGCGCCTCGATC
>JBEKMC010000047.1:0-36238 GCA_050008715.1 Acidimicrobiales bacterium | reverse complement strand
GTGGGTAGCATCGGCCGCACATGGATCGTCGTTATCGCGTCGTCGTCGCCAAGCCCGGCCTGGATGGTCACGACCGCGGCGCCAAGGTGATCGCCCGCGCACTGCGCGACGCGGGCTTCGAGGTGATCTACACCGGGCTGCACCAGACGCCCGAACAGGTCGTGCAGGCGGCCGTACAGGAGGACGCCGACGCCGTCGGCCTGTCGCTGCTGTCCGGCGCCCACTTGACCCTCGTGCCGAAGGTCGTCGAAGGCCTGCGCAGCGAAGGGCTGGACGACGTGGTCGTCGTCTGCGGCGGCATCATCCCCGACAAGGACATACCGGTGCTCAAGGAAGCCGGCGTGGCAGAGGTCTTCACGCCTGGCGCCCCGCTGCCGGAGATCGCCCGTTGGCTCGAGGCCGCCCTCGACGCCCGCGAGCACAACGACCGAGCCGGCGACGCCGGCGACTCGGCCGCGCGCGACTGACGCCCGGCTGCCGACAGAAAGGACGGAGGACCGCCCCGGTGGATCTTGTCGAGTATCAGGGCAAGCAGTACTTCGCCCGCTACGGAATCCCCATCTCGGCGGGGGCCACAGCCGACACGGTCGACGAAGCGCTTGCCGCCGCCGAGGAGGTCGGGTACCCCGTCGTGGTGAAGGCGCAGGTGCAGGTCGGTGGTCGCGGGAAGGCGGGCGGTGTGAAGCTCGCCGCCGACGCCGCCGAGGTGCGCCGACACGCCGGCGACATTCTCGGGCTCGACATCAAAGGTCATGTCGTGCGGCGGCTCTGGATCGAGCACGCCACCGACATCGCGAAGGAGTACTACGCCGGCTTCACGCTCGACCGCGCAGCCAAGCTGCACCTCGCGATGGTGTCGGCTCGCGGCGGCGTCGACATCGAGGAGGTGGCCGACACCGCACCCGAGGCAATCGCTCGCCTGCACATCGACCCGCTCGACGGGATCGACCTGGCGACCGCCCGGCAACTGGCCGCCGACGCCGACCTCGATCCCGAGGCTCTCGACCAGACGGCAGCCATCCTCGTCGACCTGTACCGCTGCTACGTCGAAGGCGACGCCGACCTCGTGGAGATCAACCCGCTCGTCCTCACGCCCGATGGCCGGGTGCACGCCCTCGACGCCAAGGTCACCCTCGACGACGATGCAGCCTTCCGCCACCCCGAATGGGCGGAGATCGAGTCGATCGGCGACGTCGACCCCCGCGAGCGGCTGGCGAAGGAGAAGGGCCTGCAGTACATCGGGCTCGACGGATCCGTCGGGATCATCGCCAACGGCGCCGGGCTGGCGATGTCCACCCTCGATGTCGTCAACCAGGTCGGCGGCGCGGCCGCCAACTTCCTCGACATCGGCGGGGGCGCCAACGCCGAGGTGATGGTGAACGCCCTCGAGGTGATCAACACCGACGCGAACGTGCAGGTGATCCTCGTCAACATCTTCGGGGGGATCGTCCGGTGCGACGAAGTCGCCCAGGGGATCCTCACCGCCCTCGAGCGTGTCGAGATCGCCTCCCCGATCGTGCTGCGCCTCGACGGCACGAACGCCGTGGAGGCTCGCCGGATGCTGGAGGAGCGCCGGTCGGAGAAGGTGATCCCGGAGCTCACCATGATCGGGGCGGCCAAGCGAGCCGTCGCGATCGCTGGAGGACGGTCATGAGCATCTTCGTCGACGAGAGCACGCGGGTCGTGGTGCTCGGGCTCACGGGGAGCCAGGGTCGTTTCCACGGCCTGCGCAACCGGGCCTACGGCACGAACGTCGTGGCCGGCGTCACGCCCGGCAAGGGCGGCCAGGACGTCGAGGGCATCCCGATCTACGACACGGTGGCGGAGGCCGTCGACCATCACGAGGCAAACGCCGCCTTCGTCGCCGTCCCCCCGCGTGGCGCCGCCGAGGCCGTCGTGAACTGTGCGGCGGCCGGCATCGCCCTCGTGGTGTGCATCACCGAGCACATCCCGGCGAAGGACGAAGCGCTCGTGGCCGCCCGGCTGCGCCGCGACTTCCCCCACACGCGCTTGCTCGGTCCCAACTGCCCGGGCGTCATCTCGCCCGGGAAGTGCAACATCGGCATCACGTCCGGCGATATCGCCCTGCCGGGCGGACCGGTCGGGATCGTGAGCCGTTCCGGCACGCTCACCTACCAGGCACTCCACGAGCTCTCCCAGCAAGGCGTCGGGCAGACGACTTGTGTCGGAATCGGCGGAGATCCCGTGCCGGGCACGACGTTCGTCGACGTGCTGCAGGCCTTCCAGGCGGATCCGGACACGTGGGCGGTCATGATGATCGGCGAGATCGGCGGGGACGGCGAGGAGCGGGCCGCCGACTACATCCGCAACGAGATGTCGAAGCCCGTCGTCGCCTACGTCGCCGGGATCACCGCCCCCGAAGGTCGCAAGATGGGCCACGCAGGGGCGATCGTCTCCGGGTCGAAGGGCACGGCCAAGGCGAAGATCGAGGCGCTCACCAATGCCGGCGTGACCGTGGCGAGAAACCCGACCGAGGCGGGCGAGCTCATGGTCGGCGTCGTCCGCCAGCTCGAAGGGGAGTGGACGGCGGCCACGCCCACGCGGTGAGCAGACCGTGACCGCCCCTGTCCCACACGGCCTGGCCGTGCCTGACGTCACTCTCGCGGACATCCGAGCAGCGAGGCCGCACGTCGAGCGCGTGGCGACGCGGACGCCTTTGTTCGGCTCACGCGTGCTCACCGAGCGCGTGGGCTCACGCGTCGTCTACAAGGCGGAGAACCTCCAACGGACCGGCTCGTTCAAAGTGCGCGGCGTCTCCAACAAGCTTGCTGCCCTCGGAAAGGACGCCGGCGTCGGGATCGTCGTCGCCAGCGCCGGCAACCACGCCCAGGCGGCTGCCTTCGTCGCTGCCCAGCTCGGCATCCCCTGCGAGGTGTTCATGCCGGCCGAGGCGTCGATCGCCAAGTCGGAGGCCACGATGGCCTATGGGGCGACGGTGCATCTCGGCGGCGACGGCATCGACGAGTGCCTCGAGATGGCACGTGAGCGCGTGGCGGCGACCGGCAAGATTCTCGTCCACCCGTTCGACGACGAGGCCATCATCGCCGGCCAGGGCTCACTCGGCCTCGAGCTCGTCGAGGACATCCCCGACCTCTCGCTCGTCCTCGTGCCGCTCGGTGGGGGCGGGCTCGCCGGAGGCATCGCCGTAGCGATCAAGTCGCTGCGACCGTCCGTCCGCGTCATCGCCGTACAGGCAGCGAGCGTCGCCCCGTTCCCGGTGTCGATCGCCGCCGGTCACACCGTCGAGGTGTCCGCTTACCCGACGCTCGCCGACGGCATCTCGGTGAAGCGGCCGGGGGAGCTGACGCTGCCGCTCGTCTCGCGTTACGTGGACGAGGTCGTCACCGTCGCCGAGGACGAGATCGCCGACGCCATGGTCCTGCTCCTCGAGCGGGCGAAGCTGCTCGTGGAGGGTGCCGGGGCCGTCGGCGTGGCGGCGATACTGGCCGATCGCGTCGACATGTCCGGGGAGCACGGGACCGGTGTCGTCGTGCTCTCGGGCGGCAACCTCGACACGGGCGTGCTGGCCGATGCCATACGCCGGCACGAGACCCGGGCGGGGCGCCGTCTCGTCCTGTTCGCCCGCATGTCGGACCGCCCGGGCCAGCTGGCAAAACTGCTGACCTGCCTCGGCGCCAGTGGTGCGAATCTGCTGGAGGTGGACCATTTGCGGGAGGGTTTCGACTTGCACGTGCGCGAGAACGGGGTCCATCTCGTCCTCGAGACCCGCAATCCGGGCCATGCCACCGCGGTCATCCGCGAGGCCCGTGCGGCGGGTTTCGTCGTGGAGCGGGTCGGCCATGCCTACGCTTCGGAGGATGCAGACGCCTGATCCGCCCGACGAGTCGGTTGACCGGGCACTCGCCGCCGCCCAGGTGGCGGGTGCATCGCTCGCCGAGCTCGACCCGGAGATCGCCGCCCTCCTCGCCGGCGAGCTCGCGCGGCAGCGAGCGACGCTCGATCTCGTCGCATCCGAGAGCGTCCCGCCGCGCGCCGTCCTCGAGGCGCAAGGCTCGATCCTGACGGCGAAGTACGCCGACGGCTACCCGGGCGCCCGCGACTACGACACCTGCGAATGGGTCGACGAGATCGAGGCCGTTGCCATAGAGCGGGCCAAGTCCTTGTTCGGCGCCGACCATGCCAACGTGCAGCCGTACTCCGGCGCGAGCGCCAACCAGAGCGTGCTGCGGGCGATGTGCGAGCCCCGGGATTGTGTTCTCGGCTTCGACTTCAACCACGGGGGGCACCCGACGCACTGCGCTCCGGACACCTTTGCCGGCCGCTACTACACCGGTGTCGCCTACCATGTGCGCCGGTCCGACCGACTCGTGGACATGGACGAGGTTGCGGCACTCGCCCGCCTGCACCACCCGAAGGTGATCTTCGCGGGCTGGTCGTGCTACCCGCGATTCCTCGATTTCCGGGCCTTTCGCGAGATCTGCGACGAGGTGGGGGCGTATCTCGTCGTCGACATGGCCCACTTCTGCGGGCTCGTCGCCGCCGGTCTGCATCCGGATCCGGTCGGCTATGCGGACGCCTGCACGATGACAGTGCACAAGACGCTCGGCGGCGCCCGCGGGGGAGCGATCATCTGCTCGGCGGAGCTGGCCGGCCGCATCGATGCAGCCGTGTACCCGGGTGAGCAGGGATGCCCCCTACCGCATGTCGTCGCCGCCAAGGCGGTGACATTCGGCATCGCCGCCACCGAGGCGTACCGGGAGCGCATGGAGCGCACCGTGCACGGGGCTCAGATCATCGCCGGCCGCCTGGCGGCGTCCCCGGAGCGGATCGGGGCGAGCGTGGTGACTGGCGGGACCGACGTCCACCAGCTGCTCGTCGACGTCGCACCTTCCGGGAGGGACGCGAGGTCGGTGCTCGCCCGGTTGAACGAGCTCGGCATCTCCGCGAACGCCATCCGTCTCGCCTTCGACCCCCAGCCGGGGCCGGCGGTGAGCGGGCTGCGCTTCGGGACGGTGGCGCTGGCCGGAAGGGGCTTCCACGACCGCGAGTTCGAGCACGTCGCGGAGATCCTCGTCGCAGGGCTCTCGCCGGACGGCGCCGGCAGCGAGGACATCGTCGGTCGGGTGCGAGCCCTGACCGAAGCGTTCCCGCTCTACCCGTTTCTCGACTGAGCCACCGCTGAGCGGGACGGAGAGCCGCCGAGCGGCGTCACCGGCCGGTCATAAATGACCGTGGGCGTGGATGAAGAGGATCGCGACGGCGACGGCGACGAGCACGAGCACGAGCAAGGTGAGGAAGATCGCGCTGCTCAGTTTCACCCGAGGCGTCGTGCGCTCCGGCTTCGCCTTCTTGTTCGACGGCTTCAACACGAAGAAGTCAGCCTCGCTCGACGTCTTTCGCTGCGGGGCTGTTGCCGGACCGCCCACTGTGGCGCGACCGCCGCTCAGCCCTTCCGACAGCGTCGAGCGCTGTTGCGGCGGCGTGACCCTGTTGGATCGTACGACCGGCGCGGAACCGAAGTTCTGGAGCCACTCGTCGAAACCGTCGGGACGCGGCATCTGGCCCTGCTGCACATTTGGACGGTACTGGGTTCGGGGCAGGCTTTCGTGGACCGTTGAACCGGACGGTGGCGCCTCCGACGGCCCGAAACCCGGCCGAGCGGGACGCCGCGTCACCGGCGGCGCCACGAAGGGTGGCGCCACGGAAGGCGGCGCTACGAAGGGCGGCGCCACGAAGGGCGGCGCCACTGGCGGCTCGGGGCGGGCCGGAGCCATGTCGTATGCACCGGAGCTGGCAAATGTGTCAGCCGCGTGCACATTCGACTCGCTCGGCAGCACAGCACTGGCTTGCTGCTCGGGTGCCCCGTTCCGACGGTCGGTGACGCCCCGACGTCGTTCCACGACGCCGGGAGGCTGACTTGGCATGCTGTCCCGGCGGTCGCCCAAAGGACGGCTTCGCACGGCGTCGTCCCAGTCGGCCGCCTCCCAGGCGGCGAACTCGTCGTCCGCCGGCGGTGGCGGCAGCACGGTCGAAGCTGGCAGCGGCGGCGCAGGTGTCGCCGCCACTGCGACCGGTGCAGCCGCAGCTGCCGGCGCAATCGCGGCTGGTCCGGGCGCAGGCGCAGTGATCGCCGGCGTCGCGGCCGGTGTGAGCGGTGTGAGTGCCGCAGCAGTGATCGCCGGCGTCGCGGGCGGTGTGGGCGCTAGCCCAATAGCCGCCGACGGGGCCGCCGCAGAGACTGCCGCAACAGGGCCGGCCGGCGGCGTGCGACCGATGATATGGACGCCCGGTGTGAGCGCAACGTGACTACCGCCGCCATTGCCACCGATCAGGTGGGGGATCGCCGGGCCGGCGGCCGGCTCGCCGGCGAGATTGGCGTTGATGAGGCCGACGTCCTCGTCGACCACGTTGCCGCTTCCGTCGACGGCCCGCGGTTGTGGGACGACGTAGCCGTTCTGCAGGTGGCCGGCCACGCCGTGACCGTTGGCATGCCCTGGCACGCCGTGACCTGTGCTGATGCCCGGCCCGCCGTCGCTGTGCAGGCGCCCGGGTACCTCGAACTCGTTCGGCACATCGGGCGTGGCGCCGTTCAGCGACAAGCGCGTGCCATGTCCCTGCACGACCGGTGCGGCCGCGGCGGAGGCGTCGCCGGCGGGAAACCGGGGCGCGATCCTCGGGTCGAGCGTCGGCTGCGACGGCGCGACCCGAGGGTCTCCGCCTTCTCCATTCGCCGGCGCGACTCGAGGGTCGGGGAACGGTGGGCGCGACGGAGCGACCCGCGAGTCCCCGGCGGCTCGCGGTGAGGGGGCTGCGCCGGCGCCGGCGCCGTTGGGCGATGGGCCGGCGCTGCGGGCACTGCCGGGTACCGGCGAGGTGGCCGCCGCCATGTTCGTGACCGACGAGCGCACCGCAGGCTTCGCCAGTGAAATGGCTGCGAGGTTGTCCGGGTGCAGCTCAGGCGGGTACCAGTTGCCGTCGGAGGCTTTCCACCAGCCGTATCCCGGTGGCGTGTGGGGGTCGCGTAAGGGCGATCGCGTTGCGAGCGAGTCAGGGTGAGCATCCGGTGGATACCACCGTCCGTCAGAGGCGATCCACCACCCCTCGCCCAGGGGGACGTCGCTCAGCGGATCGTTCCTTGTTCGCAGTAGATGTGTGACACGGATCGCACTGAGACCTCCGCCCATGATGCTGCCGCCGGGGTACCACTATAAGTGATCTATCGACTACTCTGGGTAACAGGTTGAGTGGACCTTTCTCCTGGTCACGGGGTGCCGGGTCGGCCTCGGGACAATTCGGCTGGTGGTTGACGCTCACGCGTGGCGGAAACCACCGGCCATTCCTTCGTTCCACACACCGTCAGGCCGCCACGCCCCCCACACCCCCCGCGCCCACGGGAGCGGAGCACCCCGCTGATACCGTGCGGCTCGTGGGAATCGCTGTTCTCGCCTCCGGCACCGGCACCATCCTCGAAGCCCTCATCGCCGCCGGGCTCCCGATCGTCGTCGTCGTCGTCGACCGGCCCTGCGGAGCCGAGGCCATCGCCGCCGACGCCGGCATCGCCGTCGAGCGCGTGCTCAGGTCGAGCTTCTCCGCCGATTTCGACCGGGACGACTTCACCGGTCGCGTCGTCGCCACCCTCTCGCGATATGACGTAAGGCTGCTGGCGATGGCAGGGTACGGAACAGTGCTTGGCGTTTCGATCCACGAGGCTTATCCGGGGCGGATCGTCAACACCCATCCGGCACTTCTCCCGGCGTTCAAGGGATGGCACGCAGTCGAGCAGGCGTTGGCCGCCGGCGCCACCGAGACAGGTTGCACCGTTCACGTCGCCACGCTCGCGGTCGACGAGGGGCCGATCCTCGCGCAGGAACGGGTGGCCATCCTTCCTGCGGACACGCCGGACACGCTGCACGAGCGCATCAAGGCAGTGGAACGCCGGCTGTACCCTGCGGCCATCAGGGCGATCATCGATCGAGACGGCGGCGACGCTGCGATCGGCTCGGCGGATCCGGTTCACGAGCAAGGGAGATCACGACTGTGAGGGCGTTGCTGTCCGTGTACGACAAGACTGGACTCGAGGCCTTCGCCGAAGGCCTCGTGGCCCTCGGCGTCGAGCTCGTCGCGAGTGGCGGTACCGCACAAGTGCTTGCCGCCGCCGGCATCCCGCACCGGACAGTGGAAGACGTCACGGGTGCACCGGAGATGCTCGGCGGACGCGTGAAGACGTTGCACCCCGCCATCCACGGGGGAATCCTCGCCGACCTCGACAACCCTTCCCACCGAGCCGATCTCGAGGCCGAGGGGATCGAGCCGATCGGCCTCGTCGCCTGCAACCTCTACCCGTTCACGTCGCAGCCGTCGATCGAGATGATCGACATCGGTGGTCCGACGATGGTGCGGGCGGCTGCGAAGAACCATGCTCACGTCACCGTCGTCGTCGACCCCGGAGAGTACGGCGCCGTCCTCGACGAACTGCGGCGGGAAGGCGAGGTTGCCGAGGCAACCCGCCGGAGGCTCGCACGGGCGGCATTTGCGCACGTGGCGGCCTACGACGCCGCCATCGTCACCTGGTTCGATGGGGGGACCGAGGCCGGCGGCAAGCTGCCGCCGACGATCCATCTCGCCGTCGAGCGAGCACAAGAGCTTCGCTACGGTGAGAACCCGCACCAGGCCGGGGCGTGCTACCGGGTCATCGGGGGCAGGCCTGGCTGGTGGGACTCCGCGGTCCAGCACGGTGGCCGCGAGCTGTCCTACTTGAACCTGTTCGACGCCGATGCTGCTTGGCGGCTCGTGCACGAGGTCGTCGCCCTCCACGGGCAAGCGGCAGCCGTCATCGTCAAGCACGCCAACCCGTGCGGTGTGGCCGTCGCGTCCGATCTGGCCGAGGCATACCGGCTTGCCGTCGAAGCGGATCCGCTGTCGGCCTTCGGAGGGATCGTCGCCCTCTCCGGTCCCGTCGACGACACCCTGGCCGACGCGATCATCGCCAGCCCGCTCGCCGACGTGCTCGTGGCGCCCGGCTTCGGCAGGGCCGCGATCGAGCACTTGGCTGAGCGTCGCAAGAACATGCGCACCCTCGAGGCTGCGGCGCCGTCGGCACTCGGGTGGAGTCTGCGACAGATCGACGGAGGCCTCCTCGTGCAGGAACCCGACCGGCTGCTGGCCGGTCGGGATTCGTGGCACGTGGCGACGAAACGGGCTCCGACCGACGAGCAGTGGCGCGACCTCGAGCTCGCCTGGCTCGTGTGCGCGCGAACGTCCTCGAACGCCATCGTGCTCGCCCGCGACGGCCAGGTCGTCGGCGTGGGCTGCGGCCAACAGAGCCGAGTGGACGCCGCCGCTCTGGCCGGCCGCAAGGCCGACGGCCGGGCGATCGGGGGCGCCGCCGCCAGCGATGCGTTCTTCCCCTTCCGAGACGGCCTCGACGCCGTCGTGGACGCCGGCGTCGGCGCCGTGGCGCAGCCCGGCGGATCGCTCCGCGACGACGAGGTCGTCGCAGCGGCCGACGAGCGCGAGATCGCCCTCGTGATGACAGGAGAGCGCCACTTCCGGCATTGAGCGCGTGACAGCCGACCGACAACTGACAGGAGACCCCGATATGACCGCGATCGTTATGGACGGCGAAGCCCTCGCACAGAAGATCAAGACGGAGCTGGCGGTGAAAGTCGCCGAGCTGACGGCGAACGGGACCCAGCCGGGCCTCGGGACGATCCTCGTCGGCGACGACGCCCCGAGCTCGCGTTACGTGGCCAAGAAACACGAAGACTGCGCCGAGATCGGCATCTCCTCCGCCCACGAGCATCTCGACTCCGATGTGACGCAGGCAGAGTTGATGGCTGCGATCGGTCGTTTCAACGACAACCCCGCTATCGACTCCTACCTCATCCAGTTGCCGCTCCCGCCCCACCTCGACGAGGAGGCGGCGCTGTTGGCTGTCGATCCGGAGAAGGACGTCGACGGGCTGCACCCGGTGAACCTCGGCCGCCTCGTGATGGGCACTCCCGGCCCGCTGCCGTGCACCCCGGCGGGAATCCTCGAGATGCTGGCCGCGTACGGCGTGACCGTCGAGGGGCAGCACGCCGTCATCATCGGCCGCGGTCTCACGATCGGCCGGCCGCTGGCGATGCTGCTCTCCTTGAAGCGCAAGGGCTGCAACGCCGCCGTCACCGTCGTCCACACAGGGGTGAGCGACCTTGCCTCCTACGTGCGCGCGGGCGACATCGTGATCGCGGCTGCCGGCAGAGCGGGTCTCGTCACGCCGGACATCGTCAAGCCGGGCGCGGCGGTCGTCGGGGCGGGCACGACCTGGGAGGGCCGCAGGCTCATCTCGGACGTGACCGACGAGGTGTCAGAAGTCGCCGGCTGGATCACCCCGCGGCTCGGCGGCGTCGGACCGATGACGCGCGCCATGCTGCTGCGCAACGCCGTCCGCGCTGCCGAACGCCGCGCTGCTCGAGCCTGAGGGCTGGCCGACCTGAGGGCTGGCCGACCTGAGGGCTGGCCGACCTGAGGGCTGGCCGACCTGAGGGATGGGCGACCTGAGGGATGGGCGCTCGAGGCGGGCTCAGGTGAAGATCGAGAACGCGGGCAAGTCGCCGGCGGCGATGCCGTCGGCACGGTCGCGTACCGCCTGACGCATCTGCTCGTGCGGGAGTATCCAGAAACCCCCCGTCTTCACCGCCTCCACCACCCGCTCCGCCACGATCTCCGGGGCGAGGCCGGTTTCGACGAAGCCGGCGATGACATCGCGAGCACCGGCGAACACCGACTCGTCGCCGACGAGCGCTGCCACCTCGGGCGGGGCGTTGCGGTCCGACTCGTGGATGCGAGTGCGGACCCAGAGTGGGCAGAGGACCGAGACCCCGACGCCGGTGCCGTTGAGCTCCATGGCGAGTGTCTCCGAGACCGCCACGACGGCGAACTTGGTCGCCGAGTAGGGACCGAGGAAGGGCGCCGCCACGAGGCCCGCGGCCGAGGCGGTGTTGACCACGTGCCCTTCGCCTTGCTCGAGCAGCAGCGGCACGAACGAGCGCATGCCGTGGACGACGCCCCAGAAGTTGACGGCGAACACCCACTCCCAGCTCTCGAGCGGCACCTGCCAGATCGGGCCGCCCACGCCGATCCCGGCGTTGTTGCAGATGACGTGTGCGCCGCCGAAGGCCGAGACGGCAGCATCCCTGAGGGCATCGAGGGCCGCCGGCTCGCGCACGTCGGTGGGAACGGCGATGGCGCGAGTGCCGCTGTCGTTCAGTCGCTTGCTGGCGTCGTTGAGGCCTGCCTCGTCGACGTCGGCGAGCACGATGTTCATACCCTGCGCAGCGAAGGCGTGCGCCATGGCGAGGCCGATCCCGCTTGCAGCGCCAGTGATCACAGCAACACGACCGGTGAGCTCTTTCATGGTGCGCAGTCTGTCCTATCCGCCGCCGCCTCACCAGCACCGCCCGCTCCGAGCCTCAACACGAGGGTGGGCCGAGGGCTGGCGCTGACGCCTCAGGGTGTCAAACGTCGACGACGAGCTCTACACCGAGCGAGGCGGCTGCCTCGGACTCGTCGAGGGTCGGTGACCCGAGCACGACGAGCACGGGTAGTGCCCGGCGTGAGCGGCCGGAGAGGATGCCGGCGGCGCCGGCGACTCGGGTGAGGCTGTCGGCGGACACGCGGGCTGCGACGGCGACCACGATGAGCACGGTGGAGTGGCGCGCTCCGGAGACGGGGAGAGTGGCACGTCCCAGCGGGCGAGCAGCTCCGACAAGTCGTCGATGTCCTGACGTGCGACCCGGCGGATGTCGGCGACGCCGGCGAGGAGCCGGGACGGATCGGACCGGAGCTCGGCCACGACCTGGCGGCGCCTCAGATCCTCGATCAGCCGTTCGATCGAGTCGAGGCGCCCATCCAGATGTCTTCGGGCGGCACCGGATTCTGGCTCGCCATCCCCATGACGATCGCCCTCTGGCACCAACGCCGCCTCCCTGTCTCGCGCCCGAAGAGGGTACCCCGGCGACCGTGAGTGCCGAAGGCGGCGAGCTGCGCCGGCGGACCCTCCCGAGTGGGCCATCCAGTCACATCTCCCATAGGCTCCGGCTCATGGCTGAGAAGATCACGATGTCGCCGGACGGCGTCTTGCAGGTGCCCGCAGAACCGATCATCCCCTTCATCGAGGGCGACGGCACGGGGGTCGACATCTGGCCCGCTGCCAAGCTCGTCCTCGACGCAGCGGCCGCCAAGCACGGTCGCAAGGTGGAATGGAAGGAGGTGCTGGCCGGCGAGAAGGCGTTCAACGAGACGGGCGAATGGCTGCCCGAGGCGACGGTCGAGGCGTTCCGCGAGCATCTCATCGGCATCAAGGGACCGCTCACGACCCCCATCGGCGGGGGTATCCGGTCGCTCAACGTGGCGCTGCGCCAGCTGCTCGACCTGTACGTCTGCTTACGGCCGGTCCGGTGGTTCACCGGTGTCCCGTCGCCCGTGAAGCACCCGGAGAAGGTCGACATGGTCATCTTCCGGGAGAACACCGAGGACGTCTACGCCGGACTGGAACTGCAGGAAGGCACCGACGAGGCGCGCCGTCTCATCGAGTTCCTGCAGGACTCCTACGGCTGGACGATCCGTGCCGACTCCGGCGTGGGGATCAAGCCCATCTCGGAGACCGGGTCGAAGCGGCTCGTCCGGGCGGCCATCGAATACGCCGTCAAGCGCCGTCGCACGAGCGTCACGCTCGTCCACAAGGGGAATATCCAGAAGTTCACGGAGGGGGCGTTTCGGACCTGGGGCTACGACGTCGTCCGGGACGAGTTCGCCGACGTCGCCGTCGGGTGGGACGACTGCGGGGGTCAGCCGGGCGACAAGATCCTCGTGAAGGACTCGATCGCCGACATCACACTCCAGCAGGTGCTCACGCGGCCAGACGAGTTCGACGTGATCGCCACGACGAACCTGAACGGCGACTACCTCTCCGACGCGCTCGCTGCCCAGGTGGGCGGCATCGGGATCGCTCCCGGGGGCAACATCAACTACGTCAGCGGCCACGGGATCTTCGAGGCGACGCACGGCACCGCACCGAAGTACGCCGGCCAGGACAAGGTGAACCCCGGATCGATCCTCCTCTCCGGCGTGCTGATGTACGAGCATCTCGGGTGGCAGGACGCCGCCGACGACATCGTGCGAGCCCTCGAGCAGACGATCGCCGACAAGGTCGTCACCTACGACTTCGCCCGCCTCATGGACGGTGCCACCGAGGTCCGCTGCAGCGAGTTCGCCCAGGCGATCGCGGAACGGCTCTGAGCCATGCCACTAGATTCCGACCTCGTGAGTGACTCGACGATTGCCCCCCGACCGATACGTGTAGCCGTGACCGGTGCCGCCGGCCAGATCGGCTACTCCCTCTTGTTCCGCCTCGCCGCAGGTGATCTGCTCGGCGCCGACCAGCCGATCGTGCTCCATCTCGTCGAGATCGAGCCGGCAATGAAGCCGCTCGAGGGCGTCGTCATGGAGCTGAGCGACTGCGCCTTTCCACTGCTCGCCGGGATCGAGACGACGACCGATCTGGCGGCGGGTTTCGACGGGGTGTCGTGGGCGCTGCTCGTCGGCTCGGTGCCCCGCAAGGCGGGCATGGAACGGAAGGACCTGCTCGGAATCAACGGCGGCATCTTCGGGCCGCAGGGCCGTGCCATCGCCGAGAACGCAGCTCCGGACGTGCGCGTGCTCGTCGTCGGCAACCCGTGCAACACGAACTGCCTCATCGCCCGGTCGAACGCCCCGGAAATCCCGGCGGACCGGTGGTTCGCGATGACTCGGCTCGACGAGAACCGGGCGAAGTGGCAGCTCGCGCAGAGGGCGGGGGTGCCGGTGTCCGCCGTCACGAACCTCGCCATCTGGGGCAACCATTCCTCCACGCAGTTCCCGGACTTCGAGCACGCCCGCATCGAGGGCAAGCCTGCGGCCGAGGTGATCGACGACCGCGAGTGGCTGCAAGGGGCGTTCATCAAGTCGGTGCAGAGCCGGGGCGCCGCCATCATCGATGCTCGCGGCCTGTCCTCGGCGGCCTCGGCGGCCAACGCCGCCATCGACTCAGTGCGCAGCGTGGTCGAGCCGACGGCGCCGGACCGGTGGGCGTCGCTCGCCGTCGTCTCGAGGGGCGAGTACGGCGTGCCCGAAGGGCTTCAGTTCGGCTTTCCGGTGCAGAGCGACGGATCCGGCTGGAGCGTCGTCGAAGGCCTCGAGCACGACGAGTTCGCCGCCGGCCGGATCGGCGTGACGACGAACGAACTGCTGGAAGAGATGGCCGACGTGAAGGATCTCCTGCCGGCGTGACGTCAGTGGCCGGCGAGGCTCCTAGCGGGCGTCGTCGCGCAGGATGGCCGGGATGGTCTTCAAGATGATGAGGAAGTCCTTGAAGAGCGACCACGTCTCGGCGTAGTGGACGTCGAGACGCAGCATGTCGGCGGGGCTGAGCCGGGAGCGGCCGCTCACCTGCCACAGCCCGGTCATGCCTGGTAGGACGTCAAGGCGGCGCAGCTGCCAGTCCTCGTAGAGGTCGACCTCATAGGCAAGGGCAGGCCGTGGGCCGACGAGGCTCATGTCCCCCCTCAACACGTTCAGCAGCTGTGGCAGCTCGTCGACCGAGAAACGCCGCAGGAACCGCCCGATCTTCGTGATCCTCGGGTCGTCGGTGAGCTTGAAGAAGGCGTCTTCGTTGGCCCCGGCCGAGCTCGCCTGGCTGGCGAGCATCTGGAACATGAAGTCGCGGTGGACCTGGTCGGAGACTCCGGCCGTCATGCTCCGGAACTTGAGCAGCTCGAACCGGCGCCCGTCCATGCCGACCCGCTCTTGGCGGAACAGGATCGGGCCCGGCGAGGTGAGCCGCACGATGAGGGCGATCGCCGACATGGGGATCCCCATCAGCAGGAGGAGAAGACCGGCGCCGATCACGTCGACTGCCCGCTTGACGACCCAGTACGGGCCACGAACGGGGTTACCGAACAGCGTGAGGAGCGGGAAGTCTCCGAAGGATTCGATCTGCACCTTCGACGGCGGGAGCCCGAAGAGCTCCGGCACGGCGCGCAGGTGAGCCTTCCGCATGCCGGGGTGGCTCACCAGCCGGGCAACCTGCTCGGAGGCCATCGAGAACGACGTGACGACGACCTCGTCGATCGGCACCTCCGAGGAGAGCCGCTCCATCACTCCACCGAGGTCGTGATCCATCTCCGTATCGGTGACGTGGGCGATCACTCGATAGCCGAGGCCGACTGTCGCTTCGATGCTCCGGATGAACGACAGCGCCGACGGCCCGTCACCGACGACGACGACTGATGCGAGGTTGTGACCATGCTCCCGTAGGCGCATGAGGACGAGCCGGACGGCGGAGCGAAGGGCACCGAGACCAGCCGCCACGAGGGGAACTGAAAGCAGGATCGTTCCGCGGGAGAAGGGGCTGTGCAGGAACACGCCGGGCCGCCAGAAGAAGGCGACCATGGCGAGGACGACACCGACGATGGCCGCTTCTCGCGCCGCTTCGACCCACTCATCCAGGTACCCGGCCGCGCCGCGGGCGAGGTCAGGGCGGCTGCGCCACGTGAGCAGCGTGACGAGGCCGCCGGCGACGGCGCCGAGGATCAGATAGGCGGAATGGGAGACCTGCGAAGCTCCGTCGACGAGGACGTGGGCGACGCCGATCATGACGAAGACAAGGGCGCCCGCGCTGACGCTCACGAGGGCCAGGAAGGTGAACCGCCGCAGCCGGCGCCGCGATGCGAGCTTCCGCCCGTTCGCGAAGTGGCTCGTCAGCAGAACCCGTGGCCGGCTTGTAGCCAGCTCTCTCGTCTCTACGTCAGGAGCGACGAAGAATTGAAGTGCCTCTTCCGACCTACTTGCCGCCACAAATCCCCGCTTCGTCGTATCCGCGTTCCCCTCGACGCCGGATCCACCACTACTAGTATGCCTGATCCTGCGACTTCTTGGAAAGCCCGGTCGATAATCGACCTCGCTCTTGTAGCCAGCCAACTGTTGATCGCCGCGCCGATGGCTGGCTGCCGTTCCCGATAGCCCGGGTGGGGACGCCCGGGTCATACGTCAGGTCAGCTTCAGCTCGAGATCCACGCCCATCTGCCGCAGGTAGACGAGGCGCCGCTGGGCTGCTTGTGCCCACTGGGAGAGGTCTACCTCGAAATGATCACGATCGCCGTCCTCGTAGGCATGCTCCAACTCGTCGAAGGCTGCGTCCTCCTGATCGAGCAGCTGCCGGTACCGCTGAAGCATTTGATCGTCGATCACCCCGGTGAGCGTCACACTGATCTCCCTTCGTGGAACCCGATCGGCAGAGCCTACCCCCGGGCGGCGTCAGTGAACGGTGGCAGTTATGTGACGATCCGATGAACGTCGCCGGTGGCGGTGGCCGCCGCCTCCACGAGAGCGGCCGCCTCGACGAGGCGGGAGGCGTCGCCGCGGATCGTGATCCGGCCGGCGGCGATGAGCGAGGCGCCGGACGCCCTACCGGTGGCGAGCCCCCGGGCGTCTGGAAACGGCACCACGAGGACAACCTCGGCCGCCTCGACCGACCCTCGCTCGAGGCGAGCCGGCCGTGCGCCGCCGAGCGCGATCGTGTAGCGAACCTCACCGCCTGCGGTGAAGGGGACATCCGTGACGACCTGGCCGAGCACGAGCGACGACCCGTCTGCGACCTCGACGCGCTGCAGGGCTACGGACAGCGCGGCGAACCACTCATCGGACAGGAACGCCACGCCGGCCGGATCGGCCACCCTCTGTCAGCTCGCCACGCCGTCGTCGCCTGCCGCTGCGCCGGGCGAGGTCGCGACGGCAGCCGGTGTTGGGGCCGCCGTCGCACCCGCGGCCGCAGCACGCGCCCGTGTCGCCGCATCTCCGGTGTGCTTGGCGGCTTCTGCCGCCGGCAGGGGTGCCGGCCGCCCGAGGATCTTCCGGCCGAGCCACACGATGGGGTCGTAGCGGACGTCCACGACCCGTTCCTTCAAGGGGATGATGGCGTTGTCGGTGATGTGGATGTCCTCGGGGCACACCTCGGTGCAGCACTTCGTGATGTTGCACAACCCGATGCCCATCCGCTCGGAGATGTAGCTGCGGCGGTCCAACGTGTCGAGCGGGTGCATCTCGAGCTCGGCGAGCCGCACGAAGAAGCGCGGGCCCGCATAGCGGGGCTTGTTCTCCTCGTGGTCACGCGTGACATGGCAGACGTTCTGACAGAGGAAGCACTCGATGCACTTGTGGAACTCTTGGCCCCGGTCGATGTCGACCTGAGCCATGCGGTATCCCTCCGGCGGCTTCGGGGAGGGCGTGAACGCAGGGATCTGGCGGGCCACCTCGAAGTTGTACGACACGTCGGTGACGAGGTCGCGCATGACGGGAAACGCCCGCATCGGCGACACCGTGATCTCGCCGGGCGGCAGGGCGCTCATGCGGGTCATGCACATGAGGCGCGGCCGCCCGTTGATCTCCGCCGAGCAGGATCCGCACTTGCCGGCCTTGCAGTTCCACCGAACGGCGAGATCGGGCGCTTCGGTGGCCTGGATGCGGTGGACGACGTCGAGCACCACCTCGCCCTCCTGGGCTGGCAGCCGGTAGGTCTCGAAGTCACCGCCGGAGGAGTCTCCCCGCCAGACCTTCATGACGATCTCGGCGGCCCCGGCCATTACTTGCCCTCCTCGAACAGCTCGGCGAGCTCGGCCGGCATGACGGGTTTGGGCTCGGGCACCACGACGACCCCGGTCCCGCTCATGCGCGTCACCATGTTGACTTTCTCGAGCTCGGGGTCCGGCTTGGGGTAGTCCTCCCGGGTGTGGCCGCCTCGGCTCTCGCGGCGTTCGATGGCGCCGAGTGTCGTACAGCGGGCGCAGGCGAGCATCGACTCGAGGTCGAGGGCGAGATGCCAGCCAGGATTGAACGAGCGGTTGCCCTCGACGGTGACCTTGGCGGCGCGCTCGCCGAGCTCGACGAGCTTCTCCTTCGCCTCGAGCAGCTCGCTCTCGGTGCGGATGATCCCGACGAGGTCCTGCATCGTCTCCTGCAGGTCGTGGTGCACGGTGTAGGCGTTCTCGCCGGCGTCGTGCTCGAAGAAGTGGAGGGCATGTTGCGTCACGGCGGTGACGGCGGTGTCCTCGATCACGGGAGCGGGCCGTCCGAGGGCGTACTCCGCAGCCGCCAGCCCAGCCCTGCGGCCGAAGACGAGCAGGTCCGACAACGAGTTGCCGCCGAGGCGGTTGGCGCCGTGCATGCCGCCGGCCACTTCGCCTGCGGCATAGAGGCCGGCGACGGTCGTGGCGGCCGTGTCGGCATCGACACGCACGCCTCCCATGATGTAGTGGCAGGTAGGCCCGACCTCCATGGCGTCGGTGGTGATGTCGACGTCGGCGAGCTGCTTGAACTGGTGGTACATGGATGGCAGGCGCCGGCGGATCTCCTCGGCGGGGCGCCGGGAGGCGATGTCGAGGAACACCCCCCCGTGTGGGCTGCCGCGGCCCGCCTTCACCTCGGAGTTGATCGCCCGGGCGACCTCGTCCCGTGGCAGCAGCTCAGGCGGCCGGCGATAGTCGGACTTGTTCGTGTACCACTTGTCGCCTTCCTCGACGGTGTCGGCCGTCTCGGCGGCGAAGTACGGCGAGATGTAGTTGAACATGAAGCGCTCGCCGTCGAGGTTCTTCAAGACGCCGCCGTCGCCACGCACACCTTCGGTCACGAGGAGTCCTCGCGCCGACGGCGGCCAGACCATGCCGGTCGGGTGGAACTGTACGCACTCCATGTCGATCAAGTCGGCGCCGGCCCACAGCGCCAATGCGTGCCCGTCGCCCGTCGACTCCCAGGAGTTGGACGTGAACTTCCACGTCTTCCCTACGCCTCCGGTCGCGAGCACGACGGCTTTGGCTGAGAACGTGACGAATTGTCCGCTCTCCCGCCAGAAACCCACTGCCCCGCTCACCGCACCCGCCGCGTCCACGAGCAGGCGGACGATCTTGCACTCCATATAGACGTCGATGCCGAGCGAGACCGCCCGGTTCTGCATCGTGCGGATCAGCTCGAGGCCCGTGCGGTCGCCGACGTGGGCGAGGCGGGCGTAGCGGTGGCCGCCGAAGTCGCGTTGCAGGATCCGGCCGTCGGGCGTCCGGTCGAAGAGGGCTCCCCATTCTTCGAGCTCGTAGACCCGGTCCGGCGACTCCTGCGCGTGCAGCTGGGCCATGCGCCAGTTGTTCAGCATCTTGCCGCCGCGCATCGTGTCGCGGAAGTGGACCTGCCAGTTGTCCTCCGACCAGACGTTGCCCATGGCGGCGGCGACGCCACCTTCGGCCATGACCGTGTGGGCCTTGCCCAACAGCGACTTGCACACGAGCGCCGTGCGGGCGCCCGTGGCGAGCGACTCCACGGCGGCCCGCAAGCCGGCGCCCCCGGCGCCGATGATGACGACGTCGTAGTCGTGGTTCTCGTGCTCGGCCATCAGAAGAACCTCGGGTCGTGGATCGTGCCGCTGGCCACGAGGTAGACGTAGAAGTCCGTCCAGGCGATCCAGCCGAGTGACAGCCAGGCGAAGAGCTGGTGGTGTTGGTTGAGCGGCGAGACGATGTCGCGCCAGAAGCGAAAGCGCAACGGGGAACGCGAGAACCGCTTGGCGCTCCCTCCGCAGATGTGGCGGCAGGCGTGGCAGCCGAGGGTGTAGCTCCAGATGAGCACGGCGTTCACGATGAAGAACAGGGTCCCGAGCCCCATGCCGATGCCGCCAGGGAAGCGGAACGCCTCGACGGCGTCCCATGTGAGCAAGCAGCCGAAGACGACGGCGAAGTACCAGAAGTACCGGTGGACGTTCTGGAGGATGAGCGGGAAGCGGGTCTCTCCGCTGTAGCGGCTGCGAACGCCGCCCGGTGTCGTCGAACCGGCATCCGCCACCGCGCAAGCCGGCGGGGAGGCCCAGAACGACCGGTAGTAGGTCTTGCGGTAGTAGTAGCAGGTGAGGCGGAATCCCATCGGGAAGATGAGGATCAGCAGCGCCGGCGACACCGTGCCGATGCTCCCGATGCGACCGAACTGCGCCGCCGGCCCGCAGCTGTTGACGAGGCAGGGCGAGTAGAAGGGCGAGAGATAGTTGCGCGGGTAGCCGGCGAAGTAGTGGGCACCCCGGAACGCCGTCCAGGTGCCGTAGGCGACGAAGGCGAGCAAGCCGAGTGCGGTCACGAGCGGCTGCACCCACCATCGGTCTTTCCTCAAGACCTCGGAGCGCGGAGGCCCTCCCCGTGGGGCACCGATCGTGACGGGAATCGGCACAGCTGTCGCGTTGGTCTCCTGCACGATGCTCAACTGCGGTGCCCTCCGAGTAGCGAGTCCGTCGGATCGCCCGAATCCCAGTGGTTCACCGGGCCGAGAAGTCGGGCACTAGCGATCATTCCACCATTCCTCCGCCGCTGGCGAGTTCGGTCCTCCGCCGCTGGCGAGCTCGGCACCTGATCTCAGGAGCGAGACCGGTAGGTGGCCCTCGGGCCGGCGGCATCCTTGTTCAGGCGCTTCGAGAGGTGGAGCCCGTCGAGCACGAGCTCGATTGCGCTCGCGAGTGCTCCGGGGCTCTCCGACCCGGCGAGTGTGACGGCGATCGGGCGCAGGGACGGGATCTCGTCCAGCACGGCCAGATAGGCGGCCGAGCCGAGGTCCGGCCCGGCGTGGACGACCGTGCCGTCCTCGAATCCCCCGACGACGAGGCCGAGTTGCTCCGTCGGGCAGTTCTCCCGGAACGTCTGGAGCACCGCCGCCTTGAACAACTTCTCGACGACCTCTTCGTCCTCGCCTTCCTCCAGCGACTCGATCTCGAGCTTGCCGAGCGTGGAGGACCACAAGGCATCGAGGTCGCTCACACGGGGCACGGCCTCGTGCTCGCCGTGGCGGATCGCACGCCGGACCGAGGCTGCCGCCAGCGTCTCGTAGTTCGCCACGCTGAGGCGCACGGAGACGCCCGATCGCTGGCTGACCCGGGGACTCCTTCTCGCCAGCTGACTGACGCGGGCGACGATCTCGGCCATGAACGCCGGAACCTCGACACGCACGCCGCGGAAGTCGAGTGGTTGGGCCTCCTGGTGGATGATCGTCAGCTCGGTCTCGATGTCGAGGGGGTAGTGCGTGCGGAGCCGCGTGCCGAACCGGTCCTTGAGCGGCGTGATGATCCGTCCGCGGTTCGTGTAGTCCTCGGGGTTGGCCGATGCCACGAACATGACGTCGAGCGGGAGCCGCACCTTGTGGCCGCGGATTTGGATGTCCCGCTCCTCGAGCACGTCGAGGAGACCGACCTGGATGCGCTCGGCGAGGTCGGGCAGCTCGTTCACGGCGAAGATGCCCCGGTTGGAACGCGGTACGAGCCCGAAGTGGATCGTGTGCTCGTCGGAGAGGTAGCGCCCTTCGGCGATCTTGATCGGGTCGACCTCGCCGATGACGTCCGCGATCGACGTGTCGGGTGTGGCGAGCTTCTCGCCGTAACGCTGGGACCGGTGTACCCAGGCGATGGGCGTGTCGTCGCCCTGGGCGGCGACGAGCTCGCGGGCGAAATGAGACACGGGAGCGAACGGGTCGTCGTTGATCTCCGAGCCCTGAACGATCGGGAGCCACTCGTCGAGGAGCTCTACGAGCGCCCGGATCATGCGGCTCTTCGCCTGGCCGCGTTCGCCGAGGATGATGACGTCGTGCCCGGCGATGATGGCGTTCTCGAGGGCCGGCAGGACGTCGTCGTCGTAGCCGAGCACGCCGTCGACGACCGGCCGTCCCTCGCCGATACGTGCCAAGAGGTTGCGCCGCATCTCGTGCTTGACGGGCTCGGGCCGGTATCCGGAGGCTTTCAGCTCCCCGAGCGTGGAGGCGCTCGGATGGGCCTGCGGGTCGTGCCCGGAGGCGTCGGTGGCGATATTGACTTGATCAGGCATAGCTCGGAAAGCCTACTGAGAACCGGCGGCGCCAGGACCCCCGGGTTCCTACACTCGCGAGCGTGGCCCGGGCTTCCTATTCGCGATGGGACGGAACCCAGGAGGGTTTCGATCTCGACGCCGACGCCATCCTGGCGGAGATCAACGACGACGTCATGTACCACGGCGACGTGGGAGCGGCGCTGCGGCGGATGATGCAGCAGGGCTTCTCGGATCGCGATGGCAAGCGGATCGCCGGTCTCCGCGAGTTGCTCGAGCGCCTGCAAGAGCGCCGGCGGGAGGAGCGGGAGCAATACGACCTCGGCGGTGTCTACTCCGAGATCGCCGCTGAGCTCGACGAGATCGTCGGGATGGAGCGAGGCGCTCTCGACGAGCTCGAGAACGAGGCGCGCGAGTCAGGGGACGCCCGCCGGCAGGAGGTCACCGACGAAGTCGTCGCCGACCGGCGGAGCGAGCTCGGCCTCCTCCCTGACGATCTCGCCGGCAAGATGCGGGCGCTGTCGGGATACGAGTTCGCCTCGAGCGAAGCGCGCGAGAAGTTCGAGGAGCTGACCGAGCGCTTGAAGCAGGAGGTCGTGCAGTCCTACCTCGACCAGGCGGCCGGAGCGATGTCGGGGATGGGGCCAGAGGAGCGGGACCGTCTCCGCCGGGCGCTCGACGGGCTGAACACGATGATGGAGCAACGGGAGGCCGGCCAGGATCTCGACCCGAGCTTCCAGCAGTTCATGGACGAGTTCGGAGACTTCTTTCCCGGCGACCCACAGAACCTCGACGAGTTGCTGGAGCAGCTCGCCCAACGAATGGCGGCGACGTCGGCGATGCTCGCCTCCATGACGGCCGGGCAGCGGCAGCAGCTGCAGGAGCTCATGAGCGACCTCCTCGGCGACATGGACCTGTCGTGGCAGATGAACCGGCTGGCGGGCAACCTGCGCTCGATGTTCCCGGACGCCCCGTGGGACCGCCGTGTCTCGTTCTCCGGCGCCGACGCCCCTGGGTTGGCGGAGGCGTCCGATCTGTTCTCACGACTGGCGGATCTCGACCAGCTCGAGCAGCTCCTGTCGGGTACACCGCAGCCGGGTGCCCTCGCCGAGGTCGACCTCGAGCGTGCTCGCCAGCTCCTCGGCAACGACTCGGCGGCGTCGCTCGCCGAACTGTCGAAGCTCTCCAAGCGACTGGAGGAGGCCGGCCTCGTGGAGAACCACGAGGGCCGCCTGGAGCTCACGCCTCGGGGACTTCGCCACATCGGGCAGCGGGCGCTCAGCGAATTGTTCTCGAGGCTGCAGAAGGACCGGCTCGGCGGCCACGAGCTCGCCCTGCAAGGGTCGGGCCACGAGCGTGCGGACCAGACGAAGCAGTATGAGTTCGGCGACCCGTTCAACCTCCACATCGAGCGGACCGTGCGCAACGCGCTGCGCCGCGAGGCCGGCGCGTCGGACGGGAGTGAAGCCGCCGGCGGGGCACGCGCCGGAGTGCGCTTCCCTGTCCGGTTGCAGCCCGACGACTTCGAGATCGAGCAGACCGAGCATCTCACGAGCTGTGCCACTGTGCTGCTGCTCGACCTCTCCCTCTCGATGCCGATGCGTGACAACTTCCTCGCCGCCAAGAAGGTCGCCATCGCCTTGCACTCGCTCATCTCGAGCCAGTTTCCTCGTGACTACCTCGGGATGGTCGGGTTCTCGGAGATCGCCCGGGAAATCCGTCCCTCCGAGCTGCCGGAAGTCTCCTGGGACTTCGTCTACGGGACGAACATGCAGCACGCCCTCATCCTCGCCCGGCGCATGCTGGCGAGTCATCCCGGCACCAAGCAGATCGTGATGATCACCGACGGCGAGCCCACCGCCCACCTCATGGAGGACGGCGAGGTCTTCTTCAACTACCCACCCGTGCGGGCGACCGTGGACGCCACGCTGTCGGAGGTGCTGCGCTGCACGCGTGAAGGCATACGGCTCAACACCTTCGCTCTCGACGCCACGGGTCACCTGCGGGAGTTCATCGAGAAGATCACGCAGCTGAACGGCGGCCGGGCGTTCTTCACGACGCCGGAGACGCTCGGGGACTACGTCCTCGTCGACTTCATCGAGCATCGTCGGGCGATGGGGCGCTTCGGCCGCTCTGCCTGAGCGCCGGCGCCGGTCCTCGTCCCGCCAGTGCAGCCACGACGGCCCGCCTGGCATTCCCGCTTGCATAAAGGCGCTGAGAGGTCCACAATGACTGACAGGCGTGTAACTACACGTCTGCGAGTTTGCCTAGGGGAGGGGAAAGCCGGTGGCCTTCCAGTCGATGATTCTCGAAGGTCCTGACCGTTCGTGGCAGGCCCGCGCGAACTGCATGGGCGTCGACCCGGACCTGTTCTTTCCCGAGAGGGGCGCATCCACGAGGGAGGCGAAGGAAGTCTGCCGCGGGTGCGTCGTGCGAGAGGACTGCCTCGACTACGCCATCGCTAACGGCGAGAAGTTCGGCATCTGGGGCGGGATGAGCGAGCGCGAGCGCCGGCGGGTGCGCAGGGCGCGGGTGCTCGCCCAGCAGAGCGCTTCGTAGCGACCGCTCCGAGAGCAATGGCGCCCTTCTCGGGCGCCATTGAGCTTTGGGTGCCGAGCGGAGCTCGGTTCCCTGTCAGATCGAGGCTGAAGCAGCCAGACGGCGCCGGCGGGCGATGCGCCGACGCTCGCGCTCGGACGTGCCGCCCCACACACCGTGATCTATGTGGTTCGTCATGGCGTACTCGAGGCAAGGAGACTTCACCGGGCAGTCCGCGCAGATCCGGCGTGCAACCTCCACTCCGACCCCGTCACTCGGGAAGAAGAGGTCGGGCGGCTGCTCCTTGCATTTGCCCCGTGCCATCCACGAAGTGTCCATTGGAGCAATTGTTACCGGTTCGCAACATCAATACCCGCGCGCGAGGCCAAATTATTCCTTCAGATTTGCTGTGAATCTGTCAGCCAGCCGACGGCAGCAATTCGATCACTGCTCCCAGCAGGAAGGCTCGCACTAGCTACGGGCGAGGCGGCCGTAGGCGGCCGGTACACTCCGCCACGATGACCATGAGCCCGGTACCTGAGCAGGAACAAGCCACGGAGCCGCCGCGCGGCCATGTCCGCATGGTGTACCTCGGTCCGGTGGCACCTCACTGGGAGGTCGAGTCGGAGTTCGGGGACCGCAGCTTGATCGAGGAGTTTCGTCAGCGGGCGCTGGCACGCCTGGTGCTGTTGCCGCCCCACGACCCGCAGTTCCGCCGCAATCGGGAACGCATCGTACGCGACGCCGAGCGGGAGAACGTCGTCCTCGAGTGGGACCTCGGTGTGCCTGAGGAAGAAGTCACCGTCACCGAGTAGGCCCGTCGCACGGCATCCTTCAGCTGTCCTCGGGAAGCTCCAGTCGCGCGAGCCACAAGCCGGGTGCGTCCACCTCAGCGGGCGTCGGCAGGTGCCTGGCCTCGGTCCACATCCTGGCGAGCTGCAGTTCTCCGGATCGATCGAGCACGCCGGCGACGAAGCGACCCCCACGGTCGATCTGAGCCTGATCGAGCCGGAGCCCGAACAGCGTCTCGGCAACTTTCTCGCCGTCACCCCGGCTGACGCGGCGCCTGCGCATCGCCTCGCCGATCGGGGTCGTGTTGCCGATCAGGCGATTGGCGATGATGTTCGTGACGTACTCGGCATAACCCGAGACGGCCGCCGTGACGGCGTCGAGCTCCCGACGCACCTGTTCGAGGGCAGCGCCTGCCCCGCCCTGCTGCAATGCCGAGGGATCCCCGAGGATCTGGGCGAAGGACGCCACATCGGTCGGGTCGGCCTGCTGAAGCAACTGGCTGAGGGCGTCGGCGTCCGGGCGCACGCGCTGGGCGTGCTCGATGACGAGGCTGGCGATGCGGTCGGACACCGCCGGCCGCGAGAGGGCGGTGTGATACGCCATCTCGTGCACGCAGAGCCACAGGCGAAGGTCGTCGATCGGCAGGCTCCAGTCCGCCGCCACCACGGCGAGATTGGCGCTCACGACGAGCAGTTCGTCGCCGGTGGCGGCACTGAGCGGCACGTCGTACTGACCGAGTGCGCGCTCGGCGAGGTGGCCGGCAACGGAACCGACCTGCCACGCCGTCATGGCGGGAAACATCGCCGTCGCCCATTGCCCGAGCAGCGCCTCCATCCCGTCCTCGTCCTCGGGGTTCTCGTCGGGGCCTTCCCCGAAGAGGTCTGCCGGCTCGAGTGGTCCGGTCGCTGCAGGCGGACCACTCGTCGGCGAACCGTCCGGGCGCCCCGATGGATGCGACTCGCCGGCGAGGTCGTCGGGGGCGAGCACGGCGACGAGCCGGTCGAGCACCGGATGCCAAATCTCGAGGATGCGCCGGGACCACTCTGCCCGGTTCGTCGGCACGAGGCGAACCGAGCCTCCCGCCGGTGAGATCGGCATTCCGGTCACCTCGGCGACGTGCAGCTCGGCGATGGCGCTCAGCTCTTCGAAACGGATGCGCTCGATCGGGTCGGGATTGGCGTCGGGGCCACCGGCTGACGCGATCTGGGCGGCCAGTTGATAGGCGAGCTGCCACTGCAGTCCCGGACCGGTCGGCATCATGCGGACGAGATCCCCGAGCATGTTGCGCAGGAAGTCACCGCCACCGAAGATCGGCGAGTCGCTCACTTGCGTGATGCTACGCAGCCCGGCGTGCTCAGGCTGCCGGCTGCAATGAGGCTTCGACCGTGCCGACCGACGATCCGCGCTGGATGGTCAGGATGACGTCGGTGTGGGGCGGCAGGACGTAGAGCATGTCCTGGAGCGCCTGCATCGAGGTTATGGCCCGTCCGTTCACGGCTTCGATGACGTCGCCCGCTCGCAGCCCGGCCGCAGCGGCTGCTGTTCCCGCATCGACATCGACGACTTCGACCGCAGAGGGGAGGCTGTTGGTGACCGCCATGGAAGCCAGCGTGGTGGTCGGTGCCATGGGCCCGATGTCGACGAATGTCGACTTGCACTTGATCCCGAGCCATCCGTGGATGACGCGGCCATGAGCGACGATCTGCTGACCGACCGCCTCCGCCAGCGAGCCAGGGACCTCGACGATGTTGTCGTTCGAGCGCTCCGTGACGATGCCGAGCAACTGGGCGGCGTTGTTGACGAGCACGGTGCCGACCGGCGCGTTCGCCAGATCTCGGGCCTGCAGGCTCACGGCGTTGAGCAACTGGTACGTACCGCCGGAGGAGGCGGCGGCGAACGAGCTCACGGACCCGAATGAGAGAACGGAGTCGACCTGCTCGCCGGCGGCGATCCCGGACCATTCCACCCCGAGCCAGGCACCGGGGAGGACGGCGCTGTCGCTGGCGGCCGAAAGGGGGGCGAAGGCGCTGTTGCCGTCGACGTCGATGCTGACGACGGCGAGCTGGGAGGCGGCATCGCTCCCGACGACGCGGCCGGCGTAGACGGCACCATCTGCTGTCGTGACGGCGATCGCCAAACTGCTCGCGACGAGCTCGAGGGGGACGAGAATCTTCCCGTCAGCGGACATGACGACACCGTTGCCGGTGACCGACCCTGCCTGCTTGCTGACATGGACGACCGTGAGGCCGGCGCGCACGATGGCGGCGATCTTGCCCATACCGGGCGACGTCACGGTCTGCACCCCTGCCGGAGCGAGCGTGGTCGACACGGTCCGGGCCGTAGCGGGGGCGGGACGCCCGAGCCAGACGGTCAGGTGGGTACCGCCCAGCACCACGCCGGTGGCCAGCACGGCGCCCACGACGCCCGCCGACCAGGCGCCCGCCCGCGTCGGCGTTCGAGAGAGCCAACGCTCACGGGCGGCCGACACCTCGGCGACGAGAGCCGGCGGTTGCGACGCGATCTCTGACGGGTGCCGCCAGATGCGATCCTCCGGCGGCAGGAGGGGGCTCGTCCCGTCGTCGTCGTCGAAGCTTTCATCGAACTCTCGAAAAGCTTCGCTCACGGCCCATGAGGATACAAAGCAAGGGGCGCCGCGTGTACGCGGTACCCCCACACGACCAGCGGACGCGGCACCGCCACAGCCTGCCTACCATTCATCCATGACCGATCAGCCCTCCCTGCAGCCGCCGGAGGGTGACGACTGGCTCGTCCTCACGGAGGCAGTCCTGCCGAGCGCGCGAGCGCTCGAGTGGGTGGAGGGGGAGCGGTGGGGTGGCGTCGTGGGTTTCTTCGGGGTCGTCCGGGACCACGCCGAAGGGCGCACTGACGTGGTCGCCGTCGACTACGAGGCCTACGACACCCAGGTGCTGCCGCGGCTTGCCGACCTCGCTGCCGCCGCCCGGTCACGGGTTCCGGACCTCGGCCGGGTCGTGCTGTGGCATCGCACCGGCCGGCTCGAGGTCGGTGCGACCTCCGTCGCCGTCGTCGTGTCGGCTCCGCATCGTGGCGAGGCTTTCGACGCCTGCCGTTTCCTCATCGACACGTTGAAGGCCACCTTGCCCATCTGGAAGCTGGAGCACTGGGCGGGCGGGTCCGGCTGGAGCCCAAGTGCCCACGCCGTCGAGGAGATCGAGCACTCGTGAGCTCCTTGGCCGTCGACGTCGGCACGGCGCGCACGCTCGTCGTCGAGCCGTCGAAGGGACTGCTCGTGGACGAGCCGACGCTCGCCGCCGTCGATATCCCGACTGGGAGGCTCCTCGCGTTCGGGGCCCATGCCCGGGCGATGGCGGGCAGGGCGGCGGGGGAAGTTGCGATCGTGCGGCCCGTCCGGCAGGGCCAGCTCGTCGATCTCGAGCTGACCGACCAGATCGCCGCCGACGTCTTCGCCCGAGCGCGGAACTTCGGCGTGCACCGACCCGAGGTGCTCTGTTGCGTCCCAGGGGCGGCCACCGGGGTGCAGAAGCGGGCCCTGGAGCGCTCCTTCAAGAAAGCCGGCGCCCGGCGCGTCGAGTTCATCGAGCATGCGGTCGCCTGTGGGATCGGGGCTCGGCTGCAGCTCGAGGAGCCGGTTGCCTCGATGGTCATGGACGTCGGTGCCGGCACGAGCGACATCGCCGTCATGGCCCTCGGGGGCGTCGTCACCGAGGTCTCCCTCCCGCTCGGTGGCAACGACTTCGACGAGGCGATCCGCCTTCTGTGCCAGCGCTCGTTCGATCTCGTCCTCCCCTTCGGCGCCGCCGAGTCGATCAAGCTCGCCATCGGCAGTGCCTGGCCGAACGACGAGCGCAAGGTCGAGGTGCGGGGGCGTGATCTCGGCAACGGTCTGCCGCGTACGGTCGTACTGTCCCGCGCCGAGGTCGCAACCGTGCTGCGCGAACACGTCGACGCGATCATCCGGGGAGCCGTGCGGTGCATCACGGAGTCCCCGCCGGATCTCTCGAACGATCTGCTCAACCGAGGCCTGTACTTGGCGGGCGGGGGAGCGATGCTCGATGGTTTTGCCCAGCGGTTGGCCACGGCGGCCGGCATCCCCATCCACATCGTCACCTCGCCGGAGACGGTGGCAGTGCAGGGGGCGGCCCGAGCGTTGCGGGCCATGCACTCCGGTGGTCCTGGGCCTTCGCTCGGTTCGTCGCTCGGCATGCCCGTCGACGAGGAGAGCTGAGCCCCCAGGTCAGGGCTGCAGCGCTACGGGCGCAGCTGATCCTCCGCCGCTTGGCGGACTTGCCAGTCGCGATCGGTCAGGGCCTTCTCCAGGGCGGCGGTGACATCCTCGCCCTCAAAAGGGGCAAGCGCGATCACCGCACGCCGGCGCACGGCCGGCCGGTCCTCGAGTGCCTGCAGGATTGCGGGGAGCCCGGCCGGATCGCCGATGGAGCCAAGAGCCGCCACGGCGGACTCACGGCAGAGGGCGTCGGTGTGCTCCGCCGCGATCCGGCACAGCGTCGCGACGGCCTTCGCGTCCCGGAGCTCGCCGACGGCGAAGCACGCTGCCTCCACGACGCCGGCGTCCTCGTCCGAGAGAAGCGGCAGGAAGTCAGGATCCTCGAGCGACGCCGCCAGCTCTGCGGCGCGGCACCGCACGAGCGCCGATGGGTCGGCGAGCGCCCGGGTGGTGACACCGGCGTCGACGACGCCCAGCCGCACGAGGGCCCCGAGCGCAGCGGCACGAGTGGCAGGATCGTCGTCCTCGAGATACGTCAGCGCTGTCGTCGCGTCGCCCGAGTAACCGGCGAGCACGGCGGCGCGCCGGCGTGGCGCGTCATCGGGCGCCCCGACTCCGTGTAAGGCTGAACGGCCGTGAGCTCCCACGATGGCGAAAGCCTAGAGACAACCGAGGCGTCTCCCGAGACAGCCGAGGCGTCTCCCGAGACCGCTGCCTTCGGCCAAGACGACGTGTCGGCAGTCGGCGAGGAGCCGCCTTCCCGGAAGTGGAGCCGCCGTCGCTGGAAAGTCATCACGATCGTCGCCGTCGTCCTTGCGGCGATCATCCTCGCCTCGTCGCTCATCAGCCTGCCGTATTACGCCATCACGCCGGGAGCCTCCCAGAGCGTGCTGCCGCTGATCGGCGTGCCGGCAGCTCACTCCCAGAACCACAACGGGTCCATCGATCTGGTGGACGTCGAGGTGACGCCGCTGCGGCTCATCGACTGGCTGTATTTCAAACTCGACCCGAACGCCACCCTCTACTCCTCCGCCGCCATCCAGGGACCAGAAACGAGCGCCCAGTACAACATCGAGGGCGTCCTCGACATGGCCGACGCCCAACAAGCCGCCACGGTGGTGGCACTGACCCAGCTCGGCTATCACGTGACGGTCATTCCGAACGGGTCGCTCGTCTACGCCCTCGATCCTGGATCTCCCGCCGACGCGGGACTACAGGTCGGTGACGTCATCATCGGGATCGGGTCGCAGGCGGTGAATTCGCCGACAGCGCTCTCGGCGGCGCTGTTCCCGTACAAGATCGGCGAAAGCCTGACGATCCGCTACCGGCCCTTCCAGAGCAGCGTCGCGAAGACGGCGACGATCCAGACGGGTGCCTGGCGATGGATGGGGACCGGCTCGAACCAGCAACTCACGTGCTTGCCGGCAGCGGCCAAGTCCAGCCTTCCGATCGCCAAGCTCTACGACGACAAGGGTGCGCTCTACCTGCCGACCAAACAGCACCCCGGCGGCGCCACCGCCTGCCTCGGGGTCCTCGACGCCGAGCCGTCGTACCACGTCGTCCTGCCGTTTCAGGTCGATCTCAACAGCGAGGGGATCGTCGGGCCGTCCGCCGGCCTGGCGTTCACCCTCGGCCTCATGCAGAAGCTCGACACGGGCAACCTCACCGGCGGCCTCAAGGTGGCGGCAACTGGGACGATGTCGGTGACGGGGCAAATCGGTGCGATCGGCGGTATCCAGCAGAAGACGATCGCCGTGCGCTCGTCGGGGGCGAGCATCTTCCTCGTTCCGCCCGACAATTACGCCATCGCGAAGAAGTACGCCGGGTCCACCCTCAAAGTGTTCGCCGTGTCGACCATCGCGCAGGCTCTGTCCGTGCTGGAGCGTTACGGCGGCAAGGTGGTCAAGGTGACGGGCTCCTGATCCGGCGGACTCGGCGTTGTCTCCTGCGCGCGAGGGAACCGTCCTAGTCTGTCGAGCATGCCGGAAGACACTCCCGTCGTGACGATCTCGTCGAGCCACGTGAACCCTGACGAGATTGCCCGGCGGACGTTTCCGGCAGCGCGGAAGGGTGTGGACGGTGACGCCGTCCGCCGCTATCTCGAGTCGCTCGCCGACGACCTGCGCGCCATGGTGGAGCGGGAGACCCAGCTGCGACGGCGGGTGGCCGAGGCAGAGCGGAAGGCATCCGAGCCGCCGGTCCTCGACGAAGCCACGCTCACTCAGGCGGTCGGTGCGGAGACCGCCCGGGTCCTGCAGAGCGCTCACGACGCCGCCCGCGGCGTCGTCGCTCGTGCGCAAGAACGGGCGTCCGAGATGCTCGAGCTGGCAACAACCCAAGCCGCCGAGCGGACCGCCGCGGCCGAAGAGGAGTCCGCACGGCTGCTGGAGGCCGCGACAGAGTCGGCGGGCGTGACGGCCGCCGACGCAGACGCGCAGGCCGCAGCCGTGAAGGCCGCAGCGGAGGAAGAGGCGGAGGCGGTGCTCGATGCCGCTCACGACGACGCCGTCGCACTCCTCGACACGACAAAACAGCGCTGTCGACAGACGGTCCGCGACGCCCGCCGCCTGCGGGCCGAGGTGCTCTCCGATCTCGTCGAGCGCCGGCGGGCCCTCTTCGTGCAACTGGAACAGCTGCGATCCGGCCGTGACTCGCTCGTCGAAGTCGTCGAGACGGTCGAGTCGACGGTGGAAGCGCTGCAGGCGCGCCTGGCCGGCGCCGAGCACGATGCGCGTATCGCTGCAGCAGAAGGCGGCGATCGAGCCGAACTGTTCGTCGACGACGAAGTCGAGGTGCTCATGGGGGCCGACGAGGCCCTCGAAGAGCACGCCGAGCTGCTCGGCGACGATCTCGAAGAGAAGTCCGGCGAAGACGAAGCCGACGCGCTCGTCGCCGCCTCGGCCGACCCAGTCGTCGACCTGGCTGGCGAGGACCTTGCCGAAGACGAGGACGAGCAAGCCGTTCAGGAAGTGCAAGCCAAGGACTCCGAAGCCTCCCATCGCAGCGTCGGCGAGCTGTTCGCCCGGATCCGGGCGGCACGCGGCTCGGAGCCCGAGGCGGCGGCCGACACGCTCGTGGCGGACGCCGTGTCTGACGAGGGCGCGGTCGCCGCGTCAGGCGAGCCTGCCGCCGGCGACGAGGCCGAGGTCGCGGCGGCCGGGACGTCGGCAGGCGAGGCCGGGGACGCGGGCGAGGCGGCATCATCGGACGAGGTGGCCGCGACGAGCGACGAGCCGGCACCCGATGCGTCAGGGGACGTTACGACTAGCGGCGAGTCTGGGGTGGCGGCGGACGCCGTGGCTGACGAGGTGGTGCTGCAGACAGACGCGACCGTGACCGGCGCCGACGATGAGTCGAGCGTGGGAGAGCAGAGCGGGACGGTCGCGCTCGATGCGGAGAGCGACGAAACCGCCGCCATCGATGCCGATGCCGATGCACGGCGCCGGCGTGACGAGGTCGTGGCGCCCGTCATGTCAAAATTGTCGCGGGCGCTGAAGCGGGCGCTGCAAGACGACCAGAACGATCTCCTGAACGCCCTGCGGCGGGCGTCTGGCACACCCGATCTCGACAAGCTGCTCCCGGAAGGCGTTCAGCGGGAGCGGTTCGCCGGGGCGGCTTCGAGCTCTCTTGCGGAGGGCTGGCTGAACGGGCGTGTGTGGTTGCGACCCGACGGCGAGAAGGGCGACGGCGGTGCCGATGAGGCTGCCGAGACGGGGAAGCGCCTCGGGCTCGAGCTGGCGGCGGAGCTCGCCGGGCTGTTGCGGCATCGACTTTCGGAGTCGCTGCACACGCTCGGCGAGACGGGCGAGGGCGCCCAGGATGCCGCAGGCGCCGCCTATCGGGAGTGGAAGGGTCCCCGAGTGGAGGGACTCGCTGGAGACTTCGCCACGCGCGCTTTCGCTCAAGGCGCCGTCGACGCCGCCGCCGACGGGACGATCGTTCGCTGGGTCGTCGACGACGGGAAGCCGTGCCCGGACTGTGACGACAACGCCCTCGCCGGCGGGCAGCCAGCGGGCGAGCTCTGGCCGACCGGGCAGGCTCACCCTCCCGTGCATCCCGGTTGCAGATGCCTGCTCGTGGCGACAACCGATTGAGCCGCAGCGGTGAGACACTCGGCCGTCTGAAAGAGATGGCCGGGGAAGGGTGAGCGAGGTACTGAAGTGAGAGTCCCGAACGACGTGGCCGTTGCGCCCGCGAGTCCGATCCGACGCTGGCAGCTGTTCCTGCTCGTCGCCATCGTGGTGATCATCGTCCTGCTCATCGCCGTGCAGGGCGTGGCCGACTTCTTCACGAACTACTTGTGGTACCGCTACGCCGGCGCGGACGCCGTCTGGCGGACGATGACGGCAACGAGGTTCGAGCTGGCGGGTTTCTTCACGGTGGTGTTCTTCATCGCGAGCTGGCTCAGCCTGCTCGTCGTCGACCGGGTGGCCCCTCGGGCCCTGTTCATGTCACCGGAACAGGAGTTCGTCCGGCGCTACCAGGGGGTGGTCGGGCGACATCGCTTCGCCGTGCGGACGGTCGTGTCGGTGATCATGGCGCTCATCCTTGGAGACAGCACTGGGTCGCAATGGCAGCACTGGATGCTGTTCCTGCACGGCGGCATCCACGGCGGCAGCTTCGGGACCACCACGGACCCGCTGTTCCACAAGGGCGTGAGCTATTTCGTGTTCAAGCTCCCGTTCCTCTCCTTCCTCGTCGGATGGACACAGGTTGCCCTGATCGTTCTCGCCTTGTTGTGCGCGGCGGCGTACTACCTGAACGGCGGGCTGCGCTTCTCGGGGCCGTCACCTCGCGTGGATCCGCGGGCGACCTCGCACTTCTCCGTCATCTTCGCCGCCCTCGCGCTCGTGCGCGCCGCCGGCTATTTCTACGTCGACCGCTTCGCGCTCGACACCACGAACAACGGACTGTTCCAGGGCGCCGGCTACACCGCCGTGCACGTACGCCTTCCCGCTCTGAACCTGCTCACGATCGTGGCGCTCGCCGCCTTCGCTCTCTTCGTCTACAACGTCTATGCCCGCAACTGGATGCTGCCGATCGTTGCCGGCGGGCTTTGGGCGTTCGTCGCCATCGTCGTCGGCGTCATCTTTCCGTGGGCCGTGCAGTCGCTGCAGGTCAACCCCGCCCAGAGCGCGCTCGAGTCGGGATACCTCGCCTCCAACATCAACGCCACCCGCGCCGCCTACGGCCTGACGAGCATCGGCGCACAGACCTTTGCCGCACAAAGCGACGCCACGCCCGGCATCGTGGCGGCAGATGCCGCCTCGCTCGAGGACGTCGATCTGTGGGATCCGTCCATCTCGACTCAGACCTACCAGGTGCTCCAGCACATCAAAGGCTTCTACACGATCAACGGCGTCGCTCTCGATCGCTACACCCTTGACACCGGCGTGAACAACGCGTCGAAGCTGACTCCGGTCGTCGTCGGGGTGCGCGAGATCTCCTCTACGAACCTCAACCGGACCACGTGGGTGAATATCCACCTCGTCGACACGCACGGCTACGGCGTCGTCATGGCCCCAGCCAATACGACGAGCCGCGACCCGCAGTTCGTCATGAAGGGCATCCCCGTTCAGCAGACGGCAGCGTCCCCGGCCTTGACGCAGCCCGACGTCTACTACGGGATCGGCCAGACGGGTTATGTCGTCGTGAACTCCCTCGTGTCGGAATACGACCACCAGCCTTCAGCCGGCCCGGTCGTCTACACCAAGTACGCCGGCACAGGCGGAATCCCGATTGGCGGGATTTGGCAGAAGGCCGCATTCGCCTTGCGTTTTCACGACTTCAACCTCCTCCTGTCGAAGGAAGTCACGTCACATTCGCGCATCATGTACAACCAGGACGTGCGCACCCTCGTGTCGAACGTGGCGCCGTTCTTGCAGATCGACTCCAATCCGTATCCGGTCGTCGACGGCGGTCACATCGACTGGATCGTGGACGCATACACGACGACGAGCTACTACCCGTACTCGCAGTCGGGGGCGAACACCGGGTTGGTCGGCAGTTTCAATTACGTCCGCAATTCGGTGAAGGCAGTGGTGAACGCCTACACGGGACAAGTCACGCTCTATGCCTGGAATCCGAAGGATCCGATCCTCGCGACCTGGATGGATGTCTTCCCGGGCCTGTTCAAGTCGGCGACGTCGATGGACCCGACCCTCCTGGAACACCTCCGCTACCCGCAGAATCTCCTCTCGGTCGAGGCCACGATGTACGGCAAGTACCACGTGACGTCTGCGAGCAGCTTCTACAACAACTCCGGCGCTTGGCAGGTGTCCCTCACAGGATCGGGACCCTCCGCAACGACGGTGCAGCCGGACTATCAGCTCCTGCAGCTGCCGGGGCAGGCAACTCCCACGTTCAACGCCTTCATCCCGTTGGTGCCGCTCGGCAAAGTGCAGACGCTGACGGCGTTTCTCGTGGCGGACTGCAGTGCGGCGCACTACGGCGCGCTCACGGCCTACCAGGTGCCGGAGCAGTCGGCACCGAACGGCCCTGCCATCGCGAACGGACAGATCTCGACGAACACGTCCGTCTCCGACGACATCACGTTGCTCGACCAGCATGGCTCGAGCGCTGTGTTCGGCCCGACGTTGCTCATCCCCATCGACGATTCGCTCGTCTACGTCCGTGCGCTGTTCGGGGTCTCCGCCAGCAACCAGTACCCGCAGCTCGCTTACATCACCGTCGACTACGGCGGCAACGTCGGCGTCTCTCCCCAGACGGCCGGTGGTGCACCGACCTTGCTCGGACCGACCGGAGCCCTCCCCGAGGCGATCGGCCCGCCGATTGCCTCGGTCGGACC
>JBEKMC010000046.1:0-42538 GCA_050008715.1 Acidimicrobiales bacterium | reverse complement strand
AGACCCTCGTCGGCGAGGTAGTCGTGGGCGGCGAGGGCCGAGGTGACCTCGGCGACCGTGGCCGGGGGCATCGATTGGGAGTCCACGGCGCACACGCTAGAGCCGCCGCCCGCCGCCTCATGCCCCGGAGGCCGCCGCCTCGTCGTGGTCGCCGAGATTGATCTCGGCGATCGTCGATGCCGCCGAAGCCGCAGCTTCGGCCAGGAGCATCGCGCTGAGGGCGTCGCCGAGGAGGTTGGGGTTGCCTTCGGCAGCGATGCGGCTCGCGAGCATCCCGATCTCGGCCCCGATCTCGGCGATCTGGCGCGGAACCGCGACAGCCAGGACAAGCGCCTTCGCGAGCGCGTCCTTTCGCTCGGGCCAGCTGACCGCCGCCGGCAGTCTGCGGGCCTTGATCACTTCGCCATAGGCGCGAGCATCCTCTTCGGCAAGGCGGAGTGCCCGCTCCCGTAGCCGGTCGGCCGTCTCGGCGATGTCGCTCGCAGCGCCGAACGACGGCACGGAGAAACGCGCCGACTTGGCACAGAGGGCGGCCGCCAAGGCCACCGTCACGCCGGCCGCCGACCCGCTGGCGGGCGCCGACGTGCGCGCCGCCAGCGAGTCGAGCAACTGCTCCACGGTCATCTCAGAGAAGGACCCTGCACCGGCCCCGGGGCCGGCCGCGGTCACGACAAGCCGACGATCTCGCCGTCCGCGTCGATGTCGATGTGGGCGGCGGCGGGATCCTTGCCGAGGCCGGGCATCGTGCTCATGTCGCCACAGATCGGGTACACGAACCCCGCACCGACGGAGGCTCGGACCTCTCTCACCGGCATGCGCCACCCGGTCGGAGCACCCTTCAGCGTCGGATCCGACGAGAGCGACAAGTGGGTCTTCGCGATGCAGACCGGCAGGTTCCCGAAACCGTTGCGCTCATAGTTGTCGAGCTGGCGTGAAGCGGCCGGCGAGTAGTCGACGCCGTCTGCCCCGTAGATCCGGGTGGCCACGGTCTCGATCTTCTCGCGCAAGGACGCCTCGTCCGGGTACAGCACCGAGAAGTGGCTCGGCTCGTCAGCCGCTTCCACGACCGCCTCGGCCAGTTCGACGGCACCTTTGCCGCCGTTGGCGAAGTTCGAGGAGACGACACTGCGAACGCCGAGGGATCGTGCGACCTCGTCGATTGCCGCGTATTCGGAGGGGTGGTCGTCGGGGTAGGCGTTGATCGCGACCACCGGCTTCACGCCGTGCACGAGGATGTTCTGCAACTGCTTGCGCAGGTTGGCCCCTCCGACGTGGACGTCGTCCGGGTTCTCCTCGAGCAGTTCGGGGGGAAGGGGACGCCCGGCAACGATGCGGTACTTGCCTGAGTGCGCTTTCAGCGCCCGGACCGTGGTCACCATGACGGCCGCGTCCGGGGCGAGCCCGGAGGTCCGGCACTTGATGTTGAAGAACCGCTCCGCACCCATGTCCGCACCGAAGCCGCCTTCGGTCAGCAGGTAGTCCCCGCAGTGCCGGCCGATGAGGTCTGCGACGATGGACGAGTTGCCGTGGGCGATGTTGCCGAAGGGACCGGCGTGCACGAGCACGGGAGTGTTCTCGAGCGTCTGCAGCAGGTTGGGCTTGATGGCCTCTCGCATGATGACCGCCATCGCACCGGCGACCCGCAGCTGCTCCGCGGTGACCGGCTCGCCGTCCTTCGTGTAGCCGACGACGATGCGCCCGAGCCGAGCGCGCATGTCCTGGAGCGACACCGACAAGGCGAGGATCGCCATGACCTCCGAAGCCGCCGTGATGTCGAAGCCGGTCTGGCGCGGGATGCCGTCGAGGCGTGTCCCGAGGCCGAGCACGCCGTTGCGCAACTCGCGGTCGCACACGTCGAGCACACGCCGCCACGTGATCTGGTTGAGGTCGAGGCCGAGCTCATTGCCGTGGAAAAGGTGTGCGTCGAGCATGGCCGAGCACATGTCGTGGGCGGCGGTGACGGCGTGCATGTCGCCGGTCAGGTGCAAGTTGAGCGCGTTGGCAGGAACCGCCTGGCTGTAGCCGCCGCCGGCGGCGCCGCCCTTGATCCCGAACGTCGGCCCCATCGATCCCTGCCGGATGGCGACGACGGCACGCTTGCCGATGTGTGCCATCCCCTGGCCGAGGCCGATGGTGGTCGTCGTCTTCCCCTCGCCGAGCGGTGTCGGGGTGACGGCGGTGACGACGACGTACTTCGCCACGGGACGGTCGGCGAGCTCCTCGATGGCCGACAGCCGGATCTTGGCGACGTATTCCCCGTAGTTCTCGAGCAGGTGTCGGGGCAGTCCCATCGAGTCGGCGATGTCGACCACCGGCTTCAACGTGGCGCTCCTTGCGATCTCCTGGGTCGTGGGCATCGGCATCTTCAGCGTCTCCTTTGACGGGTCGCGATGCGACCATGCGTATACGACGAGCCTGCCACAACCACGATTTGTCCGTTTGGGGATACCATCCCGCGTCGCAACCAAGGAGGCTCCGATGGCGAGCGGGCACTACGACTTCATCATCGTCGGCGGGGGATCCGCAGGCAGCGCGCTGGCGAATCGCCTCAGCACGGATCGCTCGAACCGCGTCCTCGTGCTCGAGGCTGGACGGAGCGACTACCCGTTCGACGTGTTCATCCACATGCCGGCCGCGCTCACGTTTCCCATCGGCAGCCGGTTCTACGACTGGAGGTACGAGTCCGAGCCGGAGCCCTACATGAGCGACCGCCGCATCTACCACGCCCGCGGCAAGGTCCTCGGAGGCTCGAGCTCCATCAACGGGATGATCTTCCAGCGAGGCAATCCGCTCGACTACGAACGATGGGCGGCCGACCCTGGCATGGGCGACTGGGACTATGCCCACTGCTTGCCGTACTTCAAGAAGATGGAGACGTGCCTGGCCGGCGCCGACGAGTACCGGGGAGGGGGAGGACCCCTCGTGCTCGAGCGCGGCCCGGCGACGAACCCGCTCTTCGCGGCGTTCTTCGAAGCGGTCCAGCAAGCGGGCTACCCGCTCACGGCGGATGTGAACGGCTATCAGCAGGAAGGTTTCGCCGCCTTCGACCGCAACATCAACCGCGGTCGGCGGCTGTCGGCCGCGGGGGCCTACCTGCACCCCGTCATGCGCCGCCCGAACCTCGAGGTCGAGACGAGAGCCTTCGTCAACCGCATCGTCTTCGAGGGCACACGGGCCGTCGGCGTCGAGTACCGCAAGGGCCGTGGCGGACTGCAGGAGGTCGAGGGAGGGGAGATCCTCGTCTGCGGGGGTGCCATCAACTCCCCGCAGCTGCTGCAGCTGTCCGGAGTCGGCAACGCCGCCGAGCTGCAACGGCTCGGGATCGACACCGTTGCCGACCTCCCCGGAGTCGGCGAGAACCTGCAGGACCACCTCGAGGTCTATATCCAGTACGCCTGCAGGCAACCTGTCTCGGTGGCGCCCGCACTCAAGATGTGGCGCCGCCCGTTCATCGGTCTCGACTGGTGGCTGCGACGAAAAGGGCCCGGTGCGACGAACCACTTCGAAGGCGGCGGCTTCGTGCGCAGCAACGAGGACGTCGCCTACCCGAACCTCATGTTCCACTTCCTCCCGATCGCGATCCGCTACGACGGGTCCTCCCCCGCCGGCGGCCACGGCTACCAGGTCCACATCGGGCCGATGTACTCGGACTCCCGCGGTTCGGTGAAGATCGTCTCGCGCAACCCGGCCGTGCATCCCGCCCTTCGTTTCAACTACGTCTCGACCGAGCAGGACCGCCGCGAGTGGGTGGAGGCCATCCGCATCGCCCGCGGCATCTTGAACCAGCCTGCCATGGACGATTACAACGCCGGAGAGCTGTCCCCCGGCTCTGGCGTCTCGACCGATGCCGAGATCCTCGACTGGGTGGCGCGAGACGGCGAGACGGCCCTGCACCCGTCGTGCACCTGCCGGCTCGGGATCGATGAGATGTCGGTCGTCGACCCCGGTTCCATGCAGGTGCACGGCATCGACGGACTTCGCGTCGTGGATGCGTCCGTGATGCGCTACGTCACGAACGGCAACATCTACGCGCCGGTGATGATGATCGCCGAGAAGGCTGCTGACCTGATCCTCGGCAACACACCGCTTCCGCCGGAGCGGGTCGACTTCTACCGGCACGGAGCTGGCCGCACCGGAGCCGGAGCCACGGAGCACGGCGATGCCTGAGCGCTCCTACGGCGCCTTCATCGGGGGAGCGTGGGTGGCGGGCACCGCAGGCGAGGCGCCCGCAGTGAGCCCGTCCTCCGGCGAGACGTTCGCCCGGGTCGCCATTGCCGACGCCGGCCAGGCTGACGCAGCAGTCAGGGCGGCGGCCATGGCGTGGCCGGCATGGGCGGCATCGTCCGCCTTCGACCGGGCGACCGTGTGCGCATCCCTGGCCGCAGCAGTGTCGGAGCATCGTGAACAGCTCGCCCGTGCCCTCACCGAGGACCAGGGTAAGCCGCTCGTCGCCGAGTCCTACGACGAGGTCGACGAGCTCGCCGGATACTTCTCCATGGCTGCAGCAGACTGCACACGGCTCGAAGGCACGATCCCTCCGTCCGTCTCGGCATCCAGGCGGGTCCTTTCACTGCGCGTCCCCCTCGGGGTCGTCGGCGTCGTGTCGCCGTGGAACTGGCCCTACACCATGGGAGCGGAGGTCTTCGCGCCTGCCCTTGCCGCCGGCAACACCGTCGTCTGGGTCCCGGCGCCCACCACGACCGCGTGCTCTGCGCTACTCGTCGAAGTGCTCGCGGATGCGCTCGCGCGTGCGGGCGCGCCGGTCGGCATCCTGAACTTCGTGCCCGGGCCCGGACCGGTCGTCGGTGACGCAGTCGTCGGCCACCCACTCGTGAACGGCGTCGGCTTCGTCGGCTCCGTGGCGACGGGCCGCCTCGTGGCCGCCCGTGCGGCCGGCAAGGCCCAGATCCTGGAGCTCGGCGGCAACGGCCCCATGGTCGTGCTGGAGGACGCAGACCTCGAGCTCGCCACGGAGGCTGCGCTCGAGGCGGCGTACATGTGCGCAGGGCAAAGCTGCACCGCCGGTGAGCGGTTTCTCGTCCATCGAGCTGTTCGGGCAGAGTTCGTGGAGCGAGTCGTGGCGGCGACAGCCGAGCGCGTGCGGCTGGGGGATCCATACGAGCCGTCCACGACGATGGGACCGCTCAACAACGAGCCGACGGCGGCGAAGTTCGAGGAGCACGTTGCCGACGCCGTCGCCCGTGGCGCAACCGTACGAATCGGCGGGCGCAGGGCGCCAGAGCGACCCACAGCCCTGTACGCCGAGGCCACGGTGATCGACGGCGTGACACCCGACATGCAGATCGCCCTCGAGGAGACGTTCGGGCCCGTGGTCCCGGTCGTCGAGATCTCCTCGATGACCGAAGCGCTGGCGCTCACGAACGCGTCCCCCTTCGGGCTGACGGCCGCTGTGTTCACCGAGGATCTCGAGCGGGCCATGGCCTTCGCCGAGGCCGCCCGTGCCGGCTGGGTGAACATCAACGCCTCGACGAACCTCTGGGAGTCGCACTTGCCCTTCGGTGGCCGCTCCGGCTCGGTCAGCGGGCGGGGCCGGGTGGGTGGGCGCTCGGTGATGGATGCCTTCACCGAGCCGAAGACGGTCCTCCTGCCGGCGCCCCGCTCGGGCCGGCGGCCTCCCGGAGCCGGCAGATGAACCGTTAGACGGCTCGCAACTCGGGGAGGAAGTTGCAGATCCGGCCCCGTGGACCAGCCAGGTTGAACAAGCGCATCCCGGTCGCCCTCATGCGGCCCGCGAGCGCCCGAAGTACCGTTGCAGCCGACGCTCGAAGGGCCTATGGGAGGCGATGAGATGGCGGATGCCGAGGGGGACACGGCGGAGGCCGGCGGGACTGCGGAGGCCGAAAGCAACACGGCGGATCCGGCGGGGTCGGCCGACATCGTGGGGACGGCGGACGACCCGCTCGTCGAGGCGCGGACCCTCGTCGAAGGCGCCTCCGCCGCCGGCCTGCCGCTGCGCCTCATCGGCGGTCTCGCCGTCCGCGTGCTCTGCCCGGACTTCCCGCCCCGGCTGCGGCGCGACCAGGACATCGACTTCGCCTGCCTCGGCAAGGAGCGCAAGCGGGTGATGAGTTACCTCGAGGCGAACGCGTGCGTCCCGGACAAGCGGTTCAACGGCTTGAACGGCGACCGCCAGATGTACTTCAACGCCCCATCCGGCAGGCCGATCGACGTCATGGTGGACCGGTTGACCATGTGCCACACGCTCGACTTCCGGCCGAACTTCTCACTCCTGCCCTTCACGCTCGACGTCGTCGACCTGCTGCTCACGAAGCTGCAGATCTTCGAGTTGAACGAAAAAGACGCCCGCGACATCTTCCACCTGCTCTCTGCGTTCCCCGTGAGCGGAGACAGCCCGGGTGAGACCGGTGCCGAGATCAACCGGGAGCGCTTCTGCAAGGTGCTCGGGTCGGACTGGGGCTGGTGGCGCACCGTCACCGGCAACCTCTCCAAGCTGCCGCTGCTGGCGAGCGACCATCCTGACCTCCTCCCGCCGGACGCCCGCCACGATCCGCTACGTGTCGCCGAGCGTCTGATCGACCTCGCCGACGCCACGCCGAAGACGCTGCAGTGGAGGGTCCGCTCGAAGGTCGGCGAGAAGGTCCGCTGGTACGAGCTGCCCGAAGAGGTCGACCATTGAACGAGGCGCCGGGTCGCAATTCCAGTTCCATCATGTGGACCTTCCTTGACCGCGCTCGTGTGGGGTGGTACTCGTTTTGCCGAAACGGAGGCACGCCGTGAAGATCTTCTTCGCCACAGATATCCACGGTTCGGAGGTCTGCTGGCGAAAGTTCCTGAACTCCGCGGCTTTCTACAAGGCGGATCTCGTCGTCCTCGGCGGCGACGTCACCGGCAAGATCATGGTGCCCATCGTCAATCACGGGACCTACTGGCAGGTCGTCCTCAGCGGCGAGACCCACCAACTCCAGACCGAGGAAGAGCTCGAGAACCTCGAGCGCCAGATCCGCAACCGCGGCTACTACCCGACCCGCGTCGACCCTGACGAGCTCGCCGCCTTGAACGAGGAGGACGGGTCGATCGACCGCCGCTTCACCGCCGAGATGATCTCCACGCTCGACCGGTGGCTCGACATGGCCGACGGCAAGCTTCGGGGCGGCGAGATCCCCTGCATCGTGAACGGCGGCAACGACGACACCTTCGATATCGATGCCGTCGTCGAAGCCTCGCCGTGCGTGACCTTTGCCGAAGGCAAGCTGGTCGATCTCGACGGCTTCTCGCTCGTGTCGATGGGGTACACGAACCCGACGCCCTGGGACACCTTCCGGGAGGCTCCCGAGGAGGACCTTCGCAAGCGGATCGACGACGTCGTGTCGCAGGTGCCGGACATGGGGAAGGCGATCTTCAACTTCCACGCCCCGCCGTACGGGACCGGCCTCGACGACGCCCCGGCGCTCGACGAGAACCTGCGACCGATGCACGGTGGCGTCGTCATGAAGGCCGTCGGATCCACCGCCGTGCGCGACGCCATCGTCGAGAACCAGCCGATGCTGTCGATCCACGGCCACATCCACGAGAGCCGTGGCGTGAAGAAGATGGGAAGGACGCTCGCCATCAATCCCGGGAGCGTGTATGGAGACGGGGTGCTGCAGGGCGCGGTCATCGACCTCAACCTGAAGAAAGGCAAAGTCGACAGGTACATCCTCGTGAACGGTTGATTCACGGGGCTCGTTGAACCAAGGGGGAGGCACATGTCAACGGTCGAAGAGGCAAGCGGTCTCGGCGGTGGCCGAGTGGGCTCGGAGGCGCCCACGCTGTTCCTGCGAAAAGCCACCGGCCTCGTGCGCGGATGGTCCGTTCGCGACTCGATCATCTACGCATGCCTGTCCACCAACGTCGTCACCCTCGGCATCGTGGAGATGTCGTACAACTCCTTCATCCCGAAGGGCCAGCTGCTCACGTCGATCCTCATCTCCGGCGTGTGGGTGTCGTTCCTCGTGATCACCTACGCCGGCTTGATCGTCACGATCCCGCGTGCCGGCGGCGACTACGTCTGGCAGAGCCGGATCCTCGCCGGGCCATTGGGTTTCGTCATGGCGACCACGGGCTGGTGGTTCATCTTGTGGCTCTGGGCGCCCATCTACGGTGCGGTCCTCAACGAGGAGCTCTTCCAGCCGCTCCTGATCACGCTCGGGCACCCTGGCGCCGCCAGCTGGTTCGGCACGCACACCGGGGACTTCGTCGTGTGCCTCATCACCATCGCCTTGGCCGGCCTGCTCGTCTCGATCGGCATGAACGGCTACGCGAAGGTGCAGAAGTACTGCTTCGCCGGCGGCCTCCTCGGCTTCTTCGTGATCCTCGCGCTGCTGCTGTTCTCCAGTCACGGCAGCTTCGTCAACGCCTTCGACACCTACGGCAAGGCGCTGTTCCACACGAAGAACGCCTATGCCGCCACGAACGCGGCAGCCAAGACCGACGGCTACGTCTCGCCGTCGTTCGGCCTCGGGCCGCTCGGGCCGAGCATGCTGCTCATCCCGTTCATGATGTTCTACCTCCTGTGGCCGAACTGGGGCTCGACGCTGTACGGCGAGATCCGTGGGGCAAGCGACTTCAAGCGGGTCTTCACGGGCATGTTCACCGGGCTCTGGCTCACGGTCGCCCTCTCGTGCGCCTTCCTGCTGCTCGTTGCGAAGACGATCGGCTACGGCTTCTACAACAACGCCAATGCTGTCTGGTGGACGAGCTTCTACGCCGTGCCGAAGGCAGCGGCACCTGCCATCTCCATCTGGCCGTACCCGATCATGATGGTGGGCTGGCTCGTCCATAACCGCCTGTTCCAGGTGATCTTGATACTCGTGATGAGCCTGTGGTTCCTCGCCTGGGTGGGCACGTTGTTCTTGTCCTCGACGCGCGTGATCTTCGCCGCCGCCTTCGACCGGGTGCTTCCCGACGCCGCAGCCACCGTGTCGGAGAAGCGCAAGGTGCCAGTGGCCTCGCTCGTGCTGATGCTGTTGCCGGCGGCGGGACTGTCGGCCGTCTACGCCTATTCACTCCAGTTCGAGACGTACACGCTCGACGCAACGCTGGTGATCGCCGTCACCTATCTGTTCAGCGCGATCGCGGCGTTCCTGCTGCCTTGGATCAAGCCAGACCTGTGGGCAGCCTCGCCCGCCAGCCGGATCAAGGTCTTCGGCGTCCCGCTCGTCCCGGTGGCAGCCTTGATCACGATCGGCCTGCTCGGCTTCAACATCTACGAGTGGCTCACGAACAGCACCTACGGCGTCAACAACCACAGCTCCGAGATCTTCATGGGCTGCCTGTACGCCGGGGCCATCATCCTGTACGTCGTCGCCCGGCTCATCCGCAAGCGCCAAGGGATCGACCTCGGGCTCATCAACCGGGAGATCCCGGTCGAGTAACCAACGAGCCGTCTGCCTCGTGCCGCCTCGCCGGCGGTGCCGAACCTGCGACATGCGCCACGACCGGCGAGAATCGAGATCATGAGCGACACAACACAACAAGCCGGCCAGTCCACGGGCGCTCGCGCCGTGATCATCGGCGCCGGCATCGTCGGCAACAGCATCGCTTACCATCTCGCCCGCCTCGGGTGGCGAGACCTCGTGCTCCTCGACAAAGGACCCACGCCGAACCCGGGTGGTTCCACCGGGCACGCCTCCAACTTCATCTTCCCGATCGACTACTCGAAGATGATGACGGAGCTGACGGCGGACAGCACGGCGCAGTACAAGGAGATGGGCGTCCACATCGAGTCCGGAGGAATCGAGGTGGCGCGTACGCCCGAGCGCCAGGAGGAGTTCCGGCGGCGTGCCTCGGTCGCTATCGCCTGGGGCATCCCGGCCGAGATCATCACGCCGGTTCGCGTGGCAGACCTGGTCCCCTACCTCGACCCGAACGTCATCTTGAACGGCCTGTACTTCCCGACCTGCGGCGTCGTCGACTCACTGCGGGCGGGCACGATCATGCGGGAGCGGGCCCAGGATCTCGGTGCCCTCGAGGTCCGGGCGAACACAGAGCTGCTCGGGATCGACACGCGGGGCAGCACCGGCGGCGGATCGAACGCCAGGCGGCGCGTGCAGCGGGTTCGGACCACCGAGGGCGACATCGAGACGGAGATCGTCGTCGTGTGCTGCGGTGTGTGGAGCCCGCGCATCGCCGCCATGGCGGGAACCCACATTCCGCTCACGCCGATCGTCCACCAGATGATCAGCGTCGGGCCGATCCCGCTGTTCGCCGACACGGTCGGCGAGATCGGTTACCCCATCATCCGCGACGTCGACACGAACATGTACGAGCGACAGCACGGTGGCGACATCGAGGTCGGCTCGTACGCCCACCGACCGATCATCGTGGCACCCGACGACATCCCTTCCAACGAGGAAGCCTCCCTCTCTCCCACCGAGATGCCCTTCACCCAGGACGACTTCGATCCCCAGCTGGCCGAAGCCCTCGAGCTCATGCCGGACCTCCTGGGCGACGAGCGCGTCGGCATCCGGTACGCCATCAACGGCCTCATCTCGATGACGCCGGACGGGCACCCGGTTCTCGGTGAGTCGCCGGAGGTGCAAGGCTTGTGGTCGGTGGCGGCCAGCTGGATCAAGGAAGGACCCGGGATCGGGCGCGCCGTGGCGGAGTGGATGAACGGCGAGAAGCCGGAGATCGACGTCCATGAGGCCGACATCGCTCGTTTCTACCCCTTCCAGACCACCCGCCGGCACGTCACCGCTCGGGCGAGTGAGGGCTTCAACAAGATGTACGGCATCGTCCATCCCGCCGAGCAGTGGTCGGACGAACGCGACATCCGGCTGGCACCGATGCACGCCGCCACGCGCGCCCTCGGGGCCGTCTTCTTCCAGACGGCGGGATGGGAGCGACCGTTCTGGTACGACAGCAACGCCGGTCTCCTCGAGCGCTACGGCGATGCCGTGATGCCACGCGAGGCTGAGTGGGAATCACGATGGTGGTCCCCCATCATCAACGCCGAGCACCTCGCCATGCGCGAGGGCTGCGGGCTCGTCGACCTGTCCGCCTTTGCCGTGTTCGACGTCACCGGCATGGGGGCCCTCGACACGCTCCAGCTCCTCGCGGTCGCGCAGCTCGACGTCGCGCCGGGCAAGGTCGTGTACACGTCGTTTCTCGACGAAGGAGGCGGGTTTCGCGCCGACCTCACGATCATGCGGCTTGCCGGCGATCACTTCCGCGTGGTCACCGGCGGCCTCGACGGCATGTTGGACCGAGAATGGATCGCGGCGCACCTTCCGGCAGACGGCTCCGCGCAGCTCGCCGATCTCACCTCCGCCTTCACGACGATCGGTCTGTGGGGGCCGAACGCGCGACGGGTGTTGACGGCCACGACGGAGGCGGACGTGTCGCACGAGGGTTTCGCATTCGCCTCGATCCGGCCGATCGAGATCGCCGGCGTCGTCGCCCTCGCCTCTCGCATCTCCTACGTCGGCGAGCTCGGCTGGGAGCTCTACGTGCCCTTCGAGCAAGGGGCACACGTCTGGGAGACGCTCTACGAAGCCGGTCAGGCCCACGGCCTCGTGCCCGTGGGCATTGGCGTCTACGGCACGACCGGTCGCCTCGAGAAGGGCTACCGCGCCTTCGGCAACGAGCTCACAGCGGACTACAACCTTGTCGAAGCCGGTATGGCGAGGCCGAAGGTGAAGGCGCAGGAGTTCATCGGCAAGGCTGCCTATCTCGCCCAGCGCGAGGAGCCGCCGGCGGCCGTCCTGTGCACACTCACCGTCGACGACCACGCGGCCTCCGATGGCCGCAAGCGTTACATGATCGGGGGCGAGCCCGTGCTCACCACCGGCGGTGACCGGATCGTCGATGCCAGAGGCAGACCGTCGTACGTGACGAGCGCAGGTTCGGCGCCGTCGCTCGGGCAGCACCTCCTGTTCGCCTACCTCCCACCGCATCTCGCCGTCGCCGGGACGGCACTGAGCGTCGAGTACATGAGCGAGCGGTTTCCCGTCACGGTTGCGGCTATCGGCTCGACACCGTTGTTCGACCCGGACAACGCTCGCGTGAGGACCTGATGGACGTCCTCGTCTGCGTGAAGCGCGTGCCCATGGTGGGAGGCAGAATCGCCCTCACCGACGACGGGCTCGAGGTCGACGCCCGCGCCCTCGCCTTCACGATGAGCCCGCACGAAGAATGCGCCGTCGAGGAGGCGGTGCGCCTCGTCGAGCGCGACGGCGGCTCGGTCACCGTCCTCACCCTCGGGCCGCCCGAGGCCGCCGATCAGCTGCGCGACGCCGTGGCGGTCGGGGCCAACCACGCCATCTTGCTGAAGACCGACGGCCGCGAGTGGGGGCCGGCGGCCACAGCCCAGGCGATCGTCGCCGTGGCCGAGCACCATCACGAGCACACCGGCTCCCCCTACAACCTCCTTCTGTTCGGCAACGAGGCGGCCGACACCGGCGACTACCAGATCGCCGTGCGTGTGGCCCACCTTCTCGGCCGCCCGTGCGCCACCGGCGTCAAGAACCTCGAAGTCGACGTCCACGGAGCCCACGCCAAGCGGGAGTACCGCGGCGTGACGGAGCTGTTCGAGTTGCCACTGCCGGCCATCGTGAGCGTGAAGGAAGGGATCAACCTGCCGCGTTACCCGTCCCTACCGGGCCGCATGCGGGCGAGGAAGGCCGTCATCGAGGAGATCGAGCCCGAGTGGCACGAGGAGGGGCTTCACCTCGACGCCCTGCGCCTGCCCATGTCGGAGCGCCGGCAAGCCGCGTTGCTCGGTCGCGGTCTCGCCGCTGTGCCGGTGCTCGTCGATTTGCTCGAGCAGCTCGGACTGTTGTCATGAGCGTCGTCTGTTACGTCGAGCAAGACGTCGACGGCGTCATCGTCGACTCATCCCTGCGGGCCGTGACCTTCGCCCGAGCGCTCGCCCGCCAGAGTGGCGAGGACATCCTCGCCGCCGTCGTGGCGAGCCGGCCGCGAGGCTCGTCGGCGATGCCACCTGCCGGTGGGTCGCCGGAGGTCGGGGCGATCGGCGCCGCCACCGACGCCCAAGACACGCTCGGTACTTACGGCGTGGCCGACGTGTGCGTGCTCGTCCTTCCGCGCACCGTTGGCTACGCCCCGCGGGCCCTTGCCACTGGACTCGCCCAGCTCGCCGGCGCAGCCCGTGCCTCCGCCGTGTTGGCAGCCTCGACCGACCACGGCAACGAGGTCATGGCACACTTGGCCGCGCTCAGTCACCTGCCCATGGTCGCCAATTGTTTCGAGATCGAGCGATCGGGTCCGACGACGCTCCGTCTGAGCCGGCATCGCTGGGGCGGGAGTCTCATCGAGGACGCCACACTCGAGGCGGCTGTGGCGCTGCTCACCGTCGCCACCGATTTCGTGCCCGCCAGCCCGGCGGCGGAGCCGACCGAGCCGGCGTCGCGCACCTTTACTCCCGAGCTCGCCGAGGACGACATCGCCGTACGGGCCATCGAGTCACGAGATACCGCCTCCGGCGTGTCGCTCGCCAATGCCAAGGTCGTGGTGAGCGGAGGGCGAGGGATGGGCGGAGCGGAAGCGTTCGAATCGCTGGAGAAGCTGGCGGCGCTCCTCGGCGGAGCGGTCGGCGTGTCGCGGGCTGTCACGAGCCTCGGCTGGAGGCCCCACTCCGAACAGGTCGGCCAGACGGGGACGCGAGTCGCTCCCGACCTCTACCTCGCTTGCGGCATCTCCGGGGCGATCCAGCACCTCGCAGGGTGCCAGAGCGCCAAGGTGATGGTCGCCATCAACCTCGACCCCCAGGCGCCCATCATGGGCCGGGCCGACTACGCCATCATCGGCGACGTAAACGTCGTGCTACCGGCTCTCGTGGAGGCGCTGCAGCGCCGGCGATGAGGACCCGTGAACCACCGGCTGTGGGGCGGGCCCTACCGCTGGTCGGTCGAAAGACCGGCATGGTGATCAGAACTCAGAAGGCGCGCCGCAGTCGGCGGACGTCTCCACGACGGCGGACGATCCAGCGTTTTCGAGCCCGAACGTCGTCACGGTCGTCACCGGTCCCGCATCCGGTGATCAGGCCACGGAGATACTGATAACCGTGGAGAATGGTGCCACGGTCGTGGGTGTGGACTTCTTCGGAGGCGTCAGCCTTACAGTTGCGGACGTGTCCTCGCTCGCCTCGGGTGCCCTCAACTTGATCTCGGCGTCATGTCCTGGCGGCGACATCATGCCGTCGAGCACGCTTACTTCGTAGCCTCGATCTCGCCAATCGGGCTCATTACCTGGGCCAGCCCGCCACCGACTCCCAATGCCGGAATCAGTCGCAGACAAAGACGTCTATGGGGAGTCGCGTAGGCCCGCTCCGCCGTGGTGCACGATCGCACCGCAGGACGGGAGCAGCTCGGCCTGCGGGAAGGACCGCTCGACCCGTGCGTCGGGAGGAAAGGGCCCCAGCCCAGAACTTCAGACGATCGGAGAGATCGGTTCGCCCAGTTGCTCGAGGAGGCGTCGGCGCCACGCCTCGGTCTCGCGCACCTGGTTGAACGTGAAGACGTGAAGACCTTCCACGCTCGACGTCGGATCCGCCAGCATCGGGCCGATCTGGCTGAGGAGCCGGTCCGGTTCGTACCCGCCCGGCGTGTTCAGCCGTAGCACCGTGGAGGCGTGGGAGCGCAGGTAGCGCACCGAGTCCGCCACGCCGATCTTCGAGGCCATGGACACGAGCTTCGCCCGATCGACAGGCCCGGCAATCCCGACACGAAGGGGCAGCGTGACGCCGCGGCCGCGCACGCGGTGAACCCAGGCCTGCAGGGTACGAGCGTCGAAGCACATATTGCTGACGATGTACGACGCGTACCGCCGCTTGTCCCACATCGCCTGGATCGTGACATCGTCGTCGATCTTCGGGTGGCTCTCCGGGTAGCCAGTGATCCCCGTCCGCGGCAACGGAGCCGCCAGGCGCGGAGCGAGGTCGTGCAGCGCCTCGAGCAGCGACAGGGAGCTCTCGTAGATGCCGGCCGGTGGGTCGGCGTCGCCGGCGGGTACGAACACGTCGCCGATGCCCAACTCCTGGATCCGTCCGACGAGCTCGGACAAGTGACCCCCGTCACGGACGAGGCGGGCCGAGAGGTGAGGGACGACGTCGTAACCTGCCTTCGCCAGGCGAGCGGAGAGGTCGAACGTGGCGTCGATGCCCTTCGTGGGGGAGGCCGTGACGGCAACGGTCACGTCGCGTGGGACGAACTCGAGGACGGCATCGCCGATGCCGGCGGTCGGGATGACCTCGTACCGGGCTGCCGCGACGGCGGCCGTGGCGGCTCGGAGGCCCCGGCGGAGCATCGCTCAGGCGATCGCCAGCTGGATGAGGCGATGGAGCTCGGCGTCGAGCCCGCCACTGCCCGTGTGCACGATCTCGAGTGGGAGGCCGAACCTGGTCGCGATCGAGCGCGCTTCTTGCTCGAGTGCCTCCGTGGCCTGCTGGGCAAGCCATACGACGCGGCGGTAGTTGCCGAAGTAGTCCGCCCACAGCTCGGGGTGACGGTCGAGCCCGAGCTCGCTCATCACCGTGCGGTGGAACGTGCGGACGAGGAAGTCCGTGAGAAGGTACGTGCCCGGCTCCTCTTCCAAGAGTGCCGCGATCCGCTCCGGACCGGCGAGGACGTCGTAGCAGTGCAGCCCTCGCAGCCGCTTCACGCCGAGGTCGGCACAAACGTCGTCGAGAGCGCCGTACGTGCCGCAGTCGGCGTACGCGACCACGACCGTGCGACCGGCCGCTTGCAGCTGCTGGACAAGGCGCCGGACCTCGCCGGCGATCGCCTGCGGGCGGTTGTGGAGCAGCGGCGGGAGCGAGTGGACGTCGATATCGCCGGTTGCTGCCATGCTGCGGGCGACGGCGGCCCGGACCTTGGCACCGATGGCCCCGCAGGCGACCACGGCGAGCGGCGGCCGTGCCTGCGCCGGCTCTGGTTGGCCGGCCGGGAGCTGGGCCGGCTCGGATTGGGCCGGCGGGAGCTGGGCCGGCTCGTCAGGCCGGGAACTGCAGCAGCTCGACGAAACGATCGTTGAAGTCGGCACGATCCGAGAGCTCGACATACGTCACCTCCTCCAGCAAGGCCATAGCGCCGGCGCGCTCGCGCTGGCTGAGCAGAGCCATCTTCGCCCCTTCGCCGGCGACGTTGCCGGCACTCACGACGCGAAGCAGCGGCAGCGACGGCACGAGCCCGAGGCGGACAGCGCTCGCCGGCGACAGGTAGCTGCCGAAGGAACCGGCCAACAGCACCTGCTGCACACTGGAGGCCTCGATGCCGGCATCTTCCAACAGGAGATTCCATCCCGTGGCGATGGCGGCTTTGGCGAACTGCAGCTCGCGCACATCGCGCTGTGACAAGTAGATGGACTGGTCTGCGGCCCCGCGCCAGTGGAGCACGAACACGCGCTCCGCCCCGACCATCGTGAGCCGGCTCGCCACTCCGGGAGCGGCCCTGGCGGCGTCCTCGTCGGTGGCGAAACGTCCCGAGTGGTCCACCAGCCCGATCGACACCAGCTCGGCTACGGCATCGACCAGCCCGGAGCCGCACAGCCCGATGGGCTCGGCATCGCCGATCACCCGCAACCCGATCTCGTCGGCCGAGATGCTCACACCCTCGATGGCCCCCTCGGAGGCTCGCATCCCGCAGCGGATGGCGGCGCCTTCGAAGGCGGGGCCGGCTGGAGCAGCAGTGGCGAGGAGGCCCTCGTTGCTGCCGAGCACGATCTCGCAGTTCGTCCCGATGTCGATGAACAGCCGCGTGCGCGGGTCACGGTCCATTCCCGATGCGAGCAGGCCGGAGATGATGTCGCCGCCCACGTAGGCGCCAAGGGCTGGGAACACGACTGCACGAGCCCGCGGATGCACCTGCACGCCGACGTCAGTGGCGAGCAGCTCCGGCCACTGGCGCGCCGTCATCACGAACGGTGCCATGCCGAGGGGCTCCGGGTCGACACCGAGGACGATGTGGGTCATCGTGGCGTTGGCGGCAAGGGCGACTTCGTAGACCTCAAAAGGATCGACGCCTCCCTCGGAGCACACGTCGCGGGCGAGCTCGTCGAGGACCTCGTGGGCAAGGCCGGTCAAGTGCTCGAGCGCACGGTCGTCCATCATGATCGTGCTGATCCGCGTGATCACGTCGGCGCCGAAGGTCTGCTGCGGGTTGAGCCTCGAGCCGACCGCGACCGGCGACCCGGTGACGAGGTCGAGGAGCGTGGCGACGACGGTCGTCGTGCCGAGATCGAAAGCGATTCCGAAGATCCGCTCCGTCGTGTCACCCGGCTCGATGTCGACGAGGACCTCGTCGACGACGACGGCGGTGACGCCGGCAGCGGGACCGCTCGTGTTGTGGTCGACCCGCATCAGCTTGCCGAGACGCCGCAAGGCATACAGGTCCACTCGCAGCTCGAGGTCGTCCATGGCTGCGAGGACACGCTCGATGTCGCTCGTCTGGTCGGAGAGGGATGGTGCGGAGAGGATGAGGTGGCGTTTCTGCACAGCGGGCCGGAGGATGACCTTGCGTCCGACGCCGACAGTGGCTGCCTTCGGCCTCGTCTCGAGCGGGGGGACCTCCACCTCGAGGTCAGTTGCGACTTCGACGCGGCAGGCGAGTCGCCAACCCTTGCGGAGCTCGTCCGGCACGAAGGCCCGCGTGTCGAGCGACGTGATCGCCGCCTCGCCGGAGAGGACCTGCACTTTGCACTTCTTGCATGTGCCGTGCCCGCCGCACGTCGAGTCGATGGCAATCCCGTTCCAACTGGCGGCGTCGAACAGCGTGCGACCGACCCCGTCGTGCAGCGCTGTCACGCCCGCCATACCTCGGGCCGAAGCCCGGCCCTCAACCTGCGCCCATCGGAGCCGCCGAGACGCCGCCGGCTCCGACACCGCCGGCTCCGACGGCGTCGCCCCTGGCCTGAGCTTGCTCGGCACGGTGGCGGGCGATCCAGGATGCTCCCCATGGGTCGCGGTCCATCAGGAGATCGGCCGCCTTGACAGCCCGCACCAACGCCGGCGAGCGGGCGTCCATGATGGCGCTCGTGAGCCCGACCATCATCGCCATCGGAGCGAATGCGGCCACGATTGCGGCCCGATCCGGCATGCCAAACGACACGTTCGAGGCGCCCAGCGTCATGTTGAGCCCGAACTCCTCGTGCACGAGCGAGATCGTCTCGAGCGTGCGGCGCACGAGCACGGTGTCGGCACCGATCGGCATGGCGAGGGGATCGATCACGATGTCCTCGAGGGCGATGCCGTATCGGCCGTGGGCCACGTCGACGATCTTGCGGACGAGCTCGAGCCGCCGCTCCGGCTGCTCGGGGATCTCCTCCTCGTCATTCGGCAGGCAGATGACGGCAGCGCCGTGACGCTTGACGAGCGGAAGGATGGCGTCGAGGCGGTCGTCCTCGGCCGTGACAGAGTTGACGAGGGCTTTGCCCTCGTAGGCGTCCAGCCCGGCTTCGAGGACCTCGATGATGGACGAGTCGAGCACGAGCGGGAGGTCGGTCAAGCTCTGGATGAGGCGGACGGCTTTCACCATGAGATCAGCCTCGTCGGCGAGCGGAACGCCCATGTTCACGTCGAGCACCATGGCTCCGCCGGCGACCTGCTCGGCGACGTCGATCTCCACGCGGGAAAGGTCACCCGCCCGGAGCTGCTCCTGGAAGAGACGGCGCCCGGTGGGATTGATCCGCTCCCCGATGATGCAGAACGGCTGATCGTCGCCGATGACGAGCTCTCTCGACGACGAACGGAGAACGGTGTGCACTTCCTACGGATCCTTCCGGTGTCAGGCGGGCTGCACGCTGCGGCGGCGCTTCATGAATTCCTTGGCGCGGCTTACGGCTGTCGAGGCGTCGGAGGCGTAACCGTCGGCGCCGACGGCATCGGCGTACTCCTGAGTGACCGGAGCGCCGCCGACCATGACGACGACCTTGTCACGCAGGCCCGCCTTCTCGAGGGCGTTGATGTTGGCCTTGAACATCGGCATGGTCGTGGTGAGGAACGCCGAGAAACCCACGATGTCCGGCTGATGCTCCTCCACCGCAGCCACGAACTTCTCCGGAGAGACCTGCACGCCGAGGTCGATCACGTGGAACCCGGCGCCTTCCAACATGATGTTGCAGAGGTTCTTGCCGATGTCATGGACGTCACCTTTGACAGTGCCCATGACGAAGGTACCGACCGACTCCACGCCCGTCTCGGCGAGCAACGGGCGGAGGCGATCGAGGGCGCCGGCCATCGCCCGCCCCGCGATGAGCATCTCGGGGACGAAGAAGTCTCCGCGCTCGAACCTCGCTCCCACCTCTTCGAGCGACGGGATGAGCGCGTCGAACAAGAGTGACTCGGGCGTGATGCCCATCTCGAGGCCGACGTTCGTGAGCTGCAAGACCTCAGGGGCGTTGCCGACGAGCGTGAAATCGTAGAGCTGGGTGAGCAGTTCCTGTTCGTTCACGCCGCTCCCTCCCTTCGTGGACGATGACCGAGCAGATGTGACAGCGCGCTGCCGTCGGCCACGCAAGCGGCTGCGACGTCGCCGATCCGTGCGGGCGGGAGGCGGGTGAGCGGTCCGGACACCGACAACGCCGCCACGACGGCCCCGCCTTCGCGATAGACGGGCGAGGCCACGGCGACGAGGCCCGGTTCGAGCTCCTCGGCAGTGACGGCAAAGCCCCGGCGGCGCACGTCCTCCAACTGCACGGCCAGTGCGGCGCGGTTCGTGATCGTGTACTCCGTGAGGCGCTCCAGCCTGCCCGGAGCCAGGTCTGCGGCACCGTAGGCCAGCAGGATCTTGCCCTGGGCGGTGCAGTGCAGCGGGACGGCTCGTCCCACCCAGTTCGTGCCGCCGAGGACGTAGCGGCTGTCGACCTGGGCCACCTCCTCGACGAGTCCCCGGCTGGCGACACCAAGGTTGATCGTCTCCCCCGTGCGCTCGCCGAGGTGCTCGAGAAACGGCTTCGCCATCTCGACGAGATCCGCTTCTCGACCGGCCTTCCAGGCGTATCGGATGAACACCGCTCCGGGCCGGTACCCGTTGCTCGCCTCGCGGCGGACGAGCCCGTGACGTTCGAGGGCGAAGAGCAGGCGCGACGTCGTGCTCTTTGCGAGTCCGGTGACTGCTGCGAGCTCGGAGAACGTCACGGCGTCGGGCGAGTCCACGACGGCCGTCAGCAGCCGGGCGGCGCGGTCCACGGCTTGGGTACCTGTCGGGTTGGCGGAGTTCGTGGCGTCGGTCATGGGTCCGGTGATGCCCTCGGCGGTGGTTTCGGCGTTCAATCCAGTTCCATGTTGCGGAACTCTGTTCTACTATGTGATAGTAACGCTACCATACGACTTGGACGAGGTGGCCGTGTTCCGCAACCGAATGCCCCGCTATGAAATCCTCTCCGAAGGTGCCATCGAAGTCCTGGACAAGGGCTGGAGACGGATCGTCTCGGAGATCGGCGTGCAGTTCGCCAAGCCCGAGGCCGTCGCGCTCTTCGCCGCTGCCGGGCAGCGGACCGACGGGGAAGTCGTCTACCTCGACCCGGAGTTCGTGCTCGCCCAGGTCGCACTTGCTCCCCGCGAGTTCGACGTGCAGGCGCGCAACCCCGCCAACACGGTGCACATCGGCGGGGACCATATGGTCTTCTCGGGCGTATACGGCCCGCCGTTCGTGCTCGAGGGCTCGGTGCGCCGGGACGCCACGATGGAGGACTTCCGGCATTTCAGCATGCTTTCCCAGAGCTTCTCGGAGATCGACTCCGCCGGAGGGGTGATCTGCGAGCCGAACGACACCCCGCTCGACTCACGGCACCTCGACATGGTCTTCGCCCTGCAGACGCTTACGGACAAGATCTACATGGGCAACGTCGTCTCGGGACCGAACGCCCTCGACACCATCGCCATGACCGAGATCCTCTTCGGCGGTGCCGAGGCGATCCGGCAGACGCCTGCCACGATCTCGCTCATCAACTGCAACTCGCCACTCAGGTGGGACGATCGCATGCTCGACGCCCAGTTCGAGTACAACCGGGCGCATCAGCCCGTTGTGCTCACCCCGTTCCTGTTGATGGGGGCTATGTCGCCGGTCACGATCCCTGCGGCCCTCGTACAGCAACTGGCAGAGGCCCTGTCGGGAATCGCTTTGTCACAGCTCATCGAGCCGGGGTGCCCGGTGATCTTCGGTTCGTTTCTCTCCAACATCGACATGCAGTCGGGCTCCCCCACCTTCGGTACGCCCGAGTCCGCCATCGGTCTGCTGTGCACGGGACAGCTCGCCCGGCATTTCGGCTTGCCGTTCCGCACCGGCGGCTGCCTCACGTCGAGCCAGACGTGTGACGCCCAGGCCGGCTACGAGGCGCTCATGACGTTGTTGCCGACGTTCCTCGCCGGCACGAACTTCGTCATGCACGCCGCCGGCTGGCTGGAGGGGGGTCTCGTCAGCTGCTACGAGAAGTACATCATGGACATCGAGCTCGTGAAGATGATGCAGGTCGAGTTCACTCCGCTCGAGATCGACGAGGACTCGCTCGCGTTCGGCGCTCACGAGGAGGTCGGCCATGGCGGGCACTTCCTCGGTGCGGCGCACACGATGGACCGGTTCCGGGACTGCTTCTACCGGCCGATGTTGTCCTCTTCCAAGAACTTCGAGCGCTGGAAGCGCGACGGGGGCCTCGACGCCGCCGCACGGGCCTCTGAGCTGTGTGCGAAGACCCTCGACGCCTACGAGCAGCCGCCGATGGACGACGCCATCCGGCTCGAGCTCGAGGAGTACGTGGCCCGGCGCCGGCGCGAGCTCGGCGACTGAGCGTTCAGGAATGCGCCTCGACGCTTCTCGCGTCTGCGAGCTGTTCCGGCTTTGTCGACGAACCGGGAGTTGACGACCATTAGCTGGCCACCCAGATCGAAGACGGCGCCTCCTCCCCCACCGCCGTAGCTGCCCTGGGACTGGCTGACGGTGGAGTTGCCGTCCTCGAAGGTGATGTTCTGCACGACGAGATCAGGCCGTTCCTGGTCGTTGCAGTGAGAGGCGGTCCACACTGCTGCCGCTTGTCGCAGGTGTTCATGTAGAGGATCTGGCGTTTCCCGGCGCCTGTGAGCGTGACCTTCCCGCCGCCGCCGAGGACGATCAGGTGGCTGGCGTTCACGACCTTGGCGGTGGCCGTCATTGTGATGGTCACGGGGCGCCGCAGTTGAACGAGGTCATGGTGCGCCTCGTGCTCGGTCGCTCTTTGAGCCGAGCGACGGGTGGGATTCACACGTCCCGATCGCTCGGGCCGTGGCAGTGCTCGCAGATGGAGCCGTTCACCTGCTGTGGAAGATGGGCTGCGGCTCGCCGTTGCCCTTGGGGCGCCATCTCGGTCGTGTCCATGACGTCCGCCCGGGGCGACCTGCCGGCGCGCACCCCCCTGCTATCATTGCGAACGTACGTTCCCTTAGTTGCCCGTCATGTGTCGGCGGATGCTCGGCTGCGGTTGTCGAGGCCGGTGCCAGGCGAACTCGGCTGCGTATGTCTCGCGCGGTGATCTGCGCCTTTTCGTGACGTTGTCGTGGGTGGTGCCCGCGCGTGATCGAAGGAGGCCGTCGTGCCGATCGCTGCACTTGCCGGCGTCGTCGAGGAGCTCTCGCGCCTTGTCGCCGGCCTCGATGCCGAGTGCCTGTCTCCCGGCGATGCCGCCAAGGCGGTGTCGGTCTTCGTCCGGGGGGAGAACCTGTGCGCGGCGGGCACGGCGCTGTGTGCCGAGCGGGCCGCCCGCGGCGGTGAGCACCGCCGTGCCGGCCACAGTGATCCCTCCAGCTGGCTGGCGGAGCGGTCGGGGGGCTCTCGTGGGGCTGCCCGCGACGCCCTCGAGACGGCCACGTCGTTGAGCAGGCTGGCGGGTCTCGATCGGGCCGTGCGCGGCGGCGATCTCTCGCCGAGTCGTGCCCGTGTCGTTGCTGAGGCGGCCTCGTTGGACGAGAGCTCCGAGGTGGGCCTCCTCGAGGTGGCCCGTCACGGGTCGCTTTCCGAGCTTCGAGACGCTGCCGAGGCGGTGAAGGCGTCCGCCCGCTCCGTAGAGGACGAGGCCCGGCGCTACGAGGCAATCCGAAAGGCTCGCCACTTGCGCACCTTCATGGGACGAGACGGTGGCTTCAAGGGCCAGCTGTCGCTCACCCCCGATGCCGGTGCCAAGGTGCTGGCCGTGCTGCAGCCGGCCTCTGACTTCTTCTTCGACGAGGCCCGGCGTGAGGGCCGTCGTGAGCACAACGAGGCCTACCTCGCCGACGCCCTCGTCGCCGTCATCACCGGCGTCTGGCCGGCCGGCGGGGCTGGCAGCGGTGGTGGCCAGGTCGACCAGTCTGGCGGCAGTGGCGGTGGCGGGGCTGGCGGGGCTGGCAGTGGTGCCGGCCAGGTCGACCAGTTTGGCGGCAGTGGCGGTGGCGGGGCTGGCGGGGCTGGCGGCGGTGCCGGCCCGGTCGACCAGTCTGGCGGCAGTGCGACCATCGACCCGGCCGGCGGGGGCGGCCGTACGACCGGCGAGCCCGGCAGCGCCGGCGAGTTCTACGACGTGAATGGCAGCGACAATGCACGGGCCGCCGAGCCGGCCGGCGGGCGACCCGCTCCAGGCGCTACGCCCGAGCGAGCAGGCGTTGCCAGGAGCGACCCGCCCGGCACGGCGACCCCGGGCGCGACCGATAGGCCGCCAGACAGGGTCCCTCGACGACGGCGACGAGGACTGAGCGAGCCGCCGCGGGCGACGGTCATCTGCCGGGTCGACCTGCAGGCACTCAGACGAGGCTCACTTGGGCCAGGTGAGAGCTGTGAGATACCCGGCGTCGGACCGGTGCCGCTGGCGGTTGCCCGTGAGCTGATCGGGGACTGCTTCTTGAAGTTCGTCATCAGCGACGGCGTCGACATCCGCACCGTCGTTCACTACGGCCGGGTCATCCCGGCACATTTGAAGACGGCCCTCCAGTTCCGTGACCGCTGCTGTGTCGTGCCGGGGTGTGGCAGGACTTTCGGGCTCGAGTACGACCACCTCGTCGAGTTCGCCAAAGGAGGCCCGACGAGCCTCGACAACCTCGCCCGGCTCTGTGGTCCCCACCATGGCATGAAGACCCATAAGGGCTACCGACTGAGCGGCGGCCCCGGGCACTGGGCGTGGCAGGCGCCCGGGTCGCCGGAGGACGATGCCGGCGGTCCTGCGGGCTAGCGGGCCGGTGGGCCGGTGGGGCCGGTGGGGCCGGCAGGCGAGCGGGGCCGGCGGGGCTGGCGGGCTAGAGCGTCCGGGTCGCCCGGGGACGATGCCGGCGCGCCGGTGGGCAAGCGGACCGGTGGGGCGGGCGGGAACTGCGGCTCAGTCGACGGGCTCGCCGACGGCTCTCGGCCGGCCCAGCGCGTGAAGGCCATCCATCGCGGGTGCGATCAGGCACGCATCTTGGCGAGTACGACTGGCCGGCCGTCCGGATCAGCCAACACGACAAACCTTCCCCACGAAGCCTCCTGTGCCGGCCACAGAACCGTCAACCCGAGCTCGGCAGCCCCTGCCTGGCAGGCATCCGGATCGGCGACGGCAAAGCGTAGGGCAGCGGCACCCGCCTCCGATCCCGCAGGAAAGACTCCACGGTCGTCATGGCCCCGGTCGTTCCGATGGAGAACCAGGCGGCCAGCAGGACCACCCACGACGACGATGATCTCGTCTTCGAAGGTCACGGGCAGACCCAGGACGTCCACATAGAACGCCCTGGCGGCAGCGAGATCGCCGACGTACAGGATCGCACTCTCGAGACCCTCAGTCCGCATGCACGGCTACCTACCAGGCGGGGCGATCTCGTCGATGGCGCGCAGCTGTTCAGCAGTCGGCACGAAGTCGGATGCAGCCGCGTTCGCCTGCACCTGCTCGACCGAGGTGGCGCCGGCGATGACCGATCCCACCGCCGGTTGCGCCGCCAGCGCGCCGATGGCCACTGATACCAACGGGACGCCGGCCTCGTCGGCGACGGACTGCAATCCTTCGACGACTCCGAAAGCACGCTCGTTCGAAGTGGCCGCCGATCGAGCCCGCTGCTCGGCCAGCCGACTGCCGGCAGGCGGCTCGCCGCCGCGCCGCCACTTGCCCGTCAGCATGCCGTTCGCCAACGGGAAGTACGGGATCACGGAGACGGAATGAGCCACACAGCACGGGACCAGCTCTACCTCGATGTCGCGCGCGAGCAGCGAATAATGGTTCTGCGCCGAGATGAAGCGGCTGATACCGAGGTCACGCGCGATCCAGTCGGCTTCGGCCACCTGCCACGCCGCCAGGTTCGACGAGCCGATGTAGCGAACCTTGCCGGCGACGACGAGGTCGTCCATCGCCGACAACGTCTCCGCTAGCGGGGTGACGCCGTCCGGGAAGTGCAGCTGGTACAAGTCGATGTAGTCGGTCTGCAACCGGCGCAGTGACGCCTCCACCGCTCGCATGATGTACCGGCGGCTGGCGCGGGCGCCGAGGTCGAGGCCGTTCGACCCGGAGAGGTCGGAGCCAAACTTCGTGGCGATGACGACGTCGTCTCGCCGGCCGTTGGAAGCGAGCACCGAGCCGATGATGGTCTCGGAGGCCCCGGGCGTCGACCCGTAGGAGTCCGAGGTATCTATCAGGTTGATGCCGGCGTCGAGAGCGCCTTCGATGACAGGCCGCGAAGCCTCAAGCTCGAGGCGCCGGCCGAAGTTGTTGGCTCCGAGCCCGACGACCGACACCATGAGTCCCGAGTAGCCGAGTGGTTGGTAGCGCATCTGCGCAGGGTAGCCGGGACGGATTACCGTTCGACGGGTGCCCCGAGACTCGCTCATCCTCGTCAACACCGGTCACGGAAAGGGGAAGTCGTCGGCCGCCTTCGGTGTCATGTCCAGAGGATGGGCGCGGGGCTGGACCGTCGGAGTCGTGCAATTCGTCAAGAGCGGCAAGTGGAAGACGGGCGAACGCAAGCTCGCCGATCATCTGGGCATCGAGTGGCACACCCTCGGGGACGGTTTCACCTGGGAGTCGACGGACCTCGACGAGACCGCGGCGAAAGGCCGCCACGCCTGGGACGTCACGAAGGACAAACTGGCGAGCGGCAGCTACGACCTCCTCATCCTCGACGAGATCACCTACGCCATGAAGTACGGCTGGGTCCCTGTCGACGAAGTCGTCGCCGGCCTGCGCGACCGCAGCCCACGCACGAATGTCGTCCTCACGGGCCGCGACGCACCCGACGAGATCATCGAGATCGCGGACACCGTGACCGAGATGCGCAAGGTCAAACACGCCTACGACCGCGGCATCACCGGACGCAAAGGCATCGAGTACTGAGCGAGCTCGGGCCCCGGGTGCTCATCGCCGGCACCCACTCGGGCGTCGGCAAGACCACCGTGGCGACCGGCATCATGGCTGCCCTCGGTCGCCGGGGCAGACGAGTCGGTGCCGCCAAGGTGGGACCGGACTTCATCGATCCCGGCTACCACCGCCTCGCCACAGGCCACCCCTCAAGAAACCTCGACACCTTCCTCTCCCCCCCATCCCTTCTCCCGGCACTGGCAGCGCGCGCCGGTCAGGACCGCGACATCCTCGTCATCGAAGGCGTCATGGGGCTGTTCGACGGCGCCTACGGTTCGACAAGCGGGCTCGCCCTCGCCAGCTCGGCATCGATCGCCGCCCTCACGAACACGCCGGTCGTGCTCGTCGTCGACGCGTCCGCGATGAACCAGTCCGTCGCCGCCCTCGTTCACGGGTTTGCCACCTGGTCCGACGACGTGCCCGTTCGGGGCGTCATCCTCAACCGCGTAGGGTCGGATGCCCACGAGGAGGGCCTGCGGGCAGCGCTCTGGCACCTGCCCGTCCTCGGCGCCCTCCGGCGAGACCCGGCATTTGCCTGGCGGGACCGTCACCTCGGGCTCGTCCCCGTCGCCGAGCGGCCGGACGAGATCCGTGCCGCCCTGGACGTCCTCGCCAGCGCCGTCGAGCACTCGGTCGACCTCGACGCCATCGAGCGCTTGTCCCGAACGGCCCCCCGGACTGCCGTGCGGGACATCCCGCCGGCGAGGCCGTCCTACCGCCTAACCCGCCATGCTGACCATGCTGACCATGCCGACCGGTCCGACCGGTCCGACCATGCCGACCAAGCCGACCACTCCGACCAGCCCGATGCCACAGCCGCCAGGCCGAGGATCGCCATCGCCGCCGGTCCGGCTTTCACCTTCGTCTACCCCGAGACGCTCGAACGGCTCGCAGAGGCGGGCGCCGAGCTCGTGCCGATCGACCCCAGCCGCGACGAAGGCCTGCTCGAGGAGGTGGACGGGTTGTACGCCGGAGGGGGTTTCCCGGAGGTGTATGCGGAGCAGCTCTCGATGAACACCCTGATGCTGCAACAGGTGGCAGCGAAAGCCCGGGCCGGGATGCCCATCTGGGCGGAGTGCGGCGGCCTGCTCTGGCTGGCGCGATCACTCGATGGGCACCCCCTGTGCGACGTCGTGGCGGCCGACGCCACGATGACGGACAAGCTGACGCTCGGCTACCGCTCGGCAGTCGTCCGCGTCGACAACCCGGTGGCAGCGGCAGGCGATCGGCTTCGGGGGCACGAGTTTCACTACACGCACCTCGACCCACCCGGCGAGGCTCTCGAGCTCGCCAGCCATCGAGACACGTGGCTCGAGGGGTACGCCAACGCATCGATGCTGGCGACGTACCTCCACACCTACGTCGGCACCGACCCGGCGCCGGCCGAGCGGTTCGTGCGGGCGGCCGCCGTCTGGCACAGAGACCGCCGGCGCCACGCCGTAGGGTGAGGCCATGCGTGCCGATGCAGATCCGCAGCCCACGACGGGTGTGCTCGTCGGCGTGGGTGTCGGCCCGGGCGATCCGGACTTGCTCACGACGCGGGCGCTCCATCAGCTGAGAGCGGCCGACCGGGTCGTGGCGCCGTCGGTGGCGCCGGACGCCGTCGGTCGTGCCGAGGCGATCGTGCGCAGCGCCGCACCGGACGTCGCCATCGAGAGGCTGACCTTCGACATCGGACCGGACCGGGTGAGCTCTCACAAGGCCGCCGCCGAGCACCTGCTGCCGATGCTCGACGGCGGAGAGCGGGTGGCATTCGTCACCCTCGGCGACCCGAACATCTATTCGACGTTCTCGGCCCTCACCGATGCCCTCCACGAGCTGCGGCCCTCGCTGCGAATCGAAACCGTCCCGGGCATCATGGCCTTTCAAGAGCTCGCCGCCCGCACCGGCGTGGCCCTTCTCGACGGCACCGAGTCGCTCCGCCTCGTCACGGCCCTCGACGGTCCGGGCGACGTGGAAGTGGCGGTGGAGGACCTTGACGCCGCCGTCGTCGTCTACAAGGGAGGCCGTCACCTCCCCGCCATCGTCGCGGCGCTCGAGCGGGCCGGCCGACTCGACGGCGCGGTCTTCGGCGAGCTCCTCGGGCTCCCTGGTGAGCGTTTCGGAGCCGTGGCCGACTCGGGCGACCGGCCGGCGACCTACCTCGCCACGGTGATCGTGCCGCCGTCACGTCGGAGGGGGCCGTGACCGGGCTGATCAGCTTCGTGGGGGCCGGCCCGGGAGCAGCCGACCTCATCACGATCCGCGGAGCCGACCGGCTCGGGCAGGCCGACGTCGTGATCTGGGCGTCGTCGCTCGTCCCGGAGGCTTTGCTGACCCACGCCCGGCCCGACGCCGAGGTCCACGATTCGGCGACGATGACGCTCGAGGACGTGCTCGCCGTCTACGACCGGCATGGCGATGCCCGCATCGTGCGCCTTCACTCCGGCGACCCCGCCCTCTACGGCGCCATCCAGGAACAGATCGACTGGTGCGTAGCCCACGAGCGGCAGTACGAGATCGTGCCGGGCGTAAGCTCACTCGCCGCCGCCGCCGCCGCCCTCGGCCGCGAGCTCACGATGCCGAAAGTCTCGCAAAGTGTCGTGGTCACACGTCTTGCCGGGCGCACGACGGCGTCGATGCCCCCCAAAGAAACCCTCCCCGCCTTCTCCAACATCGCCGCCACCACCGCCATCTTCTTGTCGGGAGCGAGACCTCGTGAGTTGCAAGAGCAGCTCCTGACCAGAGGCTCGGGCTGGACGGAGTCGACGCCGGCAGCCGTCGTCGTGCGCGCCAGCTGGCCCGACGAGCAAGTGGTCGTGACGACGGTCGGTGAAGTTGCCGAAGCGATCATTGCGACCGGTCACACCCGTACGGTGCTCGTGCTCGTTGGCGACGTGCTCGGAAGTCCCTCGGCCGCCCGGAGCCACTTGTACTCGCCCGGTTTTGCCCACAGCTTCCGCAAGCGCTCACTACCAGGCACAACGGTGGGGCGCGCCGTCGGCCGGCGTCCCGTCGATGGACGACCTGTCGACGGGGACGCCCCCGCCGATCCTGTCTGGTGACGTACGAGCCCGAGCTGCCGGAGGAGATGGCGGCTCGCCGGAGGTCGCTGCGCACCGGCTGGACCACGGGGACGTGCGCGTCGGCCGCAGCAAAGGCCGCTGCCATCGGGCTGCTCGGCGGGGTGGTGCCCGAAGTCGTCGAGGTCGCGCTGCCGGGTGGCGAGCGGGTGTCGTTTCCCGTCGAGGTGCCCGCGGCGGCGGCCGGCGGGACGGGGTCGGCGGCCGGCGGTGGGGCGGCCGGGACGGCCGGCGGGACGGGGTCGGCGGCCGGCGGTGGGGTGCCGGCCTGGTGCACAGCCATCGTCGTCAAGGACGCCGGCGACGATCCTGACTGCACAGACGGGGCACGCATGACCGCCACCGTAAGCCTGGCGGCGACGGGCACAGAGCTGCGTGCCGGCGACGGGATCGGTGTCGTGACAAAGCCGGGCCTCGGTCTCCCAGTCGGCGCACCCGCCATCAATCCCGTCCCGCGTCGGATGATCCTCCAAGCTGTGAGCGAAGTCACCGACCGGCCACTCGAGATCACGTTCTCCGTCCCCGGCGGAGAAGAAATGGCAGCAGAGACGACGAATGACCGCCTCGGGATCGTCGGCGGCATCTCCATTCTCGGAACGACGGGCATCGTGCGACCGTTCTCGACGGCCGCATACCGTGCCTCGGTCGTCCAACAGATCGACGTCGCCGCCGCCCAGGGCGAACGGCACATCGTGCTCGCGACAGGACACCGTTCCGAGGCCGTCGCCGTCAGGTTGCTGCCAGACCTCGACGCCGTCTGCTTCGTCGAGGTCGGCGACTTCACGGGGATCGCCCTGCGCCGAGCCGTCCGCGACGGCGTCCAACGGCTTCACCTCGTCGCCATGGCAGGCAAACTGACAAAACTCGCCGCCGGCATCATGATGACCCATTTTCACCGCACCGACGTCGACACGACCCTGCTCGCCGATGTGGCCCGCGAGGCCGGCGCCGGCGAACGCCTCGTGGCAGCCGCCTACGAGACAGCCACCGCCCGGCACTTCGCCGAGGTCGCTGTCGACGTCGATGACATGCGGCCACTGACGCTGCTGTGTGAGCGCGCTCGGGCATCCTGTCGTGCTCACGCCGGCGACACGCTCGAAATCAGCGTATGGATGTCCGACTTCGAAGGCGAGCGGCTGCTCGCTTGGGCCGGCGAACCACCTCCCGGCCCCACCACATGACGGGCCCCACCACATGACCAGGCCTAACGTCACGGTCATCGGCGTGCCAACCGACGGTGGCCTGAACGCCCTCGCCGCTCCCGAGCAGCGCGCCCTCGCCCTCGCCGACGTCGTGGCTGCTGGGCGGCGCTGGCTCGACGGGCTGCCGGAGGGCCCGGCCAGCATCGAGATCACCGGTGATTTGCCGGCCGCGCTCGATGCCATCGCTGCAGCCCATGCTGCCGGCAACCGGGTCGTCGTACTCGCAGCCGGCGACCCGTTGTATTTCGGCGTCGGGCGAGCCCTGGCCGCACGCCTCGGACCGTCGACTCTCGACGTGCGCCCGGCTCTCTCCAGCATTGCTGCTGCCTTCGGGCGCATCGGGGTGCCCTGGGACGACGCCGTTGTCGTGTCCGCCCACGGCCGACCACTCGCCGACGCCGTTGCCGCCATCGGCCGAACGCACAAAGCAGCTGTGCTGACATCGCCCGAGAACCCGCCCGAGCGGATCGGTGCCGAGCTCGCTCGCCGGCGCGCACGATTCGACCGGGTCATCGTGGCATCCGAGCTCGGGATGCCGACCGAGGCACTCTCAGAAGGCCCCGACGCCGACTGGTTGGCCGCTGGCTCCTTCCCTGCTCTCAGCGTCGTCGTCCTGCTCAGGGGAGGCGGCGTGGCGTCGACGGCGACGCTGGCCTCGGGACAAGGATCGCGCTCCAGCATCGCTTTCGGGGTCGGCGAGGACGAGTACGAGCACCGTGACGGCATGATCACCAAAGCCGAGATCCGCGCGGTCGTGATCGCCCGACTGGCACTCCCGCCGTCCGGTGTCCTGTGGGACGTCGGTGCCGGCTCCGGGAGCATCGGCATCGAGGCCGCCCTGCTCGCGCCCGGGCTCGACGTGTTCGCCATCGAACGTTCCGCCGCGGACGCCGGCCGCGTCCGACGGAACGCAGCCCACCACAGCGCCGCCGTCGACGTCGTGGAAGGGTCGGCGCCAGACGTGTTCGCCACGCTCCCGCCACCCGACCGCGCCGTGGTCGGTGGCGGTGGGATCGACGTGCTCGATGCCGTGCTCGAGCACCTGACCCCCGGGGGGCGAGTGGTCGCCACCTTCGCCTCTCTCGATCGGGCACTCGCCGGTGCGGACCGCCTCGGCGACCTCGTGCAGGTATCCGTCAGTCGTGGCACCCGGTTGCCCGATGGAAGTCTGCGGCTCTCCAGCCTCGACCCGGTCTTCGTCTGCTGGGGGCCGTCGTGAGCCGGATACTCGTCGTGTCGCTCACTGAGCGGGGGAGGTTTCTCGCCGGGCGGCTGCCGTACGAGCGCTCGCACGGCGACCTTGCCGCAACCGTGAGGGAGCGGTGGGGTGACGTGGACGGCTTTGTCCTCATGGCGGCCGTTGGTGCCTGCGTCCGCATCGTCGCGCCCCTCCTCGCCGGCAAGGACACCGATCCGGCCGTGGTGTGCGTCGATGACGCCGGCCAGTTCGCCGTCGCCCTTCTCGGCGGTCATGCCGCCGGGGCGAACGATCTCGCCCGAGAGGTCGCTGAGCTGCTCGGTGCCGCGCCGGTCGTCACCACGGCAACCGACGCCACCGGGACGATCGCCATCGACCGGTTGCCTGGTTTCGTCGCAGAGGGCGACGTCGCCGCCGTCACGGCCGCCTTGCTCGACGGCCGGCATGTCTCGGTCGACAACTCACTCGGATGGCCACTGCCCGACGTGCTGTCCCGGCGACTGGGCGACGAGAAGGCCGGAGCCACGATCGTCCTCAGCGACGAGGTGGCCGCGCCGTCGGGACCGGGCATCGCCCTCCTGCGACCGCCGTCGCTCGTCGCCGGCATCGGCGCCTCCACGGCCCCGCCGGCCGACGAGATCGCCGACCTGTTGGCCGAGGCACTCGCCGAAGCAGGACTCAGTCGCTCGAGCCTGCACTGTGTCGCCACCATCGACCGCCGTGCCGGCGAGCCGGGCATCACATCGCTCGGCCTGCCCGTCGTCAGCTACTCGAGTGACCAGCTCGCCCACGTCGATGTCCCGAACCCCTCCGCCGTCGTGCAGGCCGCCGTGGGCACGGCGAGCGTTGCGGAGGCGGCAGCCCTCCTCGCGGCCGGACGAGGAGCGACCCTCCTCGTCGCGAAGACCGCCTCGGCCCATGCAACCGTCGCCATCGCCCGCTCGGCCCGTCCCCTCGGGCAGGTGACCGTCATCGGGCTCGGGCCGGGCGGCCCCGCCACGCGCACCCCGGAAGCGGACCGAGCCCTCCGCTCCGCCGAGGTCGTCATCGGCTACGAGGCCTATATCGCCCAGTGCCGGGATCTGCTGGGTCCCTCACAGGACGTCGTCATGTCGCCGATCGGCTCGGAGGTCGAGCGGGCAAGAGATGCGGTGGCACGTGCGGCACTCGGCGCGACCGTCGCCGTCGTGTGCTCAGGAGATCCCGGCGTGTATGCCATGGCGTCGCTCGTCTTCGAGGAATCGGCCGATACCGCCGTCACCGTGACGGTCGTGCCAGGCGTCACGGCTGCGCTCGCCGCCGCGGCTGCGCTCGGAGCGCCGCTCGGGCACGACCATCTCGTGCTCTCGCTCTCCGATCTCCTGACGCCGTGGGACGTCATCGTCCGCCGGGTGATCGCTGCCCGTGACAGCGACCTCGTCATCGCCCTCTACAACCCGAGGTCGAAGGCACGTGACTGGCAGCTCGGTGCCGTTCGCGACCTCCTGCTCGAACGACGGGCGCCCCACACCCCCGTCGGGATCGCCACCGACGTCGGGCGTCCGGGTGGCTCGACATCGATTACGACCCTCGCCGAGCTCGACCCGGAGCTGGTAGGTATGACGACGTGCGTGATCATCGGCTCGTCGAGCACCCGTGTGATCGGCGGGCGGATGGTGACTCCGCGTGGCTACCGCCGCCACCGACCCGCCGAAGATCCGGCGTGACGGGAGTGTCACCCAGACCGGCCGCGCTGACCATGGTCCTCCCGCCGGCACAGCCCGCCCGGCCTGCCGCGCTGACCATGGTCCTCCCGCCGGCACAGCCCGCCCGGCCTGCCGCGCTGACGATCTCGCACCGCTGCACCGCCTGCGGGGCCTGTCTCGCCACCTGCCCGGAACACGCCCTCTTGCCGGCACCGGACCGCCCGAGCGTGCTGCTGCTCCGGTGCACCGGGTGTGGCGACTGCGTCGAGATCTGCCCACGCGACGCGATCGAGCTCCGATGACCCACCCCATCGAGATCGAGAGCTATCGCCGGCTCGAAGCCCGCGTCGACCTCGCCCAGCTGCCGCCCGGGACACGGGCAGTCGTCGCCAGAGTGATCCACGCAACCGCAGACGTCGACTTTGCCGCCTCGCTCCAGATGACCGAGGACTCGGTCGCCGCCGGCGCCGCTGCCCTCGCAGCGCACTCGCCCGTCATCGTCGACGTGGAGATGGTCCGGGCGGGCATCAGTGGGCTCGACGCCGAGTGCCACCTCGGCCGCGCCAGAGCTGCTCGGGTGTCCGGGACACACACGTTGAGCGCTCTCGCCATGCAACTCGCCGCCGAGAAACACCCAGACGGTGCGGTCTTCGTCGTCGGCTGCGCCCCGACGGCACTCGACCAGCTCCTCGACCTCGTCGACAGCGGTGCGGTGCGACCGGCGCTGGTGGTCGGCGTGCCGGTGGGTTTCGTCGGGGCGACCGAGGCCAAGGACCGTCTACGCCGCACCACCGGCGTCAAATCGATCTCCAACGTGGGCGAACGCGGCGGATCCGCCGTGGCGGCGGCCATCGTGAACGCCCTCGTCCGCCTCGGCGACGCGCAGTCCGTGTAACGAACTGCAACGTAGAGAGACTGACAAGCGAGGCCGACCGCGCAGCTGACCGGCGGGCGGCAAGACTGAGGCCACCCGACGAGGTCCAGAGGCAGAGCGATGAGCAAGGACGACCAGACCGAAACCCACGTCGGGCGACGCGCCGTCCTCGGGGTCGCCGCGCTCGGCGCCGCCGGCATCGCACTCGGATCGCGGGTCGAGAACACGCTCGGCGGCACGCTCACGCGGATCAGCAACGACCTCGGCGGGCTCGGGGCGCTCGTGCCCGGGGCCGACCAGTTCCGCATCTACACCGTCACCGGCTCGATCCCGACGATCTCGCCCGCGACCTACCGGCTCCGCGTCGACGGCATGGTTGACCAGTCGCTCGAGCTCTCGCTCGCCGATCTCCGGGCCATGAAGCGCACGAAGCTCGAGCACTACTTCCAATGCGTCACCGGCTGGCGGGTGGCCGCCGTGCATTGGGAAGGCGTCCAGCTCTCGGAGATCCTCACCCGGGCCGGAGCCAAGCCTGGCGGTACGGCGTTGCGCTTCTTCTCCGGCGACGGCGTCTACACCGAGTCGCTCACGATCAGCCAAGCGCACCTGCCCGACGTCCTCGTGGCCGACCGCATGATCGGCAACGACGTGACACCGGAGCACGGCGGACCCGTGCGCCTGTACGTGGCGCCGATGTACGGCTACAAGTCGATCAAGTGGCTCGACCGCATCGAAGTGGTCAACGAGGTCGTCCCGGGTTTCTGGGAGGACAACGGGTACGCCGTCGACGCCTGGATCGGTGGGAACCCGTGAGCTTGCGAGCCGGCGGCGCGCAGTCCCCTGCCACCGCAGCCCCAGCCGGCACTCGCCAGCCGAAGAGCCTCGAGCGTTTCGACGCCGTCGAGCGTGCCGTTCATTGGACGACGGCCGCCATCATGCTGGAGCTGATCGTCACCGGGGCCATCCTCTACATCCCTTCGATCGCCCTCGTGGTCGGCCATCGCGCCATCGTGGAGAACATCCACGTGTACACCGGCCTCGCCCTGCTCGTTCCGCTCGTCGTGGGCGTCGCCGGCCCCTGGCGGGAGCGGCTCGTCCGGGATCTGCGGCGCTTCGACCGCTGGACGAGAGCCGACTGGGACTGGTTCCACCGCAAGGCGCGGCGCTCCGGCCTTCCCGCCGGCAAGTTCAACGGGGGCCAGAAAGCAGAGGCGGCCTTCCTCGGCAGCGGCATGGTCGTCATGTTGGCCACCGGCGTGCTGATGCGTTTTGCTCCGGTCAGCTGGATCGAGTGGCAGCAGGGGGCCACGCTGGTGCACGACGTCGGTTTCATCGCCATCGGCCTCGGAGTGCTCGGGCACGTCTACTACGCCCTCAACCGGCCCGAGCAGCTGAGCTCGATGGTCAGGGGCCGCATCCCTCGCGTCTGGGCGACCAAGCACGCGCCGGCCTGGCTCGACGAAGCCGACGGAGGCAAGCCCTAGCCGATGGCGGCGCGTCCGTACCGCACCTGACGGAGCGCATCGGAGCTGACCGTCCCGGGCTTCGTGTCATAGGCCAGGAGACCGACATACCGGTCAGCCGGCCCGACGACCGGTGACACTCGGTGCAGCGAGTAGCGACCTGCGAACACGAGCAGCGTCCCCGGTGTCATCTCGAGCGTCACGACGCGGGAGCGATCCCCCGCCAGCACGGCTGCCACGTCTGGGTAGTGCTCCTCGCCGGCGGAGCGGAGGTGGGGCACCATCTCGAAGTCCCCTCCGCTCCAGGCGTCCCGGATCGCCAGCGAGACGACGAAGTCCGTCATGTCGTAGTGCCATTGCAGCTCGTCGCCCTCGGTCATCACGGCCAGGTTCAACGCCCCGCACGGGTCGGCGTAGCGATACAGCGGCCCGACGTCGAGGACGGCCTCGACGAACGCCTTCAACGGTTCCCACTCGTAGAGCCGGCGCAGCGGAGAGGACTCCGGGAACAGGTCGTAGGCGACAGCGCCCGTGGAGTACGGCCCCGCCCAGCGCCGAGGATGCCCGTCCGGGACCTCGTCCGGCGCCGGCGCCAGGTATGCGGTCCCGATCCCGCCCGACCGCCAGGCCAGCGGGGCGAGCTCGGCGGAGTCGGCCAGCAACAGCGCTATTCCGTCCGCGTGAACGAAACCCGGCAGCTCCGCCGCCCCCACTCCCGCCATCCCGGCACGCGCCGCCGACAGCACCGGCCCGAGCCGGTCGGTGTCGAGGAGTGGGTAGCGCTCGAGATCGACGAGATCGGTCGGGTCAACCATCGCTGACATCATGCCAAGCCGAGCTCCTCCTCGACAGCACCGGTGTGCTCTCCGAGCACGGGAGGCGCCAGGCGATACGTGGGGGGCGTGCGGGAGAACACCATGGGGTTGCGGACCTGGGACTCTCCCGACGGCTCGCTCGCTACCGCCACGGTCGCCTCACCCGAGCGGGACAGGCGCAGCACCGGCTCGAGCCCGAGGGACTCTGCCAGCTCGAAGGCCTGGGCGATGTCGTTCACGACACCACAGGGGATGCCGGCGGACCCGATGATCGTCACCCACTCGACGGCCGGCCGCCGCCCGAGCTCGGCGTGAAGGACGGCGAGCATGTCCTCCCGATGGGCGACGCGACCGGCATTGTGCTCGAAACGATCGTCGTCCACCATCCAGCCGGCGCCGATCGCGTGGGCGAACGCCGCGAACTGGGAGTCGTTCGCAACGGCGACGACGAGGAGCCCGTCGGCCGTGGGCAAGGTCTCGTACGGCGCGATGCTCGGGTGCCGGTTGCCCATGGCCCTCGGGACGACGCCCGTCGTCACGTACGTGGCAGCCTGGTTGATGAGCGCCGAGAGCAGGCACGAGAGCAGGTCGACCTCGACTCGCTGGCCGAGCCCCGACCGCTCGCGCTCGTACAGGGCGGCCAGGATCGCCTGCACCGCGAACTGAGCCGTGAGCACGTCCACGACTGCGACGCCGACTTTGCGTGGCTCGCCGCCGGCGTCGCCGGTGACCGACATGAGACCGCCGACACCTTGCAGCAGGAAGTCGTAACCCGGCAGCTTCGCACCCTCGCCCGTCGTGCCGAAGCCGGACACCGAGCAGTACACGACCCTCGGGTTCGCGACGGCGATGTCCTCGTAGCCGAGCCCGAAACGCCCGGCCGTCCCGGGCCGGAAGTTCTCGACGACGACATCGGCGCGCTCGACGAGCATCCGGGCCTTGCGCCGGCCCTCCTCCGTGCCGAGGTCCCAGGCGACGCCGCGCTTGTTGCGGTTGATCGACAGGTAGTAGGAGCTGGCGCCGTCGACGAACGGAGGGCCGAAGCCCCTCGTGTCGTCACCGGCTCCGGGCCGCTCGACCTTGACGACGTCGGCACCGAGGTCGCCGAGGATCATCGTGGCGTACGGACCGGCCACCACCCGGGACAGGTCGGCGACGAGGATCCCCTCGAGCGGCCCCTTGCTCGGGCTCACCTGCCGGCTGCCCCGGCCGGGCGACTGGCGGCCCGGGCCGGACGACTGGCGGCCCGGGCCGGACGACTGGCGGCCCGGACTGGGCGACTGGCGGCGCGGGCTGGGCGACTGGCGGCCCGGGCCGGACGACTGGCGGCGCGGGCCGGACGACTGGCGGCCCGGGTCGGCCCGCTGACGCTCACCGGTCGTCGAAGGCCAACTGCTCGGCGAGCATGCCGGCGACGGTGCCCGGCGTGATGTCGTCGCCGACGAGCTGGGCGCCGGCGTCTGCCATCTCCCGGAGGGCCTTCTCCGTCGTGTCCGGCGCCACCCCGGTCGTGAGGTCGACGAGCACGCGGACGTGGAAGCCGAGCTGGCAGGCGTCGAGCACCGTGGCTCGCACGCAGTAGTCCGTGGCGATACCGCAGACGTCGATGCGATCGATGCCACTGTCGAGGAGCCACGTGGCAAGAGTGACCCCGGCGGCCTGGCGGCCCTCGAAGGCGGACAGCGCCGCCTCGTCCCGGCCTTTGTCGAACACGGCGTCCCACTCGACGCCGGCGAGGTTGGAGTGGAGCTCAGCCCCCTCGCTGCCGACGACACAATGAACGGGCCAGGACGTCTCGAAGTCCGGAAGCGTCCCGGGCTGGGCGAAGTGCGTCCCCGGGTTGACGTGGCGATCACGCGAGGCGATGAGCACCGTGTAGCGCCCGGCGTCGCTGGCGATGAGCCCGGCGACCCGGCCGGCGACGACGTTGCCGCCGGCTGTGGCGAGCGACCCTCCTTCGCAGAAGTCCTTCTGTGTGTCGACGACGAGGAGCGCCGAGCCGGCGTTGGCGACACGGCGTCGGCCACCGCCCGGCCGGCCCGAGCGATGGAGCTCGGCCGCCGGCACGGTGGCGCCGGCCCCGGGTCGGATCTCGCGAACGGTCGCGAGCGGACGCTCGTCTGCCGGCGAGTCCTTCGGGTCACCCGGCGACCGGCCGTAGCGCGTCGGGATGACGGGCGGACCCGGATGCAGGTCGAAGGCCTCCGCCCCCAGCTCGCGCAGTGCCCAGCGGTGGTGCTCACGCGACTCGATCAGCGTCGGCAGGTCGTCGACGACCTCACCGCCGGAGATCCAACGCCGCTGCAGGTCGCGTGCCTCCCAGCCATCCGGCAGCTCGTCCGGCACGTCGTCGAGCGAACCCGGGACCATCCGCACCGGTTCGGCCGAGGGCACGGATGCTGCGCGCTCGCCGCCTCCGTCCATCATGGCGCGCACGAACTCGACCATCGCCTTGCCCTCCTCGTCGATCCAGCGCGAGGCGTGCTTGCGGGCACCGAGGCTGTGCTTGGCAGGGGAGCGTTTCTCGACGGGGTGAAGCGGCGCCAGGCGGCCGTTCTCCGACGCCACGGCGACGAGCTTGTAGACGAAACCGGACGTCGGCGCTCCAGATCCCGTCACGAGCCGCGTGCCGACCCCGTAGCCGTCCACGGGAGCGCGCGAGAGGGCCGCGATCGAGTACTCGTCGAGGTCGGACGTGATGATGATCCCGGTGGAGGTCGCACCGAGCTCGTCGAGCAGCCTGCGCCCCCGCGTCGCCTGGTCGAGCAGATCACCGGAGTCGAGGCGGATGGCCCCGGGGCCGTCGGCTCCCCGCTCTCGGCAGAGCTCGACCGCCGTCCGGATCGCCTTGCCCACGTCGTAAGTGTCCACGAGGAGTGTCGTGCTCGTGCCCATGGCGTCGAGCTGGGCGGCAAAGGCGGCGCGCTCGTCCTGGTGAGCGAGCACGAAGGAGTGAGCCGCCGTACCCGCCGTCGGCACGCCGTAGAGGCGGCCGGCCTCGAGGTTGGAGGACGATGCGCATCCGGCGACGTAGGCCGCCCGCGCGGCCGCCACGGCGGACTGCTCGTGGGTGCGCCGCGACCCCATCTCGATGACGGGCCGGCCTTCGGCGGCGCCGACGATACGTGAGGCCGCCGCCGCCACGGCCGAGTCGAAGTTGAGGATGGACAGCACGACGGTCTCGAGGAGCACGGCCTCGCCGAAGGTCGACTCGATCGTCAGAACCGGGCTGCCCGGGAAGTAGCACTCCCCTTCCGCATAAGCGTCGAGGTCACCGGAGAAGCGAAACGACCGCAGCCACTCCCCCGTCTCCTCGGAGACGATCCCGTCGCCCACGAGCCAGGCGACTTCGTCGCCGCCGAAACGGAACTGCTGCAACGCCTCGATCACCCGCCCGACGCCGGCCACGACGCCATAGCGGCGACCGGGTGGCAACGCCCGCGCGAACACTTCGAAGACCGCCCGCCGGCCCGCCACACCGGAATCGATCGAGGCGTCGAGCATGGTGAGCTCGTACCGGTCCGTCAGCAGCGCCGTCGATGGCGTCCGGTCGATCACGTCACTCACGCTAGGGCAGTCTCGTGAGCGCCATGCGCCCGTCAGGCGGAGGCACCCCCGGTGGCCGCGTACCGGGCGAGCTGCCGGGACTCGGCGACGAGGACGCCGTCCTCGGACCACAGCTCGCCGTTCTCGTCGATGTAGCCCCCGGAGAGCTGACGGGAGTGGAAGCGGGCGTTCAGCCAGCCCGACGGCACGCGGTTACGCCAGTGGACCGTCAACTCGAGTGTCGGAGCGCCGGCGTCGTCGGGGCGCATCGTGCGAGAGAACACTGCCGGCGGCCAGCAGTCGAGGAAGAGCGGCACGCACATCACGTCGGTCGGGCGCCGGTCGGCGAGCCGCGTCCAACCACCGGTACGCGCCTCACCCGGTTGGCTGCGGAGGTAGAACAAGTCGTCAGCGTGGGCGACGCGGGTGTCGAGCCGGCTCCAGAGCGCGATCGCCTCCCCGGGCGCCGAGACGCGCCTCACCGGGCTCGACTCGTCCGGGCCCGGCCCGATCGGGGCGTCGGGAGCGAAGTCGAAAGGCCCCGGGTCGCGCAGGCGGCCCGTCAAGACGAGCCCGCTCGCCCTCACCTCGTCCTGGACGAGCTCGAAACGATAGGTGGCATGGCCACGGCCGGTCCGCATCGCGACCACGTGCACCTCCGCACGCCCCGGCAGCGGACGCGACAGATAGTGGATCGTCATCGAGAGCGGATCGGGCAGCTCGCTCTCGGCCAGGACGGCCCGCAGACAGAACACGGCCAGGTAGCCGCCGTTCATCCCGACCCCGACGTTCCAGCGCGAGACCAGCTCTCCCCCGTAGCGGCCCGCCGCGACCGGCGCGATGGCCGTGTCCTCGTCGAGCTCGTAGAGCGCGCCCCTCACGAGCCACCCCCGACGTGATCCGGCGGCCCGGTGCAGTGACCCTGCGACATCGACTTCACCCGCGCCTCCTCCCCGTCTCGATGGTCCATCGACGGCCTAGCGCCTGAACGGACGCCGTCCGTCCGCTCGGCGCCAAGCCGACGGTCGTCGCCCGGTCACTGCCCGACGGCAGCCTCGACACGAGCAGCCACGGTGCACAGGAGCGCCTCGCTACCGGGCAGCCCGACAAGCTGCAACCCGCACGGCGGGCGACCCGGACCGCCGCCGGCGACGGGAACCGGCATCGACAGCGCCGGGAAGCCGGCGAAGTTCACCGGGGAGGTCAGCACATTGAAACCCGACCCGAATTCGTCGAGCAGCGGCGGTCGCACCGCCAGCGTCGGCAACGCCAGCACACCGTAGCGGCCGAGCACGTCGGCGAGCCGCGCCGTCCAGGTCAGTTCGAGCGCCCGGGCAGCGGCGAGATCTGCTGCCGTCACCCGGCTGCGTGACTGAAGGCGGGCACGGATCTCGTCGCTCACGCCGGAACCGCCATCGATCTCGAGCAGGTGACGGTCACATTGGAACGCCTCCTCGACGAGCAGCCGCTGCTGGGCCCGGTGGGCGTCGACCCAGTCGGCCATCCGCACGGTTTCTGACCGGAGCCCGGCGTGAAGAAGGGCCGCGTCGACAGCGGCATCGATGACTGGGTCGATCTCCACCGCCTCCGCCACGATGCGCCCGACGACCTCGGGCACGTCACCGACCGGCTTGTCGACGCCCGGCATCTCGACGCCCAGCATCTCGACGCCCAGCATCCGCATGCCGAGCACGACTCGGGCGACGTCCCGGGCGAGCACGCCGACGGTGTCGTAGCTCGGCGCCAGCGGCCACACCCCTTCGAGCGAGATGAGCCCGTGCGTCGTCTTCAGCCCGACGACCGCGCAACAGGCCGCCGGAATCCGTACCGACCCGCCCGTGTCGGACCCGAGGGCGAAGTCGGCTTCACCGAGCGCGACGGCCGCCGCCGAGCCGGACGACGAGCCGCCAGGGACACGCCCCGGATCGGCCGGGTTCGGTGGTGTCCCGAACCAGGGGTTGATGCCGCTCGTGCCAAAGGCGAGCTCGTGAAGGTTCGTCTTGCCGACGAGCCGGCCGCCGGCACGGCGAATGTCGGCGATGCAGCGGGCGTCCACCGGCGCCGGCACGGCGAGGTCCGCCAACGTGCGGCACCCCGCCGTGGTGACCGTCCCCGCGACATCGATCAGGTCCTTCACCGCCACGGTCGGCCCGTCTCCGCCGCCCGCCGGCCACCTTTCCAGCCATGTCGTCATCCTGGGAACACTAGAGCGCTGACCAGGCACGTAATATCGGCACATCAGTGACCTGTTGATGCGCCTGAGGGACCGGGACTGGCGGCTCACGCCACAGCGTCGCGTCGTCGCCGAGGTGCTGGACGGCGAGAACGTCCACCTCACGGCAGAGACCGTTCACAGCCGCGCACAGGACCGACTTCCCGAGATCAGCCTCGCCACCGTCTA
>JBEKMC010000045.1:0-45922 GCA_050008715.1 Acidimicrobiales bacterium | reverse complement strand
TGCCGACGATCTCGGGGACGTCGTGCCCCTTGAGAGCCGCGTACACAGACAGGACGAAGAGGCCGGCGCCGGAGGTGATCCCGCGGTAGTCGTCGTACGATCGGATGGCCTTGTCCCGGAGGTTGTCATGGGCTCCAGCGCCGAGGTGGACGATGACCGTCGCTTCGTCCGGAGGGAGCTCGTCTTCGCGGAGTCTGACAACCATCCTCGAGTCCCTTCATGGTCGGCGATTGGCGGGATACCGGCGCCCGTCGCGCGGGTCGGTTCGCGGTGCCGGGCGATCCATGCCGCGTCGGCTGTGGGAAACGCCGAGACGCACCGACCCTGCGAATCGGATCTTGGCATGGGCCTAGGAAGCCCACACGCCAACAAAAGGGGCGGCACTTGTCGCCCATCGTAAGTGCCAGCCGGTGACCTGGAAGGAGGAACGTGTGGGGCCAATTCCTCGACAGAACAACGCGGACCGTGCCGGCAGTTCCGGCTCGATGCCCTTCGCGAAGATCCGAACATGCGAGTTCCGCCAACATTCCGCCAACCGACTGTCCGCTGCAGGCGTCCGCTGGCGCTGAAAACGCCACGGCCACGCGCCGAAAGCCCTGCTCAGCGCTCTGGAGCGGCGATCGAGCCACCCTTTCAAGGTGGTAGCACGGGTTCGAATCCCGTTGGGGGTGCTCGTTTCATGGTTGCTCCGATCGGCCCTGGCCAGGGCGCGGCTTATTGCCCACGGCGCCCTTGTCTCTCAGGCGAACGACGCAGAGCAGGGGATCGTCCGTCACGAAGGAATCGAGGCCTTCCACGACGAGGGACGTGTCCATGCGCTCGAACGTGGCCCTGAGCATGCCGAGATGGACTCCACAGACTACGGAGCGGTTCTCCCTCGCCACTTCGGCGAATGGGCAGCGATGGAGGAGGATCCGATCAGGCTCTGCCGTCGGAACCGGCTCGGGTTCGAAGCCCAAATTGTCCAGCAGCTCGGCAGCGATCCGGACGGACTCGTCAGGTGACAACGATCGCTGTGGCAATGGTCTCGCGTCGAGGGCAGCTGCCCAACGGCGGCCGGCCCGAATCGCTTCGTTCCTGGCGTCGGCCACTCCGGTGAGCTGATCCGCTAGCACTCGGGCGAGATCCCGGTAGCCGGCGTCCGCGGGCCGTCGATCGGAGCCGCTCGCAGGCGTTCGTGCAGCCTCGTAGAGGACACGGGGCCGACCGGGCGTCCTCCGTTCCTCGCGGCGACGGGTGACCAGGCCGGCGGAAGCGAGCACGTCGAGATGCACCCGGGCGGTGTTGCGCTGAAGGCCGACGGCCTCGGCGGCTTCGGCGGCGTCGAGTGGCCCCTTGTGACGGCGGAGGACAGCGAGCAGGGCTTGGCGACTCTCACTGGCAAGGGCACGATGGACGACGGCCTTCCCGCTCCTAGTTGGCACTCGACTATTATTACTTATCAATCTGAGAAAAACAAGGTCAAGGCGAGATAGCCCTTTGTATATCCGACTGTCGGTGCGTTCGAGCTTACAATATTGCTCGCTATCGTGATAAAAATAAATCTAGGCGGTAAGACGTCACGGGCGCGTATCAGACGCCGGCCGACGGTTGCGATCTGGAGGAACGGCAGCGCTGCCGTTCGAGCAGGACTCTTGGGGATTTGTTCCGGGGCTTTCGGCCCTACTGGCGGCACCTCCCGAGGTCTTGAGTGGAAGCCACGAGCGCCGAACGGGACCAACGAGCGGTTACATCCTGCAACGCGTCGCGTGCTCGAAGCCGACAACACAAGGAGGCGTCACGATGACGTTCTCGAGACGTGCCTTCCTCGGAGGGAGCGCTGCCGCCGCCGGCGGGTTGGTGGTCGCCGATCACCTGCGCTTCTTTCAGCCGCTCTTCGGTCAGGATGCCAGCGCCTCCGAACCGGTCATCACCGGAAAGGAGACCGTCTATCGGACCGGCCACTCGAACAACTGCGACGGAGCATGCGGTCATCTGATCCACGTCGTCGACGGCCGTGTGACGGAGATCGGTCCTGCCACCTGGGGCACGAAGACCATCTCGGGCGCGCCGGCGCCTACATTCCACCCGCGCATCTGCCTGCGGGGACTGTCGCAGATCTCGAACACGTACAGCCCCGACCGGATCAAGTACCCCTACAAGCGCGTCGGCCCGAGAGGCTCGGGCAAGTGGCAGCGCATCAGCTGGGACGAAGCGACATCGCTCATCGCCGAGAACTTCGCCGCCGCGCAGGAGAAGTACGGCAAGAAGTCGGTCTGGATCGCTCCTTACACCGGCTCACTGGCGCTCATCGAAGGGGTCGTGGGCGCCGGCTTCCGGTTCGCCAGTGTCATCGGCGCATCGGCCGGCGATTCCGAGGGCGACAACGAGGGCGACTCCGCTACGCCGGCGGGCTGGAACTACGTGCTCGTCGACCCGGCGAACCCGTCGAACGGTGGCGGTTTCTTCACCGGCCATGAGTCGGTCGATTTCCTCAGTGCCAAGACGATCGTCTTCTGGGCGAACAACGTCGCCGAGACTTCGATCCCCGACTGGCGGGTGATGTGCGACGCCAGGGACACCAACGGTACCCAGCTGATCTCGATCGATCCCCGCTTCACCGTCACCTCGGCTGCCTGCGACGAGTGGCTGCCGATCCGACCCGGTGCCGACACCGCCCTCATCGACGGGATCATCAACTACGTGCTGTCGAACGGTCTCTACGACGCCGACTACATCCGCCGCTACACCGTCGGCCCGTATCTCGTCGACCCGAGCACGAAGAAATGGATGCGGGCCAAGGACGTGATCAACGGTGCCAAGGACGACTACGTCGTCTTCGACGAGTCGGACGGCAAGATCAAAGCCGCCAGCGATCCTTCGGTCAAGACCCCTGCTCTCTTCGGTACGCACGCGGCCGGTCAGACCGAGGCGCCGACGGCCCTGCAGGCCTTGGCGGACATGGCGTCCAAGTACACACCTGAGTACACCTCGAATCTCACCGACATCCCCGCGTCCCAGGTCGTAGCGCTGGCTCAGACCTGGGGGACGCAGAAGCCCTTGGCGGTGCGGGTCGGTTTCGGTCTCTCCCACTGGTATCACGGCGACCTGCACATGCAGGCGCTGCTCACGCTGCAGGCCATCACCGGCAACATCGGGGTCCACGGCGGCGGCGTGACGACATTCGCCGGCGGTCTCACGACGACGGCATTCGACCTCGTCCACTGGTGGAACCCGACGGGCACGGCCTACCCGGTGCTCGAGCCGATGGACTTCTGCGACGCCGTGCTGAAGGACGACCCCTACCCGGTGCGCGCGGCCTGGTTCATGATCGACAACTTCGCCCAGCAGATGTCCGACCGCAACCAGGTCGTCAAGGCGATGATGGCGCTGGACTTCTGCGTGGTCTCCGACTACATGCTCTCGGCCACGGCCGACATCGCCGATCTCATCCTGCCGGCCTGCACGTACCTCGAGAAGACCGACTTGCTGTCGTCCAACAACTTCTACCTCCAGTACATGCCGAAGATCATCGACCCGCTCTTCGAGTCGAAGTCGGACCTCGACGCCATCGCGATGGTGGCCGAGAAGATGGGAGTCGGGAAGTACTTCGACCAGTCGCCGGACGAGTACCTGCGCCAGATCATGCACCTCGGCCAGTCCGACGCCGACCCGACGGTGAAGGGGCTGACCTGGGAGCAGCTCACCTCCGAGGCCGTCCACCTCAACACCGACCCGATGCCCTACGTCCCGTTCTACAACAAGGAATTCCCGACCAAGAGCGGCAAGATCGAGTTCTACGTGGAGATGCTCGTCCCCTTCGGCCAGGAGCTGTGCGAGCACCAAGAGCCCATCGAGGCCTCGCCGACCAACCCCCTCTTCAAGAAGTACCCCCTCGTCTTCCTCTCCACCCACACCAGGTTCCGCACGCACTCGCAGTACGTGAACCTGCCGTGGATGAAGGAGATCAACAACGGCGGTCAGGGGTTTCTGGAGATCAACCCGAAGGACGCCAGGGCGAGGGGGATCGGCGATGAGGATGTCGTGCGGATCTTCAACGACCGTGGGCAGATGAAGGTGCGCGCTCGTCTCACCGAGTCCATGAAACCCGGCGTCGTCAACTGCTATCAGGGCGGCTGGGACACGATCCAGGTCAAGCACTATCTAGAGGGCCACCCGAACAACCTCACGCACCAGATCGCCAAGCCGGCGCAGGCTCTTATCCCGAACTTCCCGTCGAATGCCGCCTACTACGACTGCCTCGTCCAGGTCGAGGGAGTGAGGGGGTGAATGTGATGCCATCCAAGAACGTCGCCCACACGCCGCACCACGTGATGGTCGTCGACACGAACCGTTGTGTCGGTTGTTGGACTTGCGCGGTGGCGTGCAAGGAGATCAACAACGAGCCACTCGGGTTCTGGTGGAACCGCATTCTCACGACGTCCCCGAACCAGTCGACGACGGCGCAAGCGCCGGCGAGCGACAACATCGACGTGCCCCGCGGCGTCTTCCCGAACCTTGAGCTCGCCTACCTGCCGGTTGCCTGCCAGCACTGCAACGACGCCCCCTGCGTGAAGGTGTGCCCCGTGCAGGCGACGTTCCGCCGGGACGACGGCGCGGTCCTTGTCGACTACGAGCGCTGCATCGGCTGCCGCTACTGCATGGCGGCCTGCCCCTACGGCGTCCGCATCTTCAACTGGGGCGATCCCCAATATGCCCCCGGCGGGATCGTCGGTTACGGCAAGGAATACCGGTTCGACGGTCGGCTCGTGTTCACGCCGGAGCGCCCCAAGGGAGTCGTCGAGAAGTGCACGTTCTGTGTCGAGCTGATCGACGTCGGCCAGCAGCCCTTCTGCGTTCAGACCTGCCCGATCGGCGCCCGGGTCTTCGGGGACCTGTCCGACCCTGACAGCGAGGTCAGCCAGCTCGTGAACGAGGGTGGCGCCGTGCAGCTCCACCCCGAGCTCGGCACCGATCCAAACGTGTACTACGTGCCCGTGCGCAAGCGCGTCGTGCGAGAGAGCTGAGGGGGTAAGCCATGGCTACGAGCACTGCCTCGCTTCCGATCCCTGTCGCCCGCGAGCGGGGCGAGCGGCACGGTCTCCGCCTCTGGTACGCCGTCCTCGCCGCTGTCGGCGCCTTCGGGCTGGCGGCGTGGATCTACGAGCTCAAGACCGGCCTCGCCTCCACTGGCATGCGCGACGTCGTGTCGTGGGGGATGTACATCTTCACCTTCGCCTTCTTCATCGGGCTGTCCGCAGGTGGGCTCATCATGGCCTCGAGCGCCGAGGTCTTCGGTATCAAAGCCCTCAAACCCCTCTCGAAGCTCGGGGTGCTCTCGGCGGCGGCCTGCGTGACGGTGGCTGCCCTCATGATCATCCCTGACCTCGGGCGGCCCGACCGGATTCTCAACATCTTCATCCACCCCAACTGGACCTCGCCGCTCATCTGGGACATCCTCATCATCTCGATCTACTTCGTCTTCTCCGTGGTGGATCTGGCCGTTATCCACCGCCACGAGTCCGAGCCGAGCCAGTTCCGCAAGACGATGCGGGCGCTCGCCTACGTCGGGCTCCCGACAGCGGTGCTGCTGCACTCCGTGACGGCATGGATCTTCGGCCTGCAGATCGCCCGCACGTGGTGGAACACCTCGCTCATGGCCCCGTTGTTCGTCGTGTCGGCCATCCTCTCGGGCACGGCACTCGTGACCCTGCTCGCCCTTGCCGCCGAGCGCTGGGGAGGGCTGGCGCTGCCGTCCGAGACGAGACGCTGGCTGCGGGGCTTCATCACCGTCTCCCTCATCGTCGATCTGTTCTTCGTGGGTTGTGACTACGTCACCGTGCTGTGGGGCAACGTGCCCTCCGATCGGTCGGCGCTGAACCTTGTCCTCCCGGGCGGCCCCTGGGCCTGGATCTTCTGGATGGAGTGGATCGTGGGTGGCGTGATCCCGCTCGCGCTCCTGCTGGCCCCGCGGCTCCGCCGCGTGCCGGGTTCTCTCGGCATTGCGGCTTGCCTCACCGTCGTCGGCGTCTTCGCCTTCCGCATCGAGCTCGTCGTCATCGGCTTCGTCAACCCCCTCACGCAGTACCCGCCGGGGAACGCCCTCGGCACGTACAACCCGACGACGACCTCTTTCCAGCTCATCGGCCGGTACTCCCCGACCTGGGTCGAGTACGGGATCGTCCTCGGCCTCGTCGCCTTCTTCCTCGCTCTCGTGACGGTGGGCTACCACCAACTGGTCGGGCCCTCCGCGCCTGGCGCCACTCGACAGGCGGCGCCCTCCGGAACGCCTGCGACGGCGGGTCCGGCTGCCGAGGCTCCGACGGCGACGGCGGATGCACCACCCGCCGACGACGAGCACTGAGAAAGGTCTGATGACAATCGACTCGCTGCCGCTCAATGGCACGAAAGACGCCTCGATGGAACAATCGGCCTCGGAGACTCCCATCGACGGGGGCACCGTCATGGTCGCCCTCGACCTCCTGGCGCACTGGTGGAGCCAACCGGTGGCCGGCGAGGTCAGTACCTGGCTGGACGCAGTCGAGGTCGAGACGGACGTCCGTCGCCGCATCTCCGGCGACACTGAGCCCGGATCGACGCCATTCTCGTTCGAACTCGAAGACGTGCTCGTCCTACTGGACGAGTACGAACGCCTCTTCATCGGACCTGGACACGTGGCCTGTCCTCCGTACGAGTCGTTCTGGAGAGAGGACGTCCCCGTCGATATTCGGCGCAGCCTGATTGGTCCTTGCACGGCTGATCTCAGGCGGCTGTACAGCGAGCTCGAGATCGAGGTGGCGCCCGCAACTGGCGAGCTGCCTGATCACATCGCCGTCGAGCTCGAGGCTCTCGCCTACGCACTCTCGTTCGAAGAGACCTTCGCGATAGCCAAGGCGCTCTTCTTCGATCACGTGAGACAGTGGCTTCCGCGTCTGTGCCGGGCCGTTGTCCACGAAGCCGAGCACCCCTTCTACCGAGATCTCGGTGCATTGACCCTCGATTGGCTCGGCTGCATCCAGCGCTACTTCGAGTCCGCCGTCGAGGTCCAGTCCGAGATTCCCTGATAATGGGAGCCTCGCTGCCCTTCACGAGTGCGGGCGGAGCGGCCGCGATCACGACCATCGAGCAGGATCCTGGAAGGGCCAACACCGAGCAAAGGGTGGTCCTCCTGTGCTCGGACGTTTCGGAGGAAGGGCCCAGCCCGATCTCCGCCGGGACCATCGCTGCAGGGCTACGCAGGCGTCTACCGCAGACGCAGGTCTTCGTAGTGGAGAGCCTCTGCTCGGGGTCATCCACCGTGTCTGTGGCGCTGAAAGCCCTCGGGGCGCGCCGCGTAGCCATCGGTTGCCGGCAAGGGGCAAGCAGACGGGAGGAGATCGTCACCTGCCTGCGTCGCGCAGGCCTACACCCGTCGGGCATCCAGCTCGTCGACTTGATGCCGGTCGAGCAGTCGGATGCAACCGTGGTCGCCGAGCAGACGATCACCCGCATACGGGCGGCTCTCACACGGCTCTCCTGCGCCGACCTCGACGCCCCTGTCCGCGAGCGCTTGGCGCCCGGCTCCGTGGACGTCTCTCGCCGGAGCCTGTTCCGTCCGAGCAACGCTGCTCGCCGCCCGGTTGCCGGCTTCATCGACGTTCGCTGCGACGGTGGCGGTCGCTGTCGGGCATGCGTCGAGGCCTGTCCCCACGGGGCGCTGCGTCTCACGGGCACCCGCGTGTCCGTCGACGAGGCGGCCTGTACGGGGTGCGGCGCATGCCTCAGCGCCTGCCGGTCGGCGGCCATCTCGTTGAACGGGACATCGATCAGCGAGCTCGCGGCGGCTGCGGGCGTGCTCGTTGCAGAGGCGCGCCTGCCCGGCATGGGCTCGCCTTTCGGGGTGGCGATCGTCTGCGCGAAGGCGCTGGCCCAGGTACCGCTCGGGGGGAGGTGGCTACCCCTCGAGGTGCCGTCACTCGAGATGGTGTCCGCCGGTTGGCCTCTGCAGATTCTCAGCGCCGACGTCGGAGTGAGACTCGTGGGATGTGACGACGCCGCGTGCGCCACCCGCGGACGTGAGCTGACAGACTTCTGCTCCGACCTGGTCGACCACGTCGCCCCCTCGTGGCGTCAGCTGATCGGCGCTCCCGGCTGCTCGAGGTCCATGGATGTCAGCCGCCCCCGAGGGAATCGTTCCGCGCCCGTGGGCTCGATTGAGTTTCGCGAGCCGGAGGCGACGGTCGGCGCTCTGTTCGCCCTTTCCTCGCGAGGAAGGGACCCCTCTGCCTGGCCGTCGGATGCGCCGACCGCTTCCATGTCACGACCGCCCACCCCGGCACGCGGGGCGTCGTGGAGGATCGTGTCCTCGGTAGCTTCCCTCGGTGAGATCACCATCGACGCTGGCGGGTGCTCGGCATGCGGCTGTTGCACGCTCGCCTGCCCCACAAGGGCGTTACAAGCGGGCCGTCGGGGACCGGCGGTGGCGCTCTCATTCGATGCGTTGACGTGCTCGGCCTGCGGGGCCTGCGTCTCGTCATGTCCAGAGGCCGTTCTTTCCCTTCGGCGAGTCGTAGACCCCCTGCTACTCGCTGCAGGTCGCCGGACGGTCGCCGAGGTCGTTGTTGGGGCTCGCTGTGTGTCCTGTGGCCGGCCTCGCGCTCATGGTCTTGCCGGCAGGGTCGTGGGGCGCCGCCTGGCCGCCTCGCATCCCGAGATCGCCGCACGATTAGAAGACGAAGGTCGCTGCGCCGACTGCTTGCTGGAGGGGACACGTGGACACCACTGAGCTCGACGCTGCGTATCGGGAATTGCTCGAAGCTGCCGCCGATGCCGGTCCCGCGGCGCGCTTCCGAGATGCTTGGGACGTCGACACCGTGCTCGCTCATGTCGTAGCCGGTAGCCGAATGCTCGCAGCTGCATGCGCTGAGCTGTTGTCGGGGCGGATCCCGGTGGTTGACAACCGCCCGACGCAGTCCAGGCTGTATCTCGATGCAATCGTGACGAGTGTCGCCGACCGTGACGAACTACTTGACACGGTGAGGCGATCCGGGCAGGAAGTCGTCATCCTCGCCTCCCAACTTGAAGAAGCGCAGACCGCCATCTGCGTGCCTACGATCATCCTCGACGGTGGGCGGATCAAGGTGCAGCGTCCTCTGCCGTTCTCGGAGCTCCTCCAACCCGGCCACGTCCGCGAGCACCTCGCGCAGCTACAAGCGATGCAAGGGTGAGGGGCGGCGCCTCGCCCTCAGGCATTGCAGAATTCCGCACTCTCACATGCGGACCCACCATGAAGACTCAGCCAGAAGAAAAGAGAGTTCAGAGGAAGGAAGAGCTGTGACCGAAGAGTACCTACCTGACGTCTACCTCCGCATGCGATCACGCTTCCCCACCATCGCCGACGCGTTCGACGCTCTTGGTGAAGCCAGCGAGCACGCCGGGCCGCTCGAGGAGCGCACGCAGCGACTCGTAAAACTCGGCATCGCCATTGGCGCCGCGGCGGAGGGCGCGGTCCGTTCGGGCACGCGCCGCGCCTTGGCCGCCGGCGCCTCACCGGAGGAGATTCTGCACGTCGCAGTTCTGGCGATTACCACAAGAGGGTTTCCGGCGGCGGTGGCCGCCTTCTCGTGGATCGACGAGGTGCTGTCCGCCGACCTGTAGATGACCGTTAGTGGTCTTCGAGCACGTCGAGATCGCGCACCGCGTAGCGGTGGTGCTCCCACTCCTCGTTTCGCCGCAGGTTCGCGCGACTGCGCCCGGATCGCAAGGTATCGGCCCCTGAATGCGGAACCGTCTCGGGCATCCCCAGCACGGAGGCGATACTGTCTCGCTCGGGGACGACACACGGAGTTCCCACGTCGTCGCTGGCGCTTATGGGGCTTCTTGTCCGGTTAACCGGGCCGAGGAGGAGGGGAGGAAGCACGATGCCCGAACGCTTTCTCGCGTCCGACCGCAAACGGTGGACCGCAGCTTCCCTGGACCCCCCGCCCGACCAGCTGGGAGCCGTTCTCTTCCTCGACATCTCGGGGTTCACTCCCCTCACGAACGCCCTTGCGCAAGTAGCGGGCCACAAGGGGGCAGAGGAACTGGGCACGCTACTGAACGGGCTGTTCGCCGCGCTCATCCGGGCGGTTGACGAGAGGGGCGGCAACGTCGTGACCTTCGCCGGTGACGCGCTGTGGTGTTGGTTCGACGGTGATGACGGGTGGCGGGCCTCCCTGGCGGGACTTGGTTGCCAGCAGGTGCTGCTTGCGGCCGGATCGCTGAAGTCGAGCGCGGGTGAGCAGCACATCGAAGGCAAGGTCTCGGTTGCCGTCGGGAGCGTTGTGCGCACGCACGTCGGTGATCCGCAGATCCAACTCCTCGAGGCGTTCTTCGGCGATGCGGTCGTTCGGGCGGGGTACGGCGAGAAGGTGGCGACGCCTGGCGACGTCATCGTCGACGAGGCGGCGGCCGCCGCCCTCTCCGAGGTCGTGACACCGACGGAGTGGCGAGAAGCGGGCCACGGGCGTTACGGCGTCCTCGACGCCCTCGGGGTCGCGCTTCCCTCGCCCGAACCCACGGACCGGGTCGCCCCACCGATCGACGTCCCGGCGACTCTCTTGACACCCTGGGTGCACCGCCGCATCCGCGAAATCCTCTCGCTGGGGACCGAGGCCGAGCTTTCGGAGAACCGTCCGGCCGTCACGATGTTTCTCTCTTTCTCTGGAATCGACCTCGGCTCACCAGACGCGGTACGAACGCTCGACGCCTACGTCACCTATCTGCAGGCCGTGCTGGCGGACCACGGCGGCACCCTCTTGGGGGTCGACTTCGGCGATAAAGGCTCGTATGCTCTCGCCGCCTTCGGTGCCCCGCAGGTCCACAGCGATGACCCGGTCCGAGCGCTGGCGGCGGCTGAGGCACTGCGTCGGCCGCCGGCAGACTCGCTTGTGAGCGAGGTCTGTATCGGGCTCGCTGCTGGTCAGATCTGGTCTGGCGTGATCGGCGGACCAGACCGTTGCACCTACACGGTGGTCGGCGACTCCGTGAATGTGTCCGCACGGCTGATGGCACTAGCCGAACCAGGAGAGGTGCTCCTCGCCGGTGACTTCTCGACCGCTGAAGGCCGCTTCGAGATGTGGCCGCTGCCCAGGAAGGTGATCAAGGGCCACCCGGGAGTAGTCGCGGCGGAGCTTGTCGGCCCCGAGCTCGAGTCAGCCGGGCGGCTGCAGGCCCGCCTGCACTCGTTCCCGATGGTTGCCCGAGACGCCGAGCTGGCAGTCGCCCGAGGCCGTCTCGACGCCGCCCTCGAGGGGAACGGTGGCGTGATCCACGTCACCGGTGGCGCCGGCATGGGCAAGACGCGCCTCACCGACGAGATCGTCTCGGCCGGTATCGCGCTGGGATTTCGGACCGCCGGTTCCGAGGCGCACTCGTACGAGACCTCAACTTCGTACCTCGCCTGGCGAAGGACGTTCCAGATGTTGATCGGCGTCCGTCCGGGCGAGGAGCCCGAGCGCCAGGTCTCGCGTCTTGAGCGCAGTCTCGCATCCATCGGTCCCGAGGTGACCGCCATGGCACCGCTCTTCGCGCCGATGCTGGGTGTCGAGATCGAGGACAACGAGACCTCTGGCTTGATTCCAGCGCCGGCCCGCAAGGAAATCCTCCACGGTCTGATGACGGCGCTCCTCGGAACGATGAGTGCGGTCCAGCCGTTGCTGCTCGTGATCGAGGACGCCCAATGGCTCGACTCGCTCTCGCGCGAGCTCCTCGACGCCTTGACCGAGCCGGCAACACAGATGCCGTTGGCGCTCGTGGTCACCGAGCGAACCGACGGCGTACCGCCCACTGCGTTCAGCGGGCCTGTCGATGTCGTGGCTCTTCGTCAGCTCGACTCCGACGGTATGACCCACCTGTTCGACTTGAAGCTGGCGCAGCTGTTCGGGATCAGCGGCGACCGCCCGGAGCTACTAGCCGCCCGGATCCTCGAGCACGCGGACGGGAATCCGCTCTTCGGCGAGGAGCTCTTGCGCGACCTGCACGAACGCGGCATCGACCCCCGTGATGACGAAGCCACGGCGAACATCATCCTGCCGGGGAGCGTGCAGCGTCTGGTCCTCGACCGTCTTGACCGGCTGCCAGCCTTCGATCGCTCGATCGTGCGGTTCTGCTCCGCAGTAGGCAAGCGGATCCCTCACGAATGGCTCGCTGGAATGGCCCCCCATCTGGCGACGTCGCCGGGCTTCGCAGTCGCCATCGCGGATCTGTGCGACGCCGCGATCCTCGATGCTGCGACACCAAGTGAGGAACCCACCTACGTATTTGCCACCGCGACCTTGCGGGAAGCAATCTACGAAAGCCTTGGACTCGCGACACGTCGGGAGTACCACCGCGATATCGCCCAATTCCTGGAGAAGCTTCCGACTCCGCCGGTAGAACTTCTCGTCTACCACTACCGGGTTGCGGCGCGACCTGCCGACGAATTGCGCCATCTCCCGGCCGCGGGCGAGCAGGCTCTCAAGGTCGGCGCGTTCGCCGACGCTCGGGACTTCCTGCGACGCGGCCTCGAACTCGTCCACCAGGCGGAGCCCGGTCCGGACACGACGACTGCCGAGCTCAGCATGCAACTAGGCCTTGGCGCGGCATTGATCCCTCTCGAGGGGCACCGATCGGCGGTAGCTGCTGCGTGCTACGAGCGGGCCAACGAACTGATCGGACAGGCCGCTCCGGGGCCTGAAACGGGACGGGCCATGTTCGGCCTCTGGACCCACTACCTCTTTTCGGGCGATCTGGCACCAGCTATGGGCATGGCCGAGGCGATCCTCTTCGGAGCGCAGATGAGCGGCGACGACGAGGCAATCATGCAGTCACACCTCGCCGTGTCGCTCACTACGTTCTGGCGCGGCGACCTGCACGGGACCCTGGAGCACGCTCGAGCGTGCATCGACCGTTATGACCCGGCCGAGGCCGCCGGATACGTCGCCCGCTACTCTCAGAATCCGCGCATCACGGCAATGACCGACGCGGTCTGGGCGGCCTGGATCCTGGGCGATGCCGACGAGGCGATCCGCATGGCGGACGAGACTCTCGACCATGCCATTGCCCTCGGCCATCCCTGGATGCGGACCATCGCCATGCAAATACATCCCGTCACGTACGCCCACATGGGTGACGTCGAGCGCGCCGCCACGACCGGAGCAGCCTTTCTCGCGGAGGCCGAGCAGATGGGTAACCCCGTCTACATCGGTCTGGCCACGATCATCCTCGGCTGGGTCGCCGGGGCCAGGGGCGCCGCCGACCAGGGGCTGGGGATGCTGCTCGGCGTGCGGGAAGGGATGCGCAGTGACGGCGTGCGGATCCTCGACCCGTTGATCACGACACTGGCGCTCGACGTGTGCCTGCGAAACTCACGCCCAGGCGAGGGCCTCGCCATCCTCGACGATTACATGGCGGAGACCGACACGTCCCAGCACCGCCTCTACCTAGGCGAACAACTCCGGCTTCGTGCCGAGCTGATGAAGACGGCGGACTCCTCGGCAGACCTGGGCGATTTGTTGCAACAGGCCGAAACGCTGGCTCGGGAGTTCGACGCGACCTCGTACCTCCTTCGCGTTCAGATGACGCGCCAGCGGCTCGGGGTCCCAGGATCGGCCGGGGACCCCCGTGCGGCGATTCGTGAGACTCTCGGGCGCCTCACGGGCTCCGAAGGGACACCGGATGTCATAGCAGCCAGAGCGATGGTCGATGGGAGCGCACGACGATGAGCCAACTTGATACACAGGATCTCGAGGACATCCTCAACGGCGCCTGCATTCTGGCGTGCGGGGGGGGCGGGCCTTACAGCCTGGGACAGAAGCTCGTCGCGGCGATCGCGGCGCTCCCAGTGGTCGATTTCGTCGACCCGTCCGACGTCGACGGGGCTGCGCAGATGGCTGTCTCCGCTGGCGTCGGCTCTCCGGATGCGGCGATGCTGCCGGGGAAACCGAACATCGGCGACGTAGCCGTGACTGCCTACGACGCGCTCGCCGAGCACCTGGGTGTGACGTTCCCCTATGTGCTGCCTGGTGAGGTGGGGGCGGCAAATAGCTTGGTACCGGTCTACGTCGCCGCCAAGAAAGGGCTGCCGGTAGTCGACGTCTCCGGTGCGCCGCGTGCGATGCCACTGTTCGACATGACCAGTTTCGAGGGCCACGTGCCCGTCACCCCGGTCATGATGACGGACGGGACGACCGAGGTGTGCTTCGACGCGGAGAGGAACGGAGCGCCGAGCTCTCAGGTTGCCGACCAGACAGCCCGCGCCATCGTGTCGGGGGGGAGCTTCGGCGACATCGCCGGAGTGGCCATGTTCCCGATGACTGGGTCCCAGATGCAGAACTTCGGCATGCAACACACCTTGAGCCGCGCCCGCGACCTCGGCGCCACGTTGCGTAGGGCCAAGGATGGGGGTCACGATCCCGTCGAGGCCGTGGCCGACTTCCTGGGCGGCCGCGTGCTCTTCATGGCCGACACCTTCGTTCAGCGCGAGCAGAGCGGGGGCGGTTTCGACATCGGCTTTGTCGACCTCAAGAATACCGATGGCACGGTGACCCTCATCGCTCAGAACGAGAACATCTTCGGCTGGACGTTCGCGCACGCTGAGCCAATCGGCCTGGGTCCGGACTTTCTCTGCTACCTGACCGAGGACGGCCACCCATTCTCCAACGCCGACCCGGACATACCGGCACGAGCAGAGAAGGAACACAAGCGAATCGCTCTGATCGGGGTTCCAGCGTCCAATTTCGGTTACCGAACGCCGTCCGTGATCGAAGCCTGGATGGGTTGCATCGGCGCGCTGGGCTACGCCGGGCCCTTCGTGCCAATCGAACAGTTGCCGTCCTGGCCGGCGGTCCCCGGCGGCCGCGCCGCCTCCGCCCTCGGAGGTACGACATCGACATGAGCAGCACAGCGGAGATCCCGCGCACCCGCGAGCAGCTCATCCACATGCTCACTCATGCGGCCGAGACCGAGCACATGCTCTGCTGCCAGTATCTGTTCGCCGCCCTCTCGCTCAAGCATCGCACCGAGGACGGGCTCGACTACGAGCAACAGCGCTTCACTCATGACTGGGCACAGCTGATCCTGCTGATCGCCCGTCAGGAGATGGAGCATCTCGGCCTGGCGTGCAACCTGCTCACCTCCGTCGGCGGCAGCCCTTACTTCGACCGCGCCAACTTTCCCCAGGATCGCCACTATTTCCCAACGCCCATGGCTCTCGAGAAGTTCGGGATGACGTCGCTCGACCGCTTTCTCGCCTTCGAACGACCGGCGACATGGGGACCGGACACATCCCGCCTCCCCCCCACCGAATTCCCGACTTACGTGCCGGTGCCGTTCAACACAATCGGCCAGCTCTACGAGCAAATCTCGTGGCTGATCGACCACATCGACCTGCGTGACGCCGAGTTGTTCCTCGGGGCATCTGACAAGCAAGTCGAGGGAACGCTGCTCCATGTCGACTGGCCGCGGCCTGGTGCACTCGGCGGCGTCTTCGACGCAACTCTCTTCGGTATCACCGATCGCCGAAGCGCCCATCGGGCCATCGACCTGATCATCGCCCAGGGGGAGGGCACACCTGACGAGCACAAGTTCACCCACTACAAGTGGTTCGTACAAACCAAGCAGCAATTGACGGAGCAGCTCGCCCGCGATCCCCACTTCGAGCCAGCGCAGCCCTTGGTGGACAACCCGGTGCTCTACCTTCCGGACGACGCCGTGGGGGCGACGATCATCACGCACCCGCTGGCTCGTGAGGTGATGGGCATCTGTGATGGAACCTACGAGCTGCTTCTCCTGCTCCTCGCCGGCCTGTATGCCTACAGCGACGGAGACCCGCAGGACATCCTCGCGCTCCAGTACACCCTGTTCCCCCTCATGACCCAGGTCTTTCGCCCGGTGGCTGAAGTGCTCATCGGCCTGCCTGCCTTCTCCGCTGACGACGGCACTCGTGCCGGGCCGGGATTCCAAGTCGACCGTGGCATCCCCGTCCTGCCGCATCGCGACGCGATGTTTGCCTACCTCGCCGAACGATTCGCGGACCTAGCCAAGGCGGCGGACCGCGTCGCCGCCACTGGTGAAGCCCGCGTGCGCCGTCTCGCTTACATCGGTGCGAACCTAGAGATAATGGGCCACAAGTTCCGCGACATTGCGTCGGGCACCTACCCAGCGCCACTCATGCAACCGGGCGTGATCTTGCCGTTCGCACAACCACCGTCTACGTGAGGAGCTAGATGCTGGAGATCGCATTCCGGGGCCGGTGGCAGTTCCGGATGGCGCTGGATCCCGACCCTAACGATGAACCGCGGGGAATCTCGGGGCCTACAGTGGCGCTTCCGGCTGAACCGGACTTCGACACGTTCATGTACCTGCAGAACCCCGTGTGCCCCCGATACCCGTTCGACTGGGGAAACGGAGTGTTCGTAGACGGCGTCACGATCGTCGACGATGCTAATCCCGCCGTCCGCGTCCCACTCGTGGACAATCCCTTGGTGGGCGCAGCGGTCGACCTGCTCGACAATCCGACCTACGCAGAGCGTGGCTTTGTGGTCCTGTATCAGAAGATGCCGATCGATCCGTTCGTCCTGCAGATCAAAGGGGGCGGCGTCGAACTGTACGTCAAGGACCTGTGGGATCCGACGCATCCGGAGTGGGAGCTCAACGAGGTCGCGGCTCACCACCCAGAGCTGCTCGAACGGCGTTCGGTGACGGTGCAGCCGCAGTCCGCCCTCGTTGCAGCCGAGACCGGCATCGTCGACTATGCGGCCTACCGGCGAGGGCGTTATGCGCAGCTGACGGCGCGCCGTGCCCTCCTCGACCCGGAGACAGACGAGCTAGAGATCGCCGGGCTCGACATCCGACTCCGGATGCTGGCCAAGGACAAGGACTACGGTGCCGACGAAGGACTCGTCGGCCTTGCATTGGAGTCACACCAGTTCCTCGGCCTCTGTGGGTTTTACCAGTTCCCAATCCTCGGGACGCCGCGCGCCGTCGACGAGTCCGACCAAGGAGTCGGGGGCCAGATCGGTGTGGATCAGCCGTGGTTCGTCGACTTCTGGGTGGGAGGGTTCGACGTCGACAGCCTCACCGGATGGATGAACGGGGTCCTACGAGTCCCGTTCCATCCGGGGCCAGCCCTAGCCCTCAGCTGATCCGTTCATCGAGGAAACGGTCGAAGCGGGCGGCCTCGAAGAGCGCCGGCGACTCAGACATCAACTTCTTGTACTGCTCGTCGCCCATGATCGCCCTCCCCTGGGCGTCGAGTTGCGCGTAACTGTCCGCCGGCGTGATCCAGGCCACCGAGCCGAGTGACCCGTACATGTCGGCGCCGAACACCGTGTGCTGCCTGGCCTTCGCGGAGATGATGCTCGCCATGGTCATTGCGAAAGCCATGGCGTCGTTCATGCGGGCCAACTTCGCGAGACCCGTGTCGAGAGTGAGGAGCTCGAGGAAGTCCGGGCCGGGGCCGACTGGTATCTCCAAGAACCGCGCCTCGCTCGGTGCTCTGCTGAACGTCCCCAACCGTTCGACGAGCTCCCGGTATCGCGAATCGCTCTCCAGCTTCGCCCGAGCCTCACCAAGGCTTGAATAGCTGTCCACAGCCGCGTAGAGGATCGTGCCGCCAACCGGCGCACCGAAGACTCGCTGATAGGCCACGACCTCGAGGCCAGTAGATGCCGACGCGACCTCGGCGATCTGCTTCGCCAGATCCGCCAGCCCGCTCTCGCCGCCGATCCTGGCGGTGTGAATGACAGCACAGAGGTACATCGGTGGTCCTCTCAGATCGAATCCCTTGCAGAGATGCGCTCCAACATTCAGAGGGGGCACGCAGCCGTGGACCCGCGCGTCCGGGACGCGTGCGTGCTAGGCCCACGGAGCGTATCGCACAGATCTGCTCGAGGCTGGTGCGAATTCGTCCCAACGGTCGACAAGCCTTTTTCAACTCGCCGCCGATCTGGCTAGCCGGCGATCTGGGCGACGGTCCGAGCGCCAGTCGGGCCCAGGCATTGGACGAACGAGAGCGCCGACTGGCTGATGTGGATGCGCTGGGCCGCGGCCGTGACGGTACCGGCATCGGCAACAGCCACCAGGGACTCGGCAAGGACCAGGTCCATTGCATGCATTGTACGCATGAGAACAATCTGATATACGCGTTAGACACGAATCAGTCAGCGGCATACCGTGCTCACCATGACTGATCACCAGGGCGGCCGGATCTCCGGGCAAGCCGACATCGCGCTGCGGTCGACAAGCTTCGGGACCGTGGCCCAGCACTACGAGTCATTCCGTCCCGGCCCCCCAGCTGCCGTCGTTCACTGGCTGTTCCCCGAAACCGTCGACACCGTGGTCGACCTGGGGGCCGGCACTGGCGCCCTTTGCCGCCTGCTCAGCGAGGTCGCCTCACAAGTGGTCGCGGTTGACCCTGATCCAGGCATGCGTCAGGTGCTGGCGGCCACCGTCCCGGGGATCGTCGTGCTCGACGGAAGAGGCGAAGCCCTCCCCGTAGCCGACAGTTCGGCTGACGGCGTGGTGGCATCCTCGTCGTGGCACTGGGTCGACCCAATCGCGGGGTTGCGCGAGGCTGCCCGTGTCCTGCGTCATGGCGGCGTCTTGGCGGCGATGTGGACCGGACCCGACCCGGAGGGCGGCTTCATGCGCCAGGCGCAGGCGGTTCTGGCACAGGGTGCCGGCGACGCCACCCTGCGGGGCACGGTTGCAGGGGAGTTCACACCGGAGAACCTGACGCTCGAGATACCCGACGGTTTCCCCTTCGGTGACCCTGAGCACCGGCGGTTCACTTGGACCTTGCCGCTCACTGCCGACCAGCTGGTCGGGATGCTGGGCACACTGAGTTGGATCATCGTGATGAAAGACGACGACCGCGAGCGCTTGTTCGACACGGCGCGGCGCCTGCTGCGTGACTTTCTCGGCGTCGAGGGCGAGGTAACCGTGGAAGTCGACTTCGTGTGCGACGCGTTCCGGACCCGGCGTTCGAGCGCAGCTGTCGCCGCCATGGCGGTCGAGGAGCGGTAGGCAGGACAGTCGTCATGGAGCTGACACTTCCTTCAGCCATGCGCTCGCCAAGGTGGCAGAAGTCGAGCCGATCGACGGGTCCAGATCGTCCAGCGACTCACTACTATCGCTGAGGTGACCAAGCCGGTCGTCGTGCTGTTCGACATCGACGAGACCCTCGTTCACACCGGTGGGTCCGGGGCGCGGAGCTGGACGGCGGCCTTCGAGAAGCTCTACGGCATACCAGCGGACATCGGCCAACACAGCTCGGCGGGCGAGACCGATCCGCAGGTGGCTCGGGAGACGTTTCGCGGCGTCCTCGGTCGCGACCCGAGCGAGGATGAGCTCTGCAAGCTCTACGTCAAGTACCTGCTGCACCTGGCCGAGGACATCTGGACCTCCGAGCAGTACCGGGTGCTCCCTGGCGCCGAGCAGACCCTGCGCCACCTCGGGGAGGTCGGTGTGTCGCTTGGCCTCGTCTCCGGTGCAATGGAAGGGGCGGCGCGCACCAAGCTCATGCCTGCCAACCTCAACCGGTTCTTCATCTTCGGTGCCTACGGTTCGGACTCACCTGACCGAAGCGAGCTGACGAGGTTGGCTATCGACAAGGCCACGAGACTGCACCACCTTCTCACGCCCGCCCAGGTCTACGTCGTGGGTGATACCCCCCGCGACATGGAGGCGACGAACGCCACTGGAGCCGTATCGGTGGGGGTGGCGAGCGGCCACTACTCGACTGACGAGCTCGCGAGCGCCGGCGGCGCTCACGTAATCGGATCTCTGGAAGACCCCTTTCCAGGGCTGTGATCGCCTTGGGCCGTTGACCGCTCGTTGCCGTTGCCGTAGGATACTGCGTATGGTACGAATCTGGAATTTGAGCGCAGCGGGATGAGCGTCCGCCACGCCCTGCTCGCCTTCTTGAGCGAAGGCCCTAAGTACGGCCTGCAACTGCGCCAGGAGTTCGAGGAGAACACCGGAGAGGTGTGGCCCCTCAACGTCGGGCAGGTCTACACGACGCTCCAGCGCCTCGAGCGCGACGAGCTGATCGAGTCCGACGACCGCGGGGACGAAGCCGGGCCGCAAAAGGTGTTCCACATCACCGACGCCGGCCGGAGGGAGCTCGACACGTGGTTGAGCACGCCATCAGACATGACCGAGCCTCCTCGTGACGAGCTCGTGATCAAGGTGCTGTCTGCGCTTCGCGTCCCAGGCATCTCGGTCCACGACGTGATCCAGGTCCATCGCCGTTACCTCGTCGAGCTGATGCAGCAGTGGACGCGCCTCAAGGAGGACGAGGCGGATTTCGACCTCACCTTTGCCCTTGTCGTCGACGCAGAGCTCTTCCGGCTCGACTCGATCGTTCGATGGCTCGACACCGCCGACGGTCGGTTGAAGCGCGCCGCCGTCACGGCTCCTTCGACCAAGCCCGGACCGCTCATCCGGCGGAGGCTGGTCGCCAGGCGATGAGCTATCTCGAGCTGCGCCAGGTCTCGAAGAGCTACGGGGCCGGCGCCGGCGAAGTGCATGCCCTCTCCGACGTCAGCCTCGCCGTCGAGCGTGGTTCGCTCGTGGCGGTGATGGGGCCGTCCGGCTCGGGAAAGTCGACGCTCCTCACGATCGCCGGCAGTCTCGAAGAGCCGACGAGTGGCGACGTCGTGATCGGCGGCGATGCGCTGTCGTCGCTGTCGCGAAACGACAAAGCGCGGCTTCGCCGCAGGACCGTCGGTTACGTGTTCCAGGACTTCAATCTCCTCGCCGGGCTCACCGCGGCGGAGAATCGCGCCACCCACTACCCCGACGAGCTCTCCGGTGGGGAACGCCAGCGCGTTGCGATCGCCCGGGCGATCGTGGGCGACAGATCACTGCTGCTCGCGGACGAGCCCTCGGGCGCCCTCGACTCCACGAACGGCGAGACCGTGATGCGCATGATCCTTGCCGCCTGCCACCGTGGTGTCGCCGCGATGGTCGTAACCCATGACGCCCAGCTCGCGTCGTGGGCGGATCGCGTAGTCTTCATCCGGGACGGCCAGGTCGTGGACCAAACGCTGCCGCCGCCGACCCCGGAGTCGTTTCTCGCCGACTTCCCCGCACCGAGTCCACGCCTGTAACTCGGCGGTCTCGACCGCAACCCGCCGCCGGCGGAATCCGGCTCTTGACAACTACACCCGACTTAGTAGGATACTCAGTATGTATTTGAGTGACCTACCCACCTACAGCGCCGGGTTGCTGGCAAAGGACGGTCCGCGCGGATGAGTCTGCTCGAACTCCACAACATCTCGAAGTCCTATGGCGAGGGTGCGACGGAAGTTCACGCCCTCGACGACGTTGACCTCTCGGTCGAGGGAGGCCACCTCGTCGCCGTGATGGGGCCGTCTGGCTCTGGGAAGTCGACGCTGCTCACGATCGCCGGCAGCCTCGAGGCGCCGACGAGCGGCGAGGTGCGCATTGCGGGCAGGTCGTTGGCCAACATGTCCCGCAACGACAAGGCGCGCCTTCGGCGGCGGACGATCGGCTATGTCTTCCAGGACTTCAACCTCCTCCCAGGCCTCACCGCCGCCGAGAACGTCTCCCTGCCCTTGGAGCTCGACGGCGTCCCGGCTCGCAAGGCCCGCGCCGCCGGCATGGCCGCACTCGAGCAACTGGGGCTGGCGGACCGTGCCGACCACTATCCCGACCAGCTCTCCGGCGGGGAGCGCCAGCGCGTGGCGATCGCCCGGGCGGTCGTCGGTGAGCGCCGCCTGCTGCTGGCGGACGAGCCGTCGGGCGCCCTCGACTCCTCGAACGGAGAGGCCGTGATGACAATGATCCGCGACGCGTGTGAGCAGGGGGTCGCCGCCGTCGTGGTCACCCACGACGAGCACCTGGCGTCGTGGGCCGATCGGGTGGTGTCCCTCCGCGACGGCCACCTCGTCGAGCACGACACACCCGACTCGCCCGACTCGCCCATCGCTCCGCCCTCCAGGAACGGCGTGGCTGGGCACGAGACCGTGAAGGAGTCACGATGAGCAAAGCCGTGATTGCTCCCCATGCAGACGCCCGCCCGGCCGATGGCGGCGCCGCCGCCCGGCGTGTCGTCGTGCGCTGGGCCTGGCGACTCTTTCGACGCGAGTGGCGCCAGCAGTTCCTCATTCTCGCCCTGATCACGGTCGCGGTGGCAGCGACCGTGCTCGGCTCGACGGTCGCCGCGAACAACCCGCCGCCAAGCAACGCCGGCTTCGGCACGGCGCAGGACGCCGTGTCCTTCAGGTCCACCGACCCCCACACCGCCGGCGTCATCGCCAGTCTTGAGCACCGCTTTGGAAGCGTCGAGACGATCGAGAACGAGACCCTGTCGATCCCGGGATCCATCAACACCTTCCAGCTCCGTGCGCAGGAGGCCCACGGGCCTTTCAGCGGTCCGATGCTCTCGCTTCTCTCCGGGCACTATCCCTCCACGGCTGGCGAGGTAGCGGTAACGACCGGCCTCTCCTCCGACTTCCGTCTCAGGATCGGCAGCGACTGGCGAGTCGGCGGTGTCGAGCGCACGGTCGTCGGCATCGTCGAGAACCCGCAGAGCCTGCTCGACGAGTTCGCCCTCGTCGCGCCTGGGCAGGTGACGAATCCCACGGCGATCACGGCGTTGTTCGACGCTCCTGGAGTTCCGTTGAGCTCGATCGGCAATGGCGTGCAGACCCCGGCGACGGTCGCGCAGTCGAATCCGCTCAACCCCGAGACGATCTCCCTTGCCGCCCTCGTGCTCGGCATGTTGCTCATCGGGCTCGTCTCGATCGGCGGCTTCACGGTCCTCGCGCAACGACGCCTCCGCGCCATCGGGCTGCTCGAGTCGTCCGGTGCGACCGACCGCCATGTCCGCCTCGTCGTGAGCGCCAACGGAGCGGTCGTCGGTGTCGTCGGAGCCATCCTCGGCTTCGTCCTCGGGCTCGTCCTTTGGCTCGCCTACCGGCCGCACCTCGAACAGAGTGCCCACCACGTCATCGGCGTGCTCGCCTTACCTTGGACCGTCGTCGCGGCTGCGATGGTGCTCGCGGTCGTCGCCGCTTACTTCTCGGCGTCCCGTCCGGCGCGAGCGATCACCAAAGTGCCGATCGTCCAAGCGCTCTCGGGCCGGCCGGCACCGCCCCGACAGGTCCGGCGTTCGGCCATCCCCGGCATCGCCTTTCTCGCGGCGGCGTTTCTCCTCCTCGGCTACTCCGGTAGCACGAACAGCGGGAACGGCAGTGGCGGGGCACCTGAGCTCGTGCTCGGGATTGTGCTCCTCATCCCGGGGCTGATCCTGTTCGCGCCCTTCTTCCTTTCGCTGGCCGCGCACCTCGGTCGTCGGACGCCGATCGCGACCCGGCTGGCGCTCCGAGATCTCGCCCGGTATCGGGCACGCTCGGGGTCAGCGCTGGCGGCGATCAGCGTCGGGGTGCTCGTCGCGGTGATCGTGATGCTCGCTGCCGCCTCCCGCTACGGCAACGTCCTCGACTACGCAGGCCCGAACGTTTCCTCGAACGAGCTCGCGCTCCACGCCAACGTGCCGCTGGGCAAGCCCATCGTCACCCGGAACGCCCAGGGGCAGGTCACCGGCGTCACGAACCCTCTGGGCACAGTCGCTCACCCGGCTCAGGTCGCGGACCGCGCCGCTGAAATCGCCACCGCGCTCGGCGCACAGCTCATCGCGCTCGAGACCCCCAATGCGAACATGAACGCCACCCAGGGGGGACGGGGTTGGAACGGCCCCATCTACGTCGCGACGCCACAGCTGCTCAAGGCGTTCGGGATCCCGCCGTCCGAGATCAACCCGAACGCGGACGTGCTCTCGTCGCGTCCGGGTCTGTCGGGCGTCTCCGGCCTCCAGCTGGATTACGGCAACGGCTCTGGCGGTGGCCCCAGCGGGATCACGTCGAGTTGCACGGCTGCGACGGGCTGCCTCGCGAACCCGGTCATCCAGGACGTCAGCGGGCTGCCGACCGGCACGTCGGCGCCGAACACCGTCATCACCGAGTACGCGATGCGCGAGTTCCACATCCAGGCAACCACGACCGACTGGCTGGTCCTCGGATCCCAGCCGTTCACTGCCGCCCAGATCCGCAACGCGGAGCTGACCGCGTCGACGACGCAGCTCTCCGTCGAATCCAAGAACGATCTGCCGACCTCGTTCACGGTCACCAGCTGGGCAACGGTCTTCGGGATCGTCGTCGCCCTCGGTGTGCTCGGCATGTCGGTGGGCCTCGTCCGGAGCGAGACGGCGAACGACCTCCGCACGCTTGCTGCGACGGGTGCCTCCAGCCACACGCGGCGCACGCTCACAGCGGCGACGGCGGGCGCGCTCGGGTTTCTCGGCGCGCTCCTTGGAACAGTGGGCGGCTACATCGCCCTCATCGGCTGGCTGCGGAGCAATTCGCTGAATGGCGGGATCTCGTCGCTCGGGAACGTCCCGGTCGCTGACCTGCTCATCATTCTTCTCGGCATGCCGGCCTTCGCCGCCATCGTCGGGTGGCTCTTCGCCGGCCGCGAGCCGGCGGCAATGGCTCACCAGGCGATCGAGTAAGAGCCTGGAGATGACCACTCCCTAGGCACCAAGCGTGCCCGGGCGCCCTTTCGCTGTCTTCTCGCGCTTGTGACGAAGTACGACCTGTTCCGGGCACACGGCGGACAAGAAGTTGCCCACCGAGACTGCCAGACGTTCCGCAACGAGGGAGTAGTAGATGCGATTGGCGTCGCGACGCTCGGTGACGAGTCCAGCGGCCTTCAGCACGGTCAGATGACGTGAGATCGAAGGGCCGCTGATCGTGAACCGGGAGACGATCTCCCCGGCCGACAGCTCGCCTTGTTGCAGATCCTGAAGGATCTGCCGGCGGGTGGGATCGGCAAGTGCTCGAAAGACGCCTGACTGTTCGTCGGCCATGTTCATGAGTTAGCCACAGAGCTAGATAGCGTGCAAGTCAAGGCACCTAGCGCCGAGCGCCTGCAACACGGCCGAGGGCTCGAGCATGGTCCGGGCAACCGAACAAGACGGAGCCAACGAATCGGCTGGTGGTTTCCGCCGGCAGGGTGCGCTAACGACCAGCCGGCGTCAGCGGGTAGCCGAAGCTCGCCCTGCGCGGAGCCGCTCAGCTCTTGACGACGTACCTGACCGGGATCACCACATCCTGTTCGCTCCCCGGACTCATCGGCAGCGGGACGAAGGTGACATGACCGCTCCCTGAGCACGGGAAGACCTCAGTGGTCGGTATCGCCTTCGTCCGATAGTGGCTGAAGGTGACCGGTCCGCCACCGGCCCGCACAGACCCGGCCGCGGACGCTGCGCTGGGAGGCGGTGCACCGAAGAACGCCCAGATCGTGCGTCCATGGGCGCCGGTGTTTCCAAAGGATCCGACGATGTCCTCCGGCCGGAAGACCGCAACTGTCTGGCCGCGCTCCGGGTGGCCCGTTTGGCCCGCCTTGACTGCTCCGGGGCAGCTCATCCGAATGACGACCGGAGACTTTCGGCCCGTCTTGCCGTTGACGAGTGCACCGAACTCCTGCTTGGGACCGATCCGGCCGCCGCCTGGTGCTGGGGCACCGGCCGCCGACACGGAAGCGACGGTCACGACGATCATGGACAGCCCGACGCCGGACAGGGCGACGGCACCCCGGATCCTCTTCGTATTCCTCACGGCAGCCTCCTCACGAGCCGGGTCGTTCGGCTCAATAGTCCCTTTAGTGCAACGCGCCAGGAGCCCGAAAAGACGACAGCGTCAGGTACTCGAGCTCGCAGGTACGTACGCGCGGTAGTCGGCGACGACCGATCCCTCCACGAACTGCACCCGCTTCGGCGTCCCCTCGGTCACCATCGCTCGAACCGTCCATCGCTGAGGTGCTGCCGAGCTGGCGGCCGACGGCGACACGGCCACGAAGCGCACCGTGGCGCGGAAGGAGGCGCCGGCAATTGCGGACGCCGGCAGCAGTCGCCAGGTGCCGGCGTCGTTTCTACCCTCTAGGGGTTGCCAACCGTTCGGTGTCCACGCGAGCTGACGCCAGGTCCCGCCCGAGTACAGCTGCACGGCGCTTCCGCTGCCGGCACCGAAGATCGAGGGCCCCTCGCATTGAACCCAGATGGCCACGAGTTGACTCTTCACTGCCGATCCTGCCGGAGTCGCCGGTGCAGCCGGCTCGCCACAACCGGCCGGCACGGTCGAGATACCCGTCGGAGGCGGCGCCGGCATCGTGGTCGTAGTCGGGTCGGTCGTGGGCGGAGGAACGGTCGTCGATGGCACGGTTGTCGTGGGCTCGGTGCCGAGCGTCGTCTGCGGGACCTGCGAGCCACTCGTCGTCGTAGTCGCTCCGGCCGAGGTGGTAGGCGTCGAGCCCGCCGGGAACGTGCTCGGCACCGATGAGGTCGTCGACACGGAGACGGTGGCTGTGTGCCCACTCGAGGGGTCGAGGAACGGGGCGAAGCGCCCGAGGACGAGCACCAGGATCACTGTCGCCGCCGCGGCACCGCCGGTGAGGCGGGTAGCAATCCGGCGCCTCCGGAGACGAGCTGCGCGCCGGTACACCTGACGGCGGAACGCCTCGGGATCGCTCGGCCGGAGCGGAGGGTCATTCGGGAGCAACGTGAGCCTCTCCGGGATCGGCCAGCAGCAGCCGGAGCGACTGCCGCCCGCGCTGGAGGTGCGTCTTCACGCTGCTGACGGAGATCCCCATGTGCCCGGCGATCTCGGCGTCGCTGTAGTCCAGGTAGTAGCGCATGACGAGGGCAGAGCGCTGTCGTTCGGAGATGGTGAGCAAGGCGTTGTCCAGATCGATGCGATCGTCAGCGGGAAACGGCCGCTGCTCGGACCGCGCCGTCAGGAGGGGAGACCAGCGCTTGGCTTTCCTGAGATGCCCGATGGCGAGGTTCGTCGACACGGTCACGACCCAACCGGAAAGGCTCGGCGAGTCAGCGAGGGCGTTCCACCTCACGAGCGCCCGGGCGAGGACCTCGGCCGCAACATTCTCCGCTTCTTGCCGATCGCCGAGCAGACGCCAGGCCGGCTTCATTGCAAGCGCGAACAGCTCGTCGAAGCGACGCTCGAAACTCTCCGACACGTCCGCGGCGTCCACACTCCTTCCAACGCGTGACAGCCCTTTCCGGACGACAGCCTATGAGCAATTCCGCGGTTCACGGTGGGCGCTCGCGGTTCACGGTGGCCCTCGCTGCACACCACCGACGCTTCACCAGCGCCGACGCGCTCAGCCGACGCCGGCGGCCCGTCCTTCGAGACGGCCACTCACCGCCACGTTCTCGTACGAGACGGTGACGGTCGCCGGATAGCCGCCGTGACTGCGAGGCACGGGAAAGAACACCACGACCCCGGTGCCGCTGCACGGGACTGGGATGTTGGTCGGGAAGGGTTGCGGGTGGTCGTATCTTGCGAATCGGATCGTCTCGGCGGCCGACGCGGCGGGGCCGGCATTCGCCACGATCGCCTTGCCCCGGGAGCCGGTGTAGCCGAAGTTGCTCGCGATCACGAGCGGCGAGGTGACTGCGAGGGTCTGACCGGACAGGGCGCGCCCGTGCTGGTTCGATATCGGGCAGACGACCTTCACCTGGGCGTTGTCGATCTGGCCGTTGACCTCGCCGGCGAAGTACTGATGGGGGCGGATCTTCGTCGAGCCAGCCGTCCGTGCCAGCGCGACAGCTGGCGCGCCGACCGCAAGGGCGCCAGCCATGCAAACCGCCACTGCGGGCCATCCGAGCCGGGAAAGGTGCCGGATCATGGTTCCTCCTTCATGGGCATTCATCCGCGCGGCAGGACCGCCGCCTCTTTCCCTGTTAACGCGTTGCTCCTCGAAATAGGTGACATGCAACCTCGAGGACCGAAAGGTGACGAAGGCGAGCCCGGCATCTCCAGATGCTTCGCGTGCCGCACTTCCCTGACCGCCCGTTGCCCGCTGTCGTTTCCCCGCGCCCAGGACACAGCCAGCGCCGACTACTGTCCAACGGACTTGGAAGGGGGCCCATGCACATCGCCGCACTAGCGGGTGCCGGCAGGTCTGCCCGGTGAGCACGGCAACGCTGCCCGACAGATCGGACAACCAGGCGGCTGACAGCCGCTGGGCGGTCGAGACCCATGGGCTGACGAAGCGGTTCGGCGAGAACGTGGCCGTGAACGGCGTGGAACTGCTGGTGCCACGGGGCTGCGCCTTCGGGTATCTCGGCCCGAACGGCGCCGGAAAGACGACGCTCATCCGCGTGCTGCTGGGCTTGACCCACGCCGATGCCGGCACGATGTCCCTGCTCGGCTACGACGTGCCTCGGCACCGTGACAAAGCACTGGCCCGAGTCGGAGCCATCGTCGACGAGCCCCGCTTTCACGGGCATCTCACCGGCAAGCAGAACCTGCAGATCCTTGCCGCAGCCCGCGAGCCTGCGGCGCGTGACCGGATCGAACCGGCGCTCGAGCGAGTCGGCATCCTTCACCGCGCCAACGATCGGGTGACGAAGTACTCGATGGGAATGCGCCAGCGGCTGGGTGTCGCCGCCTGCCTCCTCGGTGACCCTGAGCTCCTGATCCTCGACGAGCCGATGAACGGGCTCGACCCCGCCGGGATGCACGAGATGCGCGACATGATCCTCTCGCTCGTAGCCGAGGGCCGAACCGTCGTGTTGTCCTCGCACCTCCTCGACGAAGTCCAGCGCACCTGCGACGCCGTAGCCATCGTGGACCGGGGCAACATCATCCGCCAGGGCCCGATCTCCGAGCTCCTGGCAGGTTCTTCCCTGGCGCTGCAAGTCGAGTGCACCGAACCGGAGCGGGCGAGATCGCTTCTCGACAGCACCAACATCGGAGCCCATATCGAGGTTGGTTCGCTCGGACTTGGCATCACGCTGCCAGCAGGGACACCCCGCGACGTCATCGCCGAGATCAACCGCGTCCTCGTCGAAGGCAAGATCTCCGTGTACCGCCTGCAGGAGATCCAGGCATCCTTGGAATCCTGGTTCCTCCAGGTCACCAGCCGGCTGGGAGCACCGCAATGACGACCACGGCGGAGGTGACTCCCCCGGTTCCGGTACCGGCTCCCACCGGCCTCGTCCACGACCACCGTGGCTCCTGGATTCCCACCGGGGGAATGATCGCCACCCGTTTCATGGAGCTGCGAAAGCGCCGCGGGCTCATGATCGCCTTGGTCCTCGTGAACATCGGTCTCCCCTCCATCTTCCTGCTCGTACGGCTGCTCGCTCACGCCTTCGACCCCAAGTCCTACGGCCCGGCCGGTGGCTACAACATCTATTCAGGTCTCGTGGCAGGCGTGATGTACGTCTTCGGATTCATCGTCGCGGCGACTCTCGGGTGCACGGCGGGTTCCGTCGACCTCACCGAGGGGATGTTCCGACACCTCGTGGTCACGGGGCGGTCTCGCCTGGCGCTCTACTTCGCTCGAATTCCGGCCGGGCTGGCGATCATCGTGCCGCTGGTCGCAATCGGCTTCACCATTGTCTGCGCTGTGTGCGTATTCGCGGCGCCGACGACGATCAACTACGACGGCGTGAACGTTCCCGCCGGCCTGTCACGCGCAGGATTCGAGGCCTGGGCCGGAGATCATCCAGGCGTCGTCCTGTGCAACTTGCCCGGGGCGTCGCCGCAGAACCTGCCGTGCGGCCCCAACGGCCAGTTCGTGAATCCACAAGGTGCGGGCGCCCCCGGACAGCCGTCGCCGGCGATGCTCAAGGCGTTTGCCATCAGCAACGCCGCACAGGACTACCCGGGTTACGCATCCATCTTCCGCGTGCCATCCGACGGCCTCATGATCAGGAGCGGGCTGTGGATCGAGCTCGAAGCCCTCATCGGGTTCACCGTCGGTCTCGGGCTGGCATCCTTGCTCGGGCAGAGAACCGTCCCGGTGATCTTGATGATCGTGCTCGAGATCGTGCTCACGCCACTGTTCTCGAGAGCCCGCATCCCCCACTTGTCGAACCTGCAGCGGGCGGTCGTCGGCGTGGCAACAGCTCATCTCGAACCGGGCGCGCTTCCCCTCGCGTTCGGCGGGGGGAACGGAGGCGGAGGACCAGGAGGCCAGTCGGCACAGTCGCTGCTCCTCCCGGAGTCGAGAACCGTGGCGGTCTGCGTGATCATCGCCTGGTTGGTGGGGTGGACGGTGATCGGCGCGTGGCGCATGATGACGAGAGACACTTGACGGCCCCTGTTGAGCCCGGAAACTTGACGAATCCCGTCGGCTTTGTGGACAATGGCGTCCAACCGTTCTTCGACCGGGAATGCCCAGGTCGAGCAAGGAGGCACTGACATGCCCGACTGGGGCTTCGAGACCCGTCAAATTCACGCCGGCGCGGTGCCGGACCCGACTACCGGGGCGCGGGCGGTGCCGATCTATCAGACGACGAGTTACACGTTCCGCGACACGGCCCATGCTGCCGCCCTGTTCGGCCTCGCAGAGCTCGGGAACATCTACACGCGCATCATGAATCCCACCCAGGCGGTGTTCGAGGAGCGGATCGCAGCCCTCGAAGGCGGGGTTGCCGCCCTCGCCGTCGCCAGTGGGCAGGCGGCCGAGACCATCGCCCTCCTCAACCTGGCTGAGAACGGCGGCCACATCGTGTCCTCCGCCTCGCTCTATGGGGGCACCTACAACTTGTTCCACTACACGCTGCCCAAGCTCGGGATCGGAGTGAGCTTCGTCGACAACCCCGACGACCTCGACCAGTGGCGGGCAGCCGTCCGCCCGAACACGAAGGCCTTCTTCGCCGAGACCCTCGGCAACCCCAAGGGCGACGTGCTCGACTTCGAGGGCGTCGCCGCCATCGCACACGAGTCCGGCATACCGCTCGTCGTCGACAACACCGTGGCCACTCCCTACCTGGCCCAGCCGCTCGCCTACGGAGCCGACATCATCGTCCACTCCGCCACGAAGTTCATCGGGGGCCACGGAACCTCCATCGGTGGTGTGATCGTCGACGGCGGCAAGTTCGACTACGAGAACAGCGGCCGCTTCCCGGGCTTCACCGAGCCGGACCCGAGCTACCACGGCCTCGTCTTCGGGCAGTTGCCGGAGGCGCTGTTCCCGGCTCGGTACGTCCTCAAGGCACGCCTGCAGTACCTGCGCGACACAGGCCCGGCTATCGCCCCGCTCAACTCATTCCTGTTCCTCCAGGGCCTCGAGACCCTCAGCCTGCGGATGGAGCGGCACGTCCAGAACGCCACGACGGTGGCCACCTGGCTGGAGGCCCGTGACGAGGTCGCCTGGGTCGCCTACCCGGGACTTGACTCGAGCCCGTGGCACGAGCGCCAGCAGCGCTACCTCCCACGCGGTGGTGGCGCCATTCTTGCCTTCGGCATCGAGGGCGGTGCCGAAGCCGGCGGGCGCTTCATCGAGGGCCTCGAGCTGTTCAGCCACCTCGCCAACGTGGGGGACGTGCGGAGCCTCGCCATCCACCCGGCCTCGACCACACACTCACAGTTGAGCGAAGCCGAGCAGGTGAGCACGGGGGTCACCCCGGACCTGGTCCGACTCTGTGTCGGGCTCGAGTCGATCGAGGACATCCTCGCCGACCTCGAAGCCGGCTTCCGGGCTGCCAAGGGAGCGTGACGGCTCCAGCCTCCCTCGTGAGCATCCGGCGGCCCTTCCCGGGTCTGTGGCTGCCGGGCGACGAGCCCGGCGGGCGCCAATTCGTCGACCTGTTCGAGGCAGGGGGGCTCGCCCTCGAAGCCGCCGGCTCGCTCCCACATGTCCTCGTCGCCTACGAGACCTGGGGCGATCTCGACACTGCCAAGAGCAACGCCGTACTCGTCTTGCACGCGCTGACGGGCGACTCGCACGTCGAGGGCGACGCCGGACCCGGTCACCCGACGCCGGGATGGTGGGACGGCTTGATCGGGCCTGGTTGCCCCCTCGACACCGACCGCTATTTCGTCGTCTGCCCCAACGTCCTCGGAGGCTGCCAGGGAACCACAGGCCCCGGCTCGTCGGCACCGGACGGGGCTCCGTACGGATCGCGGTGGCCCGTCCTCACGATCCGCGACCAAGTCGCTGTCGAAGCCGAGTTGGCGAACCACCTCGGCATCGCCGCATGGTCGGCCGTCGTCGGCGGCTCGATGGGCGGCATGCGGGCGCTCGAGTGGTGCGTGATGTTCCCCGAGCGCGTGCAGCGCGCCGTCGTGCTCGCCGTTGGCGCCGCGGCCACAGCGGAGCAGGTCGCCCTCAGCGCACTGCAAATCCGTGCCATCCGTGCCGACCCCATGTTCAACGGAGGCGACTACTACGGCAACGACCGGCCGGTCACCGGGCTCGCCCTGGCCCGAGGAATCGGACATCTCAGCTACCGGACAGCGGACGAGATCCAGTACCGCTTCGGCCGGCAGGCACAGGCCTCGGAACAGCCTCTGGCCGGCGGCAGGTACGCCATCGAGTCGTACCTCGATCACCATGGGGACAAGCTCGCCGGCCGCTTCGACCCGAACGCCTACATCGCGCTCAGCGAGGCGATGAACCACCACGACGTCGGGCGCGGGCGAGGCGGTGTGGCACGCGCGCTCTCCCGCGTCGGAGCAGCTGTGACTTTGGCGGGGATCGCATCGGACCGGCTGTACCCGATCGGCCTCCAGCACGAGCTCTCCCACCTGATCCCTGGAGCCGGACCGGTAACGGTGATCGAATCCGCTTCCGGGCACGATGGCTTCCTTCTCGAGATCGAGCAGGTCGGCCACGTCGTCAGATCAGCACTCGAGAAGTAGGTCCGCGGGAGGGGGCCTCACCGGGGCTGTGGCCGTTGCAGCCGCGCCGAAGCAAGGAGCCGAGGGCCGTCCACGAGCCAGAGGTCGAGACCCGACGACGACGTGCGGCGTACGAGATCGGGGACGTCGGTGGCGATGATCGCTGCGTTGTATTCCAGCTCCGCCACCTCGGGCAGCCAGTCGAGCACGGCGATCTCGTCCTCGACTGCTTCCCAATGCACCGCATTGTTCACGTGGTCCCAGACGTCGATGTCGCTCGCCCGGACGTTCCACGGCCGCACGAGCTCGCCACCGTCGGCAGGTGGGGCGGGGAGGGACAAACGCACGGAGGCTTTGCGCCCACCGGCCGACGGCCCATAGACGCGATCGAAGAGCTCGCCGAGGCGCGCCGGCCGCCCGGTGGCTACGTCCACCGCCACCCAGATGGCCCTCGCCTGCACCAGACCGCCGGCCTCACCTCGGATCGTCGTCGTGCGTTCCGCCCACCTCGGCGCGGTCGCCGAACAGAACGTCTGCAGCTCGACGTGCTCGGCGCGCACCGGGAACTGACCGACGTGGACCGCACAGCGACGAAGCAACCACCCGGTCGACGCCGGCCATCCTGCGTCTTCGGCATCGTCCTCGGCGACGTCCTGCAAGTAACGGGCGATGGCGTCGTAGCGGAGCCGCCCCCCGGGTGTGGCATCGCCGAGACGCACCCGGCGCCTGCTCGTGTAGACCCGGCCGGTGGCGGGTAACGGCAGGGTTTCTGGATGCATGGGGCATCCTTTCACGTGCGTTTCGTTCAGTCGCCGTCGGCTCGTATGCGCTCTGGCTCCCGCACCCCGGGGATGAAGATGACGAGTGCACAGGCGCCGGAGAGGCAACCGCTCAGCAGAATCGCCGTGCGCGTTCCGAGTCCGGCGGCAGCAAAACCCCCCACCGCCGTGCCGAACGGCGTGAGCACGAAGGCGATGAGGTAGGCGGCGGAGAACACCCGGCCACGGAGCTCGGCCGGGATCAGCTCTTGCATCATGGCGATGTAGAGCACGTCCCCGTACACGATGAGTCCCACCTCGGCGGCGCTGAGGACACCGACGACGACGGCGTCCGGTGCCGCCGCCATCACGGCGATAGCTGCGCCGGCGAGGCCATAGGCGACCCACATGACCGTCACGCGGTGGCGGGGCGACCCGAGTCGGGCGACGACCAGCGATGCGACGACACCTGCTGCTCCCCCTGCGGCGAAGACCAGCCCGAGCGCCAGTGGACTTGCGTGCAACACGTGCCTGACGAGCAGTGACAAGAGCACGGCGAGGGGTGCGATCCCGAAGAAGTTGGCGACGCCGCCGGCCACGAGGTTGATGACCAGCCAGCGTCGTGACCGTATGAATCGGAGACCCTCCCGAGCCTCGGCCAGCATGGACGTGCCTTTCGGCTCCGGAGGCGGATGTGCGGTCATGAGCGCGAGGCAGGAGGCGGACACAGCGAAGCTGACGGCGTCGGCCGTAAAGGAACCCGCCACGCCGATGAATCCGACGATCGCTCCGCCCGTGGCCGGCCCGAGCAGGCTCGATGCCACGTTCGAGCTCGTGGAGCTGAGCGCGTTCGCCTGCACGAGCAGCTCCGTAGGTAGGAGCTCGGGGACCATTGAGGTCGAGGCGGGTCCGAAGAACGCGTCGGCCGAGCCGAAGACGACGGACATCACGACAAGCTCCGCAAGGTCGGCGGAATGCCGTGCGACGAGAACGGCGATCACTCCAACGGCGATCCCCCGGATCACGTCGGACACGAGCATGGCAAGTCGCTTCGGCACCCGGTCGACGACGACTCCGCCCACGAGCGAGAGCACCACGGACGGCACGGCCCGCGCCACGAGGACGTAGGCAAGGCCCGTCGGATGGGGATCGACGCGCAGCACCTCGATGACGAGAGCGACGGTGAAGATGCCGTCGCCGAACGCCGACACGGCCTGGCCGGACCACAACAGAGCGAAGTCGCGGTGGCGGAGCGCTGTGAACATCCCCCGGCGGCCTGAGGAGCTCACCGGTGAGGACACTGGAAGCCTCTGACGACCGCCACGCGGGCACCTTATCCGTCGGTCTCCGATACCTGAGGGAGTGCCGCGCTCCACCGATCGAGGTCGGTGGTAGCAGCAGCCTTGACGCCGTGGGACACTTGAGGCTGTGCCGGGACTCAGCGCCGTCGAGATGTCGCCCCTGCCGCTCGCCAGATTCGAGCCACTCATCGGCGAGCGCCGCTTCCATGCCCTCACCGAGATGGCGGCGCGCGCCAAGGTTCAGCTCGCCGGCGTGACGGTCTGGAACGTCAACTCGACCGCCGCCGGCGGCGGCGTCGCCGAGATGTTGAGGGTCCTCGTCGGCTACTGCCTCGATGCCGGCGTCGACGTCCGTTGGCACGTGATCTCCGGCGACGACACGTTCTTCTCCGTCACGAAGCGCCTTCACAACCAGCTGCACGGCTTCCCCGGTGACGGCGCGATCGTTCCGGCCGACGTCGAGCACTATCGGCGGCTGACCGACTCCCTCGGTGCCGAGTTCGCGGAGCTCGTACGACCGGGAGACGTCGTCCTCCTGCACGATCCGCAGACCGCCGGCATGGCGGCACAGCTGGCAGCCGCCGGCGCCCACGTGATCTGGCGGTCCCACGTCGGGGTCGACCACCAGAACTACTGGACTGAGGCGGCCTGGAGCTTCCTGCGGCCGCATCTCGAAATGTGCCAGGCGTTCGTGTTCTCCCGCCGTTCGTACGCCCCGGACTGGCTCCCCGCCGATGCCGTGGTCGTGATCCCGCCGTCCATCGACCCGTTCTCGGTGAAGAACAGGGATCTCACGACCGAGGACGTCGTCGACATCCTGCAGCGCGCAGGCATGCTCGCCATGAACGACAAGGGAGCTTCGGCGAGCTCGCGCGAATCCGCAACGGTCATCTCGCGCCGGGCGACGGTCGTCGGAGAAGGCGACAGTATCGACCCCGATATGCCCCTCGTCGTACAGGTATCCAGATGGGACCGCCTGAAGGACATGGCCGGCGTGATGTCAGGCTTCGTGCAGGAGGTCGCAGGGCGGATCGACGACGTCCACCTTGCCCTCGTGGGTCCGGCCGTCGCAGCCGTGAGCGACGACCCGGAAGGTGCAGACGTCCTGGCGCAGTGCGTTGCCGCCTGGCACGCGCTGCCGATCGAGATGCGGCGACGTGTCAGCCTCGTCACCCTGCCGATGGACGACCTCGAGGAGAACGCTGCCATGGTGAACGCCGTGCAGCGCCACGCCACAGTCGTGGTGCAGAAGAGCCTGGCAGAAGGTTTTGGGCTGACGGTCGCCGAAGCGATGTGGAAAGCCCGGGCTGTCGTTGCCTCCGGCGTCGGCGGCATCAACGACCAGGTGGCGCCGGGCACCGGCATCCTGCTCGATGATCCGGCCGATCTCGGGGCCTTTGGTATGGCGCTCGCCGGGCTGCTGGCGGATCCTGCCGAGATCGAGCGGCTCGGGAAAGCCGCACGTGAGCGTGTGCTCGGCGATTTCGTGGGCGACCAGCATCTTGCCGCCTACGCAGCCCTGATGGAGAAGCTGCATCTGCGTTCCGACTGAGCTCGCCGGCACCGGGTGGGGCCCGCAGTGTGATCAGGTCGTCTGGACGATGAGCACGGAACAGGGCGCCTCGTGCGCGACGGAGTTTGGGACGCTCCCGAGCACACGACGCATGCCCACCATGCCCTTGTTGCCAACGACGATGACGTCGGCCTTCACCCGCTCGGCGACGTCGCAGATCACACGTGCGGGGTCACCGCTCTCGGCGTGAACCTCGACGGGCACGCCGGCGATCCGAGCGCTCGAGGCGAGGTCGGCGAGGACGGACTCGGCCACGTCACCGGAGTCGAGCGACTTCGAGAATTCGGCCGCACCGCTCGCGCTGTACTGCTTCGGCTTGTACGCCGAGACGATGTGCAGCGTGCCGCCGTGCAGCTTCGTCAGCTCGACCGCTTTCTTCACCGCCTCGGCTGCCGTTGGAGAACCATCGGCCCCGACCACCACGTTCTCGAACATGAGAGCGCCTTCTCCTTGTGTGCGAAGGGTCATCGGTACGACCGACAGTCCTGTCGTCACGGTGTCCCGGTCCGTAAGCAACGCATTTCTAGCCGATGGCCCGGTGGGCTGCTGCTGTGAGCAGCCACCCCTGAGCCGGCCAGGCGGCGGCCGGTGGCCCGCCTTGTGTGGGGAGGTGGCCGTATGAGAGTTTCCCTTGCTAGGCCGGGATGCGCCGGCCGCCAACGTCGTCGCCCGTCTGGAGGTCCGATGAAAGCAGCGGTGTACTACGAAGCGGGTGGCCCCGAGGTGTTCCGGTTCGAGGACGTTCCCGACCCACAGGTCGTGGAGGACTCGGTGCTCGTGCGCGTGGAGGCCGTCAGCATCGAAGGCGGCGACACGCTGAACCGCGCCGGCGGCGATCTCTTCTCCGTTCCTCACGTCGTCGGGTACCAGTGCGCCGGCACGGTCGTCGAGATCGGGCCGAAGGTTCTCGGCATCGCCGCCGGCGACCGCGTCGTGACCGTCGGGACCCACGGCTCACATGCGGAGCTGCGGCTAGCGGCAGAGGCCTTCTGCTGGAAGATTCCTGGCGACGTCCCCACCGAGGAGGCTGCATGCATCCCAGTGGCGTACGGGACGGCTCACGACTGCCTGTTCGAGTTCGGCCATCTCGGAGCCGGCCAGTCCGTACTCGTCCAAGCGGGGGCGAGCGGCGTGGGCATCGCCGCCATCCAGATGGCCAAACAAGCCGGCGCACGCGTCCTCGCTACTGCCTCGCGAGATGAGAAGTTGGCACGACTTACGGTCTTCGGCCTCGACGAAGGCATCAATTACGAGACTTCCGACATGGTCGCCGAAGTACGCCGCTTGACCGGGGGCCAAGGCGTCGACGTCGTTCTCGAATCTGTCGGGGGCAGCCGGCTGCAAGCCAGCCTCGAGTGCCTCGCCTACCGCGGGCGGTGCGTCTCGATCGGCGACGCAGGACGCGGCGGCGTCTCGATGGTCGACGCCTCCGTCATGCGAGCGAGCAACCTCACCCTCACTGGTTACTTCCTCGGCATGGAGCTCTTCATGAGCCCACGGGCACACTCGATGATCGCAGGCATCCTCGACGATCTCGCCGCCGGCCGCATCCGTGTCGTGATCGACCGGCGTTTCCCGCTCTCGGAGGCAGCCGAAGCCCACGCCTACATCGAGAGCCGCGAAGCATTCGGGCGGGTGCTCCTCCTGCCCTGAACCCCACGTCGCTGGTTCGCCTCGCGGAAAGCCGTCCTGATTGAATATCGCCATGCCAGTTCTCGTCCTGCCGACAACTGCCGTCCACCGGTCGTTCATCGCCGCCATGGCCGAGTTCCTCGTCGAGGGCCGGGGCGCCGGCGGCGACGACTCCATGGTGGCCCGCGAGATGCGGGAGTACGGGGGGGTGTGGGAGACCCCGGAGGGTTTCTCGCAGTATGTCGAGCGGCTCCAGGCCGATGCCATCGAGTCGACGCTGCGTGCCGCCTACCTCGTTCCGAGCACGACGTACTGGTGGGTCGAGGGGGACGAGTACTTCGGGCGCATCTCGATCCGCCACCGCCTGACGCCCCGGCTGCTCGAGATGGGAGGCCACATCGGCTATGACGTGCGCCCGTCTGCGCGCCTGCGCGGGCACGCGACGGCGATGCTGGCGAACGTGCGGCCTCACGCCTTCGACCTCGGGATCGACCCGGCGCTCGTCACGTGCGACACCGACAACGTCGGCTCGCGCAAGGTCATCGAAGCCAACGGCGGCGTCTTCGAGGACGAGCGGAGCGGCAAGCTGCGGTACTGGGTGCCGACGAGCGCCTCGCCGGCGTAGAGCTCCTCCTCAGCCTTCGGTAACGACCTCGAAGTGCTCGACGATCGGGGGTGGGTCGTAGAAGTGGTGCAGGAGCCGGCGCCACTCCTCATAGGCGGGAGAGGCGCGGAATCCCACGAGATGGTCGTCGAGCGTGTCCCACCCGACGAGAAGGAGGTACCGGCTCTCCCGCTCTACGCAGTGCTGCAGCGAGAGCGACCGCCAGCCGGGAGTCGCCATGATGAGCGGCTTGGCGACGGCGAACGCCGTTTCGAAGGCCGCTTCCTGCCCGGGCCGCACGTCGAGGATGACATGTTCGAGGATCATCGTCCTTCTCCGTATTCTCGGCCCGCAGCGGCGCCGCAGTCGTCGGCGCCGGGACGTGCCACGATCGCGCTCAGCTGTTGCTCGAACAGACGGTGCCCGCCGGTGGGCGGCTACCCGTCGACAGGTACCCGTCGACCCATGTCTGCACGCAGGTGCTCGAGAAGTAGCCCGTGTGGCCGTCGCCGGTCCGCGTCAACAGCTCGGAGCCGTTCAACTGGCTCGTCAGCGCTTGCGCCCAGGCATACGGCGTCGCCGGGTCGTGAGTGGAGCCCACGACGAGAATCGGGAGCGACTCCGACAGGTGAATCGGTCCGACCTTGCCCGTGGCAGGAACCGGCCAATAGTTACATCCGATCGTGCCCCACGCCTCGGCAGGACCGAAATCGGGCGCAGTCGTGGCGAAGTGGCGGGCGAGTGCCGGCAAGCTCGTGACGGGGGGCGAGGGCCGGTCGAGACAGCTGACGGCGAGCTCGGCCGAGAGCAGGTTCGAGGCGGTGCCGTTGGCATTGAAACCGGCATAGCTGTACGCGAGCTCCGCCAGCACGGTGCCGTTGCCGGACGTCGCCTGCCCAAGTCCCTGGGCGAGGTAGGGCCAGTACGTCGTCGTGTAGAGCGAGGAGATGACACCGGTGAGCACGACGGCGTAGTTGATCGCTTGCGTGCCACCGAGGGCGGCGTCGAGGCCGGCCGTCAGCGTCGCCCCGGACTCGAGGTGCCGGATGAGGGTGTCGTACGTCGACTTGGCCCCCGCCGGCAGCTCGCTCTTGCAGGTGGCGTTCGTCGGGCACCAGGCGAAGAAGTCGTGCAGGTCGAGCTCGAACGCGTCCGCCTGTTCGAGGTCGAGCACGGAGCTGGACAGGGCGGGATCGACCGCCCCGTCGAGGACCATGTGCCCGACGTTGCTCGGGAACGCCTGGGCGTAGCTGGCACCGAGATAGGTCCCGTACGAGAAACCCAGGTAATCGAGTCGCCGCTGCCCAAGTGCCGCCCGAAGACGATCCATGTCCCGGGCGGTCACCGCCGTGGACAGGCTGGCGAGGACGTCGCGAGGCACATGTGCCGCACAAGCGGCGTCGAACTGTCTCACGGCGGTGGTCAGCGAGGCGATCGCCGCCGGCGTCGCCGGGGCCGGGTCGAGCGCCAGCCAGCGGCGAAGGCCGGCGGGGGTGGTGCACACGACTGGGTCGCTCCCGCCGATGCCCCGGGGATCGAAGCTCACGAGGTTGAAACGCGCCCGCAGTGCGCTCGGAAACTGCGAGAACGCCGCCTGCAGGAATTGCACGCCGGATTCACCTGGGCCCCCGGGGTTGAGGACGAGGTCGGCGGCAGTGGCGGGATCGTTCGTTGCCGCCAGCTCGATCACCGCAATTGCGAGAGTGCCCTCGCCGGGGTCGGTGTACGAAATCGGCACCCTGAGGTTCGAGCAGCGAAACGATCCGCAGGCGTGCCACACGAGCCCGGCGGCGGACGATCCCCCTCGATCGGTCGAGGTCCCGGGCAAGCTGGTGGACGTTGTCGTCGTGGTCGTGTGAGACGACCCGAACGAGACCGAGACGCTGCAGGCGGCGAGGAGCGCACCGACCGCTATGCAGACCGCTACGCAGACCGCGCCGGCGAGCGGCCGCTGGCCAATCCGGTGCTGCATGCCGGGAATCCTTCCACCTCTTGTAGCAGGGGATGCGTCGCTCATGCCTTGCGGACGAGCGCCCGCCCTTGCCGGCCGTCCCCACCGGAGATCGCCTGACCGGCCTCGCCGGCGGGACCGAAGTCGATCCGGACCGCGAGCACTTCACGGCCGATGACATCGCGGTCTCCGACGAGGTCGTCGAAGCCCTCCAGGTGGACGTTCACGCGATCAGAGAGCTCCAGGCCAGTCTCTTTGCGCATGTCCTGCAGTTGCCGCACGACCTCACGGACGAGCCCGCGATGGCGAAGGTCGTCGTCGAGCTCGAGATCGAGCGCCACGGCGAGTCCGCCCTCACCTGCAGCCGTGAACCCGCGCCGCGGCGTCGTGCGCACTTCGACGTCGTCCGTCCCGAGCTCGACACTCGTGCCGTCGATGTCGACCCTCAGCACGCCACCGCCGGCCAAGGTCCTGGCTGCCTCCGCCGCCGCCGACGGTTCGAGGCCGGCGAGGGATGCCCGGACGTGTTGCGACAGGTGGCCGAGGCGAGGCCCGAGGCGGGCGAAGTTCGGTACGAGCTGCACGCTGAGGGCGTCGCTCAAGGTGTCGCTGATGACGACCTCGTCCACGTTGAGCTCCTCGGCGACATCCTGCGTCAACACCTGCGGGCTCCTCGGCGGCACGACGACGACCGCCCTTCGCAACGGCTGGCGGACGCGCTGGCCGGCGAGCGCCCGAGCGGCCCGCCCGAGCGAGACCACCCGGCGCGTGAGCTCGGTCGAGGCCACCAACCCGGTGTCGAGGAGCGCTGCGTCGGCGAGAGGCCAGTCGGCCAGATGGACGGAGTCGGGTCCGCCCGACAAGGATCGCCACAGCTCCTCCGCGAGAAATGGGCAGAAGGGTGCCATCAACAGCGCGACGGATCTGAGCACCTCGAGCAGCGTCGCGTGAGCGGCAAGGACGTCGGAGCCGGGTGTGTCCGGATCGGTCCGCCAGAAGCGGCGCCGGCTCCGCCGCACGAACCAGTTGGAGAGGTCGTCGACGAGGGAACCGATAGCGGTGGCGGCTTCCAGGGGTCGATAGTCCTCGAGGGCCGTCGTGGCTGCCGCCGTCGTGGATGCGAGGCGGGAGAGGATCCAGCGGTCGATCGGCGACCGCTCGGACGGAGGCGGTACGTCGGCGGCTCGGGGATCGAAGTCGTTGAGGCTCGCATAGGTGGCGAAGAAGCTCCAAGAGTTCCACAGCGTCAGCAGCACGTCTGCCGTCGAGGCGTCGATCATCGCCAGGCTCGTGCGCGTGGAGGTCCACGGCGAGCCCTGGTGGAACATCCACCAGCGCAACGGGTCGGCGCCGCGGGAATCGAGGATCGTCCAGGGGTCGATGACGTTGCCGAGGCTCTTCGACATCTTCCTGCCGTCGGCGTCGACGATGTGGCCGAGTGCGAGGACGTGGCGGTACGGCGCCACTCCGTGCACGAGCTGGTTGACGGCGAGGAGCGAGTAGAACCAGCCCCTCGTCTGGTCGATCGCCTCGCAGACGAACTCGGCGGGGATGGCGAAGCGCTCCGTAGAGCCCTCCTCTACCGGGAATCCCCACTGTGCCGCCGGCATCGAGCCCGAGTCGAACCAGGCGTCGATGACGGCTTCCACTCGGTGCATCGGCTGCCCGCAGTCCGGGCAGGCGAACGCGACCTCGTCGATGGCGGGCCGGTGCGGGTCGAGGTTCCCGAGATCCCGGCCGGTCAAGACGGACAGCTCTGCGAGCGAAGCCACGCAGCGCTGGTGGCCGTCAGCGCAGCGCCAGATGGGCAGGGGCGTTCCCCAGTACCGGTCACGCGAGAGAGCCCAGTCGACGTTGTTCTGCAGCCATTCACCGAATCGTCCGTGCTTGACGTGCTCGGGGCGCCACGCGACCGTCTCGTTGGCAGCGAGGAGATCCGCCTTGTGCTGTGAGGTTGCCACGTACCAGGACGGTGATCCCCAATAGATGAGCGGCGTCGAGCACCGCCAGCAATGCGGGTATTGGTGGACAAAGTCCTCGGATCGCACGAGAAGGCCTTCGGCCTCGAGGCGCTCGACGATGGAGACGTCGGCGTCCTTCACGGCAAGTCCGGCCAACCAGCCACTTCCGGCACTGAAGCGCCCGTCCGGGCCGACCGGGTTGAGCGTCGGAAGTCCCACCCGGCGGCCGAGCGCCCAGTCGTCGGCGCCGAAAGCCGGTGCGATGTGAACGATGCCCGTGCCCTCTGAGGCGGTCACGAAGTCGGCCGTCACGACCGTCCAACCGGGCACGCCGGCGCCGTCCGGGACGGGCACGGCATCAAGTGGCCGGCGGTACGCCAGCCCGACGAGCTCGCTGCCCTTCACATGAGCAGACGCTCGCACACGGGCCCCCTCGCCGAGCACGTCGTCGGCCCGGGCGGCTGCCACGACGAGGCCGTCGACGACGACGTAGTCGATGTCCGCGCCCACTGCGACCGCGGTGTTGGAAGGGAGGGTCCAGGGCGTGGTCGTCCACACGACGAGCGCCCGAGCCTCGGCCAGGTCGTGAGGCGCCGTGCCCGTCAGCGGGAAACGCACGAACATGGCGACGTCGGCCACCTCGCGGTAGACCTCCGGCTGCCCGAGCTCGTGGCTCGAGAGCGCCGTTCCGCACCGGGCGCAGTACGGCACGACTTTCACGTCCTCGAAGAGCAGGCCCCGGTCGTAGAGCTGAGCGAGATGCCACCAGACGGACTGGACGTACGCCGGCGACATCGTCCAGTAGGCGTCATCGGTGTCGACGAAGTACCCGATCCGCTCGGTGAGCACTTTCCAGTCCTCCACGTACTCGAGGACGGACTGGCGGCAGCGCGCCACGAAGGCGGCGATGCCGTACGCCTCGATCTGGTCCTTCCCCGAGAAACCCAGCTCGCGCTCGACCTGCACCTCGACCGGCAGCCCATGGGTGTCCCAGCCGGCGCGCCGCGGGACGCGGTACCCCCGCATCGTCCAGAAGCGGCAGAACAGGTCCTTGTACACCCGCGCCCAGACGTGGTGGAGACCGGGCTTGCCGTTGGCCGTCGGCGGTCCTTCGTAGAACACCAGCTCGGGCGCGGACGGTCGGCCTTCCGTCGTGCGTTCGAAGACGCGCTCCTGCTTCCAGACGTCGAGGACGCGGCGCTCGAGACCGGGGAAGTCCGGCGGCACCGACGGGTGGCCGAACAACGGCTCCGGTGGGCTCACGGTCCCCCGACCCTACTGCCCGGCAGCTCCGAAGCTGCCGATGACTGCCCCGGATCACGCCCCCCGTAGGATCGCCTACAGTTTGCGAGTCGCACCCGGCAGGTGCGACGTCGGGCCGGCATCAGGTGCCGGTCCGGACTCTGGACCTGTGGTGCAGCTCGGAGTGCACGCCGGCCTGTCAAGCCGGAGGTCGCGGGTTCAAATCCCGTCAGGTCCGCTCGCCCACAACGGTCGCAGACGTTGCCGCACCTGCGGCAGACTGTGCCCGTCGAGGTGACTCGCGGTTCGCCGCGGGGTCGGGTAGCTCAGTTGGTAGAGCGCGCGCCTGAAAAGCGCGAGGTCACCGGATCGATGCCGGTCCCGACCACTGGAGTTCCGGCTGCCCCAGGCGCCCCGGTCAGCCCAGCGGGAAGGCGATGTCACAGATCAAGTCGTCGTCGCCGATCGAGTCCGGCTCGGCGCGGTACACCTCCCGGCATGACAGTGGGCTGCCGGGACGGGCGGTTGCTTCGGGTGAGCACGCAACGGCGTCGTAGGCGGCAAGGATCGCCGGGTACGCCCACTCCGCCTTCGTGATCGTGGTGAAGGCCTCGTCGTGCGCCGGCTCGGTGCGGATACCAACAAGGTGGGTCGCCTGGATGTCATCGGGGCACGGGAGCACCGCCTCCAACGGGCCGTCGCTCTCGTTGTCGACGACACCGTGAAAGATCAGGACGAACGGTCCTGTTGGCTGCGCCCCGTCGAGGCGGGCGGCGAACAACGCCTTCGCCTCTTTGACGAACCCAGCGGTCTCCGGAGCGTGCAGGCGGCGCTGGATCGACATCACTCGTTGGGCAGCTACGTGGCGGGTATCGATGCTGAAGGTCAACGGGGTTTCCTCCCTCAAGATGGCGTGGATATGGCGGATGAGCAGCCGACGGCTCGTGTGGCGCAGCTCGAGCTCCATCAGGTGCCGATCGAGTCGCCGAACGGCTTCGTCGCGGTCGGCCTCGAGGTCGGCGAGTAGCCGCCCGATCTCCGCCAGGCTCACATCGGCGCCACGGAGCATTCCGATGAGACGGCCGGTGCGGACTTGCGCGGTTCCGTATCGCCGGTAGCCATTACGTGGATCGACGCCGAGAGGCCGGAGCAGCCCGGTCTCGTCGTAGACCCGCAGTGCCTTCGCCGTCAGCCGTGTCTGCTGTGCGAACTCGCCAATCGTGAGCAGCGGCCCGACGTCGTTCTCCGGCACATGGGCGATCATCCACCATGCCCCAGGGGCATCGTCAAGGGGTCTCCGATGCGGGGCTGGCTAACGCCGCCCGGAGCGCTGCTGTCTGAGACGCCGGGTCTTCAACAGCCGTTGGAACTTTCTCCAGAGGAAACCCATGCCCGGATGGTACGCCCGCCACCTCCCGAGGCACCCGCGGGAGCACCGCGGGCGAGCAGTGGGAGAATAGGCGTCATGGTGACTGCAATATCCGCCAGCCCGATGATGTACCTCGGTTATCGCCGCGCCCATCGCTTCGGCGGGTTGCTGTTCATCCTGCTCGCGCTCGTGCTCATCGTTGTCGTCGTCGTCCTCGTCGTTCGCATGGTCCAGTCGCGAAAGCCGCCGCTCGTCGACGCACCCTGGGGCCCGAGACAGTCAGCCGGACCGCCTCTGGATCCGGTGCTGAACGAGCTGCGGATGAGGTATGCCCGTGGTGAGATCGGGCGGGACGAGTACCTCCAGCGCGTCGCCGACCTCGGGTACGGGCCGGCGGCCACGCCGCCCCCGCGGCAGAGCGGGCCGACGATGCCGATGACGGGCGGCCCTCCCGGCTGACGGTCCGACACGTCGCACCCGCCGAGACCGAGCGCCTGTCGGACCTCCTCGGTGACGCTCCAGCGCGGGCTCAGGCCAGCCCGAGGGTTCCGGCGAGCTCCCGGTACGCCGCCAGCGGGAACGTGTGGTCGCCGGAGATGACCTGCACGCAGACGTGGTCCGCCCCGGCCTCACGGTGCTGGCGGAGCCTTCCTGCGACCACCTCCGGGCTGCCCCACGGGATGAGGGCGTCCACCAGACGATCACTGCCACCGCCGGTGACATCCTCTTCCGCCCATCCCGTCTTGCGAAGGTTGTTCACGTAGTTGGGAAGGCCTAGGTATCCGGCCATGTAGCCGCGAGCGAGCTCTCGCGCCACGGACGCCTCGGCAGTCATCACGACTGCTACCTCGGGCGCCAGCAGCGGGCCTTCTCC
>JBEKMC010000044.1:0-25886 GCA_050008715.1 Acidimicrobiales bacterium | reverse complement strand
GATCCCTCGGTGCCCGCGTGATCTGGACGCCCGGCCTCGGCCTCTCCGGCGCCGTCCAAGCCGGCGTCGAGACGCTCGCCGGCGAAGGCGTCAGTCTCGTCGTCGTCGCCCACGCAGACCTCCCGAACGCTGGATTGCTCGATGCTCTCGGCGAGCCCGGCCGGGTGACACTCGTGCCGGATCTGCGCGCCGACGGCACCAATGTGGCGGTCGTGCCGGCCACAGCTGGGTTTCGATTCGCGTACGGCCCAGGATCCTTCGAGCGCCACTGCGCCGAGGCCGGCCGCCTCCGGCTGCCCTGCGACGTCGTGCACGATGCCCGCCTCGCCGCCGACGTCGATCTCCCAGCGGACCTTGCCCACGTCGGCTCTGCCCAGCTCGCGCTCATCCGGGACGCCGGCGCCTCATAGCCGCTCAGTTGTGCTCGCCGGCGATGCGGGCCGGCGATATCGTGCCGCCGATGGATACGAACCTGCCCGTACCGAGCCGTGCGCTAGCCGTCGGTGCCCACCCGGACGACATCGAATTCGGCTGTGGGGCGACGTTGGCGAAGTGGGCGGCCGCCGGCTGCCAGATCGCCTTTCTCGTGTGCACGGACGGTTCGAAGGGGACCTGGGAGCCGGAGACCGACCCGGCCGAGCTCGTCGTGACGCGCCGCGCCGAGCAGCGCGCCGCCGCCCGGCGGCTCCAGGACTCGGCGGAAGTGATCTTCCTCGGGTGGCCCGATGGCGAGCTCGAGTCCGGCCTGCGGCAGCGTTGGGAGGTGGCGGCGTGGATTCGCCGGTTACGGCCGGACGTGATGTTCGGGCACGACCCCTGGAAGCGGTACCGGCTGCACCCGGATCACCGAAATGCCGGGTGGCTCGTCACAGACGGGATCGTCGCCGCCCGTGATCCTCTCTTCTTCCCGGAGCTCGACTCGCCACCTCACCGGCCCACCAGCTTGCTCTTGTTCGAAGCCGACGAGCCCAACCACGTCGAGGACGCAACCGGTTACGACGACCTCAAGGTGGCGGCCTTGCTCGAGCATGCGAGCCAGCACCGTTCCACGATGGGCATCACGGACCGAACGGCGGCAAGCGCCTCGGTGGAGCACCCCGAGATCGTCGAGTTCCGGCGGCGAGTTCTTGAGCGGCTGGCCGAGCACGGGTCATTTGCCGGAATCGAAGCGGGCGAGGCATTCCACCGCATCGACCGACTCTGAACCTGGCGTGATCGCCGCCACCGGCTGGCGCGGCAAAGTCCCGGTCGACCCCGTGGCTACGGGTGTGACCGGGACCTTCCCCAGTGTGTTGGGGGCGCCCGGTTCACCCGGGACTCCCGATCCAGCGCTTGGCGGACCCAGCGCTTGGCGGACTCAGCGCTTGGCGGCCTTCTTGACTGGCGCCTTCTTGGCAGGGGCCTTCTTCGCCGGCGCCTTGACCGCCGCTGCCTTCTTGGCAGGGGCCTTCTTCGCCGGCGCCTTGACCGCCGCTGCCTTCTTGGCAGGGGCCTTGGCTGCGGGTGCCTTAGCCGCCGGAGCCTTCTTGGCAGGCGCCTTTGCTGCCGGCGCCTTAGCCGCCGGAGCCTTCTTGGCAGGCGCCTTTGCTGCCGGGGCCTTGGCTGCCGGAGCCGCTTTGGCCGGCGCTGCGCCCGCGCCCGCGGGCTTCGGGATGGCGCCGCGGGTGTTCAGTTGACTCTTCAGCGTGGCACCTGCTGCGAAGGCAATGCCGTTCGACGCCTTGATGCGGACCGCAGCGCCCGTCTGCGGGTTGCGGCCAGTCCTGGCTGCGCGCGGCCGGAGCTTGAACGTGCCAAACCCAGTGATCCTGACCGCGTCACCGCCCTTCACAGCCGAGGAGATCGCGTAGAGCGTCGAGTCCAAGGCCTTTTCGGCCTCTCGCCTCGACAACGCTGACACCTCGCTGATCTTGCCGATGAGCTCTGTCTTGTTCACCGTCACCTCCTGGTGATCTCGGAGAATTCCTTGGAAATCCAAGAGCAATTTCACAGAGAAATCAAGCATTGTCGCAACTGGCACCTCCGGGAGGCCTTCTCGCAGGGCTTTGCGCGCCGGTGATTCCGACGGCGCAGAATCCCAGATAGGACCAGTCCTTGACGGTATCTCCTTATGGATAAAGGGGGAACCGGTGTCATGTCAGTTCACCTGACGTTCCCGATCCTGCCAGTACTGCTGGCGGAGCTTGAACTTCTGCAGCTTCCCGGTTGCCGTCCGCGGAAGCGCCTCGTAGAACTCGATCGACGTCGGGCACTTGAAGTGTGCGAGGCGAGAACGGCAGAACTCCATGAGCTCCGTGTCCGTTGCGTCGGTGTCGGGGCGGAGTACGACGAGTGCTTTCACCGTCTCACCCCATCGCTCGTGGGGGACGCCGATGACGCCGGCTTCCGCCACAGCCGGGTGCGCGTAGAGGGCGTCCTCGACCTCGATCGACGAAACGTTCTCGCCTCCGGAGATGATGACGTCCTTCTTGCGATCCGAGATGACGACGAATGGCCCGTCGAGGAAACCACCGTCGCCGGTGTGGAACCAGCCGTCAGTGAGCACTCGTGCTGACTCGTCCGGCTGCTGCCAATAGCCATTGAAGACGTGATTGGACCGCGCCAGCACCTCACCTTCCTCGTCGACGGCCATCCGAACGCCGATGGCTGGTACGCCGGCGCGCGACAGCAGGCGTGCGCGCTCGGTGGGTGCGAGACCGTCCCACTCCCGAGGCGCCCGATTGATCGTCAGCAGCGGTGCGGTCTCTGTCAGGCCGTAGATCTGGATGAATTCCCAGCCGAGCTCCGTCTCGACCCTTTGGATGACACTGCTCGGCGGCGGGGCGCCGGCGACGACGATACGCACCTCGGCGCCCGTGGCCGAGCCAGGGATCGGTCGCCCGGCGGCAGCACGCGCCTCGGCTGCGGTAAGGACTGCTGCGACGACGGCCGGGGCGCCACACATGAGCGTGACACCCTCGTCTTCCACGCGACGGAGGATGTCCTCACCGTCGACCTTGCGGAGCACGATGTGACGCCCTGCCATACCGGTGACCGCGTACGGCATCCCCCAGCCGTTGCAATGGAACATCGGCAGGGTGTGCAGCAGCACGTCTCGGTCCGTGACGCCCGTGTGCCATCCGAATGCCATGGCGTTCAGCGTGCAGTTGCGGTGCGTGAGCTCCACGCCCTTCGGGCGAGCCGTCGTGCCGCTCGTGTAGTTGATCGAGCACGTGGCGTTCTCGTCCGGTTCCCACCCCTTCGGCGTCCTGCCGGCAGCCGGCGCGAAGAGGGCGGCATCGCTCGTGCCGTCGAGGACGATGCGCACGCCTGCAGGCACCTCGGCAAGGACCTCTTCGTATTCAGGGTCGACGAGGAGCACCTCGGTACCGGAGTGATCGACGATGTAGGCAACCTCGGCGGCATTCAGGCGGAAGTTGATGGGCACCAGCACTCGACCGGAGCCGCTGACACCGAAGAAGGCAACAAGGAAACGGGCCGCGTTCGGGCTCACGATCCCCACGCGGCCACCGACCGGCACCCCGAGATCGTCGAGCGCAACGGCCATGCCGGCGGCGCGTTCCGCCAACTGTCCATACGTCATGGATCCGAAGCTGCCGGGCACTCCCGGCTCGTCCACGACGGCGATGCGATCTGGATGGACGAGGGCGGCTCGATCGAGGAAGTCCGAGATCGTGAGCGGGACCTGCATGTGCTGTCTCCTCCGGCCGTGGGTAGCTGCAGGTACCAGCATGCCGTGTTGTGAACGACTGCTCCAGCCTGTGACGGACCCCACCAGCCGATCCTGTGGACCCGCAACGGTAGGTACAGCGGGAAACGACCCCGTTCGACTAGCCCGATGTGTCCTTCGCCATCGGGGGCCTCGCCGGTCTCCCCAGCCGACGACACCCTCCCCCTTGCCCGGTGGTTGGCGCTCTCGGAGTCGAAGGGTCACGGCATCTTCCTCGGACTCGGTGAGGCGGGAGCGACGTTCGCGCCGCCCCAGCACGGAGCCCTCGTGCTCGGCCCGCCCCGATGCGGGAAGACGGCCGCCGTCATGGTGCCGAACGTGCTCGGGAGCTGCGGTCCGGTCGTAGCGGCCTCGACGAAGCCTGACGTGCTGCACCTCACGGCCGGTGCCCGTACGAGGGTGGGCGACTGCTTCCTGTTCGACCCGGGTGGGACCGTGCCGATCCCTCCCGGCGTGCGGCGCGTGGCCTGGTCACCCTTGCACGCTGCGAGCACGTGGTCGGGCGCGCGTTCGGTCGCCGAGGCGATGGTGCTGGCAGCGCGCCCGGGGAGCGACCGGGGAGAAGCGGCCCACTGGAACGAGCGGGCGACCGCGCTGCTGGCGGTCGCCTTCCATGCCGGAGCGCTCGAGGGCATCGGTTTCGCCCGGGTCCTCGAGGCCATCGACCGGAGGGAGCCGGAGATCTTCACCACGCCGCTCGCCCGCAACAATGCCGACGGGGCGAGCAACCTGCTCTACGGGATAACCGCTACAGACAGCCGCGAGCAAAGCGGTATCTGGTCGACGGCAGCCGGCGTGCTCGCCGGGTACCGGAGCGACGCAGCCATCGCCAGCACGACAGGGCCTGCCCTCGACGCACGGCGCTTCGTCCGCGATCCCTCGACCCTGTACGTGTGTGCCGGCAGCGACGACCAACGACACGCTGCCGCCCTCGTCGCCGGCGTCCTGCGGGACGTCCGCGTCGCCGCCTACGAGCGAGCCGCCGCCCTTAGCCCGGCCGCCCCGTTCCCCGGGCCTCCAGTGCTCTTCGCGCTCGACGAGCTGGCGAACATCGCCCCGTTGCACAATCTTCCGACCCTCGTGTCCGAAGGTGGCAGCCAGGGAGTGGTCACACTCGCTTGCCTGCAGGACCTCTCGCAGGCGTCGGCGCGCTGGGGAAGAGAGGCGGATGGGTTTCTCTCCTTGTTCCAGGCCAAGGTCGTGTTTCCTGGCATCGGGGACATGCGCACGCTCGAGACGATCTCACGATTGGCGGGCGAGATCGACGTACGCCATACGTCACAGACGCGCCCGCGGTGGGCGTTCGGGCTCGGCCATCACGCCCACGGCTCGAGGACCGACTCGACGCGGCGCGAGCGTCTCTTTCCTGTCGAGGCCATCGCGCAAGGGCGCCCCGGCGTCTTCCTTCACCTCGACGGTGTGCGACCGCGGTGGCTCACGGCGGTGCCATGGTTCGCGAACCCGGAATTGCGGGCGATCGTCGAGCCGGCCCAACGAATGCCGCCGCACCTCGAGGAGCAGCACCGCCCGCCGCCTGAGCGCCGACGCTCCGTCGGCCGCTTCCGGTGAAGGTCCCGATCAACGCCCGATCGCCAACGCCGGGGCGTCGCGGCGACGGTCCCGGCCGAGGCTACGCACCGAGGCGGCCTGCCGTTCCAAGCTGCGCTGCTCGACCAGGCGGTCGGCCGTCCCCTCGCCGGAGTGAGCCCGCTCGCCCGGCGGTGACGCCGGCCCGAAGGCGCGAGAGGTGTCGGTGATCCCCCACCGATGGCGGTGCTCCGCGAAGGCGACCGCCACATCTCGCCATGCCGGGCGCTCGCCCGGCTTCCGATGCGGCTGGCCCAGCTGAGCGACGAGGTAGCGCGGCTGGGCCGCCTCTGCCGCCCACCCTCGGGCTTCCGACGATCGGGGATCGACGCCAGGCGCGACGAGCACGTGGGAGCGGAGCTCCCCCGGCGCGGCGGTCGCACCTTGGCGCAGCACGGACGCGCCGCCGATGACGACGAGGTGCGGACGCTCGCCCGGCTGCGCTGCCAACCCGGCGAGCGTCTCCTTCAGGTCGCGGGCATGTACCACCTCCTCCGGCCGGACGCCCGGCATCGCACGCACCGCTGCCACAACGCCCTCGTCGCCTGCTACGACCAACGCCGCCGGCGCCCTGGTCCCGCCGTCGCCAGGAACGCCGGCTCCGGCGAGGCGCCGGACCGCCTCCTCGCGAGCAGCCGCCAGCGAGTCGACGAGGGTGACGTCGACCGAGCCGAAGGTGTGCGACACGGTCGCTGTGCTCTGCTCCGGCGCCGGGCTCTCCTGGCGCGCCGGGCTCTCGACCATCGCCGGGCTCTCGACCATCGCCGGGCTCTCGACCATCGCCGGGAGGCCGGCAGCTGGAGCACGCTCCGGCAGGCGACCACGGCCAACGTCGAGTGCCTCCGCGAAGACCTGCCGTTGCTCGAGGCTTCGTCTCGGTGCCAGCAGCACGACTGTTGCCTCTGCACGTGCACAGGCCGAGAGGATTTCGCTGAGAGCGACCGGGCCGTAGCAGTGAGCCTCGGCCAACAGCACGACCGAGTCACGGTTGATCACCACACCCCCGACGCTGCCGACGTCCATGGCGCCGCTCGGCGGGCGGCGATCGCGACGCTCGACGCCCGGCACGACGACCGTCTCGGCGCCGCAAGCAGCCTCGATGCCGGCAGCAGCCCAGCGGCCCGGCGCTACGCCAACGATGGTGCGGCCCTCCTCGCGCCATCGGCCGACGGCATCCGAAAGCGCGTCGAGGGCCTCCCCGCGGCCGCCGGCCTCGTACCCGAGGACGACCACCGAGTCCTGCCGGTTGCCTGCCATCGCTCGGATGAAGCCACCCACGTGTTCCTCGGCGGCGACGATCGAGCTCGTGGAATAGAGATCCTCGGCGCGGCCGAGCGGAATTGAACCGGTCGAGCCGCCACGTAGACGGCTCGACCGCGCCTCCCGGCCGAGCACGCGAGAGTCCGACAGGAGGGCGCGGGCGTCCTCCAGCACCCCCTCGGCGCTGCGCCCGTCACGAGCCGTCGCGCACCGTGCCCGAACGACGTCCGGGAAGCTGAACGTGCCGTCGACCGTGCACCGTTCGAGCCGCAGCAACGTCTCGTCCCGCCAGTCCTCCCCCACGGCCGGCGGGAGCTGCCGACGGAAGCACAAGTTGGCCACCCTCGCCTCGCTGACGCCGGCACGCCACAACCGTTCCCACGCCATTTCGATCGAGGCCTCGTAGGTGAGCGTCCGATTCTTCGGCGGGCGAGTGAGCTCGGCTATGGCCTGGCTCGCTGCCCGCCCGTGCCATCCCTCTGCTTCCAAGCCTTCGCCGATCTGGACAGTCCGCTGCGACATTGCCCGCACGACCCCGCGGTCGATGCCGCTCAGATCCGACCAGCAACGTCCTGCCAATGGCTGCCACTCGACGCCGAGCCGGGTCGTGAGCTCGTATCGCAGGTGCGTCTCGTAGATGGCGCCCGCCGTCCGGCACGCGTGGAACAAGTGAGTGGCGTCAAGCGAGCGGGCGCGCCCGCCCGGGGCGGCCAGATCGGGATCGGCCCCGAGCACGAGGTTGGCGACGAGCACGTGCGTGTGCAGGTGCGGGTCGCCCGCCCGGCTCAACCGGTGCAGGAACCCGACGGCGATCAGCTCACCCGGCGTCACACGCGGTCCGTCGACGCCGCGGCGGCGATCGGCGCCGGCCACCTCGTCGAGGTAGTTCAGACTGGCCGCGACGGCGGCCTCGTGAGCCAACTGGGTCTGCTGGCGGGCAACGTCATCCCGTGAGAAGGCGAACAGGATGCTCACGGACTTCGGCACCGAGAACGTGCAGTCGAAGGCTGCGATCCGTCGGCGCCCGGGATGCGAGAGCAGCTCCTCGCCGTTCACGGGGTCCCGCCCACGGAGGAGGCGCCGGACGGCCGCCGGCTCCGCCGTGCCGTTCAGGCCGAGCTGCCGGGCACCTCGTCCGAGCCAGATGCCGGCCGGCTCGACGAGCCCCTCTGCATGATCACGGCCGGACGCTGCCGTGGCCAGGTAGTAGTCCTCGCCGCCGAGCGCGACCTTGCAGATGCTGAGCACAGACTCATGGTAACCGTTTTCAAGTGGTTTCAGGCTATTTCGTGTGTTTTCGTCCCCGCCACGTGCTGACACCCAAGAAACCCACAACCGCCACCAGCACGACGACGATGCCGAGAACACGCTCGTGATGGAGGCCCTCGGCAAGGCCGATCACGACGAGCGTTGCAAGGAAGAGCTCGGGCGTATCACCGATGAGGAAGTCCCACCAGAAGCGACCGAACGCGACGATGCCGCGGGTCACCGGATTCCGGCGCGCTGCGGTCCCGGACAGCTCGGCGGCCGTGTCGTCCTGGAGGCGGTCGTCGGCGCTCACGCGACGCTCCCGGACGCCGACGGCAGTGCAGCTCTCATGAGACGAATGGCAGCTGCGGTCGTCAGCAGCAACATCCCCACGATCGCCAGCAGGAACAGATCGCTCCCGGGCCATCGCAGCCCGGCACCCTCGCCCACCCAGAACACTCCGAAGCTCGTCAGCATGATGCCGACGCCCATCTTCATGGCGTTCTCCGGTACCTCGGACAACTGGCGGCCGACGATGGCGCCGATCGTCCCGACCACGAGGACGGCTGCCGCCGCCGCCGCCGCCGCCAGGCCGAGGCGGCGCGAGCTCGAGCCGAGCGTGAGGACGATGAGGACGACTTCGAGGCCCTCGAGGAAGACCCCTTTGAAGGCAACGGTGAACCCAACGGCGTCTCGGGACCCGGCGGGCTTGGCTCCCGAGAGCGACGACACCGTCTCGGAGTAGATGGCGTCCTCGTCGTGCAGTGCTTTGTGACCGCTCGCCCGCAGGATCGCCTTACGGAGCCAATTGAGCCCGAGCACGAGCAGGAGGCCGCCGATCACGACACGGAGTGTGTTGATGGGTACGAGATGGATCAGCGGCACGCCGACGACACCAACGAGCACCGCGAGCACGACGGCGGCGGCAGCGGCGCCCTCGAACGCGGACCGCCAGCCCCGGGACACCCCGGCGGCGAGCACGATCGTGAGTGCCTCCACCATCTCGACCGAGCTGGCACCGAAGACGGCGAGGGCGAGGATCACGGCGGAGGTGTTCATTGCCCGGTCTCCGCCACGGCCGCTGCGTCCGCGGCATCCTCGGCCAGCTCGTTGCCGCCACCTGCTCGCTCATAGGCCTCGAGGGCGCGGCCGGCCACACGGGGCCCGACATCCCTCAGCTCGGGCGGTGAGAGCACTTCAGTGCCCGGACCGAGACGGAGCAGCAGGCGGCCGAACCATCCCTCGGCATCCGACACGAGAATCGTCGCCGTCAGCCGGCCGCTGCCGTCGGTCGTGGCCTCGATCGGACCGGCTGCAACCTGTTCGACGGCGAGCACGGACCCCGCCGGGAACGCCACGCTGGCGGCCACGGCGTCGGCGCCGCCGAGGAACGCACCCGGGCGGCCCAACTCGTCGACAAGGTCGACGGGTTCCTCGAAGCTGACACCAGACCGCCTCACAGATCGGACCCTATCGACCTGAAACCGCCGAAGCCCGCCTGCGGAGTGGCACCAGCCGTCGAGGTACCAGCGACCCTCCCTGAGTACGACCTGGTACGGATCGACGTTCCGGCGGCTCGGGCGCGCCGCTGCGCTCGAGAAATACTCGATCTCGACCTGTGCCCGGTCGCGGGCGGCCTCCTGCAACACCTTCAAGTGTTGGGGCTGGTCCAGCTCTACCGCCAAGGGCGCCGAGCCGAGGGCCGCCTCGAGCTTCCCGAGCGCCGACTGCAGGACACCCTCTTCGTCGGCGCCGGGCACCGACAGCAGTGCCCGAGCCGCCGCCGCAAGGACGAATCCCTCGTCGGGTGTGAGCCGCTGGGGTCGCTCGAATTCCCGCAAACGGTGGGCTACGACGCGATCCCCGTCCACGAACAGCTCGATCAGCTCGTCGGGCGAGTACGGCGGCACCCCGCAGCAGGCCGCCAGCTCGAGCTCGTGCACGAGCTCGCCCTCGCTGATCGAGAAACGCTCCGCCACCTCCCTCAGGTCCGCCTCACCCACCCGGGCGAGGTGCACGAAGATGGCAAGCAACCGCCGCAACCGCTCGCCCGCCATGACGGCGCTGGCAAGACGGGCGGCCGGCCCCGCAGCAGGCCCGTGCTCCCGTGGGGATACTGCCGGTGACGGGGTCTCAGGCGCCGCCCTCCCCGCTGAGCGCCTCCTCGCGGTCGCCTTCGGCGCTTGCCCACGTGGCGGGCCGTCGTCCCGAGGACCCGGGCCTGGCGGGGCCGCCGTCGCCAGCAGTGACAACCGTCGGACAACGGCGGCCCGCAGCTCGGGCGGGCCTTGCACGACAGCGGTGTCACCGAGCCCGACGACCCAGGACACGAAAGCCTCCTCGTCCCCGGCCGCCAGTCGCACGCGGACGCTTCCATCCGGTTCGAAGGCGGCGATCGCCGAACGAGGCACCTGCGTGACGACCACCCGCGCCTGGCGGGCGTCGACGACGAGCTCGGCCACGGGGACGTCGGCGTCCGCTCCGGCGGGGTCCCAGGGAAGCAGTCGAATCTCGTCCCGCAGATCCCCCCCGGTCGCGGGCTCGTACGCCTCAGCCTCCCCGACCGCCGGGAAGCTCTCGAAACGGTCCACGCGAAACGTCCGGCGCGCCGGACCGCCGGCAGCTGAACGGTCGCGCCCGACGAGGTACCAGGCGCCCGCACGAAACGCCAAGCCGAATGGCTCCACCTCCCGCTCGCGCCCGTGATAGCGAAACCGCACTACCGCCCGCTGCCGCAGCGCCTCGTGGATGGGACCGAGCGCCGGCAATGAGGGCAGCACCGCAACCGGCGCCGTAGCGGGATGTGCCCCGGCACCGAGGCCGGCCCGGGTGAGGGCAGCTTCGGTGAGCGGGCTCCCGAGCTTGGCGAGCGCATCTGAGCCGGCAGCACCCCCGAGCTGCACCGCCGCGATGGCAAAGCCGAGGGCCTGCTCCTCGTCGGTGTCGAGCCCCAGGTCGGGCAAGTAGTAGTCGTCCGCCACGATGCGGTATCCGACTTGCTGCTCCGACTCCACCGGCTCCATCGTGAGCGGGATGCCGAGCTCTCGCAGCGCTCGTTTGTCGCGCTCGAAAGCCTGGCGGGCCGCCTCGGTTCCGCTCGGGTAACCGGCTACGGTGCCGGAGATCTCGCGAAGCGTGAGCGGATGCGAGGTCTCGAGGAGGACGAGAACCAGGTTCGTCATCCGCTCGAGACGATCGAAGCGCTCTCGGACAGGCATTGGCAGCATGGTACGGCCATGCGCAATCCCATCGAGGCGCCCGAACGTAACCCTGGTCGTGGGAGCAGCCGTGACGAGCACTGACACCCGGTCCGACGAGGCGTTGCTCGCCGCCATGGCCATCGGGGACGAGACGGCCGGCGTCGCCTTCGTGCGCCGGTACCAGCGAAGGGCATTCGGGCTCGCCCTCTCCGTGGTCGGTGACGCCGGTCTCGCCGAGGACATCGCCCAGGAGGCGCTCGTGCGCACGTGGCGCCATGCTCCGGTGTACGACTCGCGGCGGGCCTCGGTGACGACGTGGGTCCTCACCATCACGCGCAACCTCGCCATCGACGCCTTGCGCATGCGACGAGCCGTGCCGATCGATCCGGACGACATCGTCAACCTCGGCATGATCAGCAGCGACCCCGACCCGGGAGATCGCGCTCAGCGCAGCGATACCACCGCCCGCGTCCGCCAGGCGCTGGCGGCCGTCCCGCCCGAGCAGCGACGCGCCCTCGTGTTGTCAGCCTTCTACGGGCTGACCGCAGAGGAGATCTCGAGGCAGGAGGGCATACCTCTGGGCACGGCGAAGACCCGCGTCCGCGCAGGGCTCGGAAAGGTTCGCTCCGTCCTCGCCGCCGCCGGCCACTACGACGGGCCGCTCACCCCGCCCCGCTCACCGAAGGCGCCGGCCGATCAGCAGCTCACGAGCGACGGGGGCCGTACCGCCGGAGCTCTCCGTCCGACGCAACAGGAGTATCACTCATGACGACACCTTCCGAGAACCTCGCCGGTGACACCGGCGGTGACGACCGATACGCCGAGGTCCGCCGCGACCGGCTCACGGGGTGCGATCTCTTCGAATCGGTCGCCGCCGAACTAGCGCTCGGATCGCTCACGGGTGCCGACCGCTCAGCCGCCCTCGCCCACCTCGATGGATGCGAACCCTGCGGCACGCTGCTGCACGAGCTCTCGGCGGCAACCGACGCCCTCCTGCTGGCGGCGCCCGAGGCTGACCCGCCGGCTGGGTTCGAAGTGCGGTGGCTCGCTCGCATCGGCAGCGACACGGCGGCGGCGGCGGTGCCCGCTCCAGTCGAGGAAGGTCGTCGCGCCACCGTGCTCCCGTTGCGCCGCCGAGCCAGATCGGTCTTTGCCGCCGCCGCAGCCGCCATCGTCCTCGCGGGGGCCGGCGTCGGTGTGGGCGTGACCGTCGCCCGGCAACCATCCACTGCAACGGCGACCGGCCCGATCCGCCTCGCAGCACTGCGATCCACCGCGAGCTACGACGGTGGCGGCCCTGTCGGGGAGGTGGCGATCACCCCTGGCAACCCATCCTGGCTCGTCATGACGTTCCAAAAGCCAGGCTGGTCAGGGCAGGTCGAGTGCGTCGTGACCGAGCGTGGCCAGTCGAAGCAGATCGGCACGTTCTGGCTGCACGACGGCACGGGGAGCTGGGCTGTGCTCCTGCCCTCCGCGGCCGGGTCGGTCTCCACCGCTCAGGTACGGGAGCTCACCGGCTCCGTCCTCGCCACCGCCTCGTTCACAACCTGAAGCCCACCACCACAACTGCCCGTCGACCGAGTCTGAGCAAGTCAGCCCGGACCCGGCACTCACGACCACCCCTCTACGAAAGGACACCGCCCACATCATGAGTTCTCGCCGCCGCCTCCCCCGCCGCATGCGCTTGGCAGGAGCCTCCACCGTGGCCCTCGCCAGCCTCGCCCTGGCCGGCGCCGCCCTCGCCGGCCTCCCCATGGCCGGCCTCGGTTCGGTGACCGCTGCCGCCGCCACATCGTCTCCTCGCTCGCCGTCTCCGTTTCTTGCCCAGTTCCACACGATCTCGAAGGTTGCCTCCGCCGTGCCCTCGCTCGGTTCCGGCAAGCCCGGCAACGGCGACATGAACCCCTACGGTGTCGCCGTCGTCCCGCGCACCGTCGGGCATCTCGTCGCCGGCGACGTGCTCGTCTCGAACTTCAACGCCGCCTCGAACCTCCAGGGCACCGGCCGGACGATCATGCAGATCTCCCCGAAGGGAACCGCATCGGTGTTCGCCAACCTCGCCGGTCAGATCGCAGGACGTGTCGGCCTGACGACGGCGCTGTCGGTGTTCCCGAACGGCGACGTCGTCGTTGGAAGCCTGCCGACACGAGACGGCACGGCCGCCACGGCCACCGCCGGCGCGCTCTACATCCTCGACAGCTTGGGCCGTGTGATCGAGACGCTGAAGGGCGGGGATATCAACGGCCCGTGGGACATGACGTCGTACACCGCCGGCGATCAGGGTGTGCTGTTCGTGACGAACGTGTTGAACGGGACCGTCGCCGCCAAGGGCAAGGTGGTCCACGGGGGCACGGTCGTTCGAGTCGTCCTCGACTTCTCCGTCTCACCACCGAAGCTGGACCAGGAACTCGTGATCGGGAAGGGCTTCGGCGAACAGACCAACGCCACCGCGCTCGTCATCGGGCCGACCGGCGTGACGTTGTCACCGAACGGGACGCTGTATGTCGCCGACACCCTCAGCAGCCGGATCACCGCCATTCCCGACGCCCTGTTCCGGTCGGACTCTGCCGGTACCGGATCGACCGTGTCGAGCGGCAGCTTCCTCTCGTCGCCCCTCGGGCTCGCCACGGCGCCGAACGGCGACATCCTCAGCGTGAACGGTGCCAACGGCTACATCGTCGAGACCACACCGAAGGGCACTCAGACGGAGTGGATCTACCTCGACCAGACCGGCTCGCCTCCAGGGGCAGGAGCCCTCTTCGGCCTTGCTCTGCGGCCCGGCGACAAGGGCGTCTACTTCGTCGACGACGACCTGAACTCCCTGCAGCTGTTCCACTGATGCTCCGGGAGATCGAGGGATCCGGGGCGTGCAGCGCGACTCAGAGGCCCAGCCGAGCCGTCTCGAGAGCCGCGCGGGCCGCCTCCGATCCCTCGATCTCCAGTCTCGCAGCCTTCTTGCGACCGAACATCAACAGCACTAACTCCTGCGGTCCGGCGGTCACAACTGCCCGGGGCTCGGTCGTGCGGGCGACCACCGAACCGTGCCCCGGAGCGACGAGCTCGAGCCCGGCGTCGCGTAGGCGAAGGGTCATGAGACGAGCACCGCGCTTCAACGTCTGCCAGAGGGCTGCGTCGAGCTCGGCATCCTCCCGCGGTTGCCAGCCGTCCTCTGCTCTTCGGACGTCCTCGTGGTGCACGAAGTACTCCATGAGGTTCACCTGTGCGTCAAGGAGGCGCATTGGATACGGAGGGCCGCTTCGGATCCGCCGGATCAGCCCTCCGTAGCCGAGCTCGCCCTTGGCCTTGTCCATCGCACGCTCGGTCAGCTCCGCCAACGGTGACAGGAGGATCCCGGCGGCTGCCACGGGCCGGCTTTCCCGGACGAAAAGGTGAGCGGCGAGATCGGCCGTGGTCCAGCCTTCGCAGAGCGTCGGCGCCAGTGGGCCACGCTCTTCGAGCAAATCGCAGAGGGCTTGCCGTTCGGACTGCGCAAGAGACGGTGCCATGGCGACACGGTACCCGTGCACGTGAGGCCACGATTCAACCTCGTGCCGCCGAGGACACGACGTCGCCCCTGCCGGCTCCATGTTGGGCTCAACACAGATTTTGGGCTAAACACGCATCCCATGCCGGATCGACACATCCTTGCCACGAGCGGCGGCAGCCGGTGGACGGGACGATGTTGGCGCTTCGGAGGCCTCGTCCGTTACGCCTTGGCCCTCTCGGGAAAGCAACGCCCACGTCTCTGTTTCCTCGCCACCGCCACGGGGGACCACGACGCGCAACTTGCGATCTTCTACGGCGCTGCGGCGGGTGAAGCCGTCGAGCCCCACCACCTCCAGCTGTTCCCCATGCCGAACGTTGACGAGGTCGCAGACTACCTGTGCTCGATGGACGTCATCTGGGTCGGCGGAGGATCCGTCGCCAACTTGCTGGCGCTTTGGCGGCTGCACGGCATCGACGAAGCCATGAGGTCCGCCTGGGAGTCGGGTGTCGTCCTTGGCGGATCGAGCGCAGGATCCATCTGCTGGCACCTGGGTGGCACGACTGACTCGTTCGGGCCGGAGCTGCGCGCCGTGACGAACGGACTCGGTTTCGTGCCGTATGCCAACGGTGTCCACTACGACAGCGAGGAGCGACGCCGGCCACTCGTGCAGCGCCTCGTATCCGACGGCACCCTGCCGCTCACCTTTGCCACCGACGACGGTGTCGGACTCCATTACGTGGGCACCGAGCTGGCCGAGGCCGTGGCGGACATCGCGGGCAAGTGGGCTTGGCGGATCGAGAGCGATGGCAACGGATCCATGACCGAGACACCGCTGCCGGCGAGGCTCCTCGACGCCGGCAGCTAGGCGCCGGCAGCTAGGCGCTGGCAGCTAGGCGCTGGCAGCTAGGCGCTGGCGAGGCCGCTCTGCTCGTGCTCGAGCAACCATCGCTTCAGCTCGAGTCCGCCGCCGTAGCCGGTGAGGCTCCCGTTCGAGCCGATCACGCGGTGGCAGGGAAGCACGACCGGGATGGGGTTGCGCCCGTTGGCGAGGCCGACAGCCCGGCACGCTTTCGGATTGCCGACTCGTGCCGCCAGTTGACCGTAGCTCTCCGTCTCGCCGTAGCCGATCTCCCCGAGGGCGAACCAGACGCGTCGCTGGAACTCCGTGCCAACCGGCTGAAGAGGTAGGGAGAACGTCTGCAGCTGATGGTCGAAGTACGCATCGAGCTGGATGACGGCCTCGTCGACGGCATCGGGCATCCCCCGCCGGTCGGAGTCGAGCGTTGCCTCGTCGAACGAGCCCGGCAGGGCGAGATGACGTAGCCACTCGGTATCCCCGACGAGCAGCATCGCTCCCACCGGTGTCGGGATCACCCACCACTCGTCTTTGTCGGAAAGGCGCGGGTTCGGCATTGTTGTCACGTCAGGATCTCCTTGTCTTTCGGGGTCTGTTGCAGATTGAGGGCGTTCCACAGGTATTGCAGGGCGTAGGCCCGATACGGCCGCCACCTCTCGGCGAGCGCAGTCGCCTGCCGCTCGTCGCCGGGGAGGCCGAGATGCTCGAGCGCTCGCCGAACGCCCAGATCGCTCGGCATGAAGGCGTCCGGGTCCCCGAGCGCCCTCATCCTCACGTAGGCGACGGTCCACGGACCGATGCCGGGAAGCAGCAGCATCTCGGCGGACACGACGTCCCGATCCGCCGTCCGGTCGAGCACGAGGCGTCCGGACGCGAGCGCGTCGGCGAGGGCCACGAGCGCACGCCCGCGGGAAGCCGGCATTGGGAGCTCGGTGGCCGTGAGGCGGGCGATCGAGGCCGCCGCCGGGAATTCCCGCGTCACGCCGCCGACCGGGTGCGCGAGCGGGCGACCGTGGGCAAGGGCGAGGCGACCGGCCAACGTCCGTGCACCCGACACGCTCACCTGCTGGCCGAGCACGGCCCGCACGGCGAGCTCGTGACCGTCGACGTGGCCCGGTATCCGCAGCCCTGGCAGCGCCGCAACCGCAGCGCCGAGCACTTCGTCGCTTCCGAGGACTTCGGCGACGGCGTCGGGGTCGGCGTCGAGGTCGAAAAGATGCTTGATGCGCTGCACCGCCAAAGTGAGGTCGCGCAGGTCGTCGAGCTGCAACGAGCACCGGAGCGCACCGTCGGCGCCGTCGGTCACGGTCGCCACGCCGGCACCGTGGGGCAAGCTCAGGGATCGCCTGTAGTACTGCCGGTCGCCCTCCTCGACCCCCGGCACGGCTCGGTCGGCGAGGAACCCGAACATCACCGCGACCGGGAACGGCTGGCGATAGGCGAGGCGCAACGTCACCGATCGGGGACCCGCGGCCGTGACGAGCCTTCCTGACGGGATCGTCCGGCGTCCCGCACGCTCTCGCATCGCCCGAGGTGGCTCGCCGAAGATCTCCCGCAGTGTGTCGTTGAACTGGCGCACGCTTCCGAAACCGGATGCGAACACGACATCGGCGATTCGCAGATCCGTCGTCTCGAGCAAGATGCGCGCCGTGTTGGCGCGCTGCGCCCTGGCGAGCTCGAGCGGGCCGGCCCCGACTTCGGACACGAGCAGGCGCTGCAGCTGCCGCGGGCTGTAGCCGAGCCGGCGGGCAAGGCCTGAGACGCCCTCGCGATCGATCACACCCTCATGGATCGATCGCATGGCGCGCCCCACGACGTCGCCCCGTCGGTTCCACTCCGGCGATCCCGGAGCTGCGTCCGGTCGGCACCGCTTGCACGCCCGGAAACCCGCCCGCTGGGCGGCAGCAGCCGTGGGGAAGAAACGCACGCGGTCACGTCTCGGCTTCACCGACGGGCAGCTGGCCCTGCAGTAGATGCCGGTCGACGTCACGGCGGCGAAGAACCAACCGTCGAATCGAACGTCGCGAGCCACGAGCGCCCGGTAGCAGAGCTCGTGGTCGTCGTCCGTGCGTGCAGCCGCACGCGTGTCGAGGGTCCCGGCGGGAGGTGTCACCAGAGCAGTATCCCAGAGGGGTGTGTCGGCAGTCTGGCGGAAAACGGACATGCTTGTGACGACAGGCTTGTGACGGCACGCTTGCGACAGGGTCGAAGCTGCAGGCGCCTCGCTCCCGGCGAAGCGGGATAACGTCGCCCACAAGACAACGACGTCGACAAAGCCGGGGAGTCGCCCCATGACCATCGCCGACACGCGCCAGGTCGCGGCCGCCACGAGCGCCGCCGGCCGCTCCGAACACGACCCGCTCGATCTCGACGGTGTCGACGCAGTCGAGTTCTGGGTCGGCAACGCCCGCCAGGCCTCGCACTTCTACCGGACCGGCTGGGGATTTCACGTCGTCGCCTACGCCGGCCCGGAGACCGGGCTCCGAGACCAGTGCTCCTATGTGCTCCAGCAGGGCAAGCTGCGGTTCGTTCTCACGTCCTCCATCCGGGAGGGGACCGAGATCGCCCGCCATGTCGCCCGACACGGCGACGGGGTTCGTGACGTCTCGCTCAGGGTCGCCGACGCCGAAGCGGCATTTGTGGAAGCCGTGAGGCGAGGCGCCGTTCCGGTCAAGAGCCCGTGGGAGGACACCGACGGCAATGGCGCCGTCCGGCGGGCGACCATCGCCGCCTTCGGCGAGACGGTGCACACCTTTGTCGAGCGGTCGGGCTACTCGGGCGTGTACGCGCCGGGCTTCGAGCCGCGGGCGCCGCTCGCCGATCCGTACCCTCAGGCCGGCCTCGTCGACTTCGACCACTCGGTCGCCAACGTCGAGCTCAATCGCATGAACTTCTGGGTGAGCTTCTACGAGGACGTGCTCGGCTTCTCCCTCATCCAGGGCTTCACCGACGACGACATCTCCACCGAGTACTCGGCGCTCATGAGCAAGGTCGTCTCCGACGGCGTCGGCCGCGTCAAATTCCCCATCAACGAGCCGGCCCCTGGCAAGAAACGCAGCCAGGTCGAGGAGTACCTGGACTTCTTCAACGGCCCCGGCGTGCAGCACATCGCCATCAAGACCGCCGACGTCGTGGCGTCGGTCAGGGCGCTTCAGACGCGTGGCATCGAGTTCATGCGCGTCCCCGACAGCTACTACGAGGAGTTGAGAGCTCGGTTCGCGGACCTCGATCTCGACATCGACGGCCTGCGGGAGTTCGGGATCCTCGCCGATCGGGACGACGAGGGCTACCTGCTGCAGATCTTCTCCCGCATGAACCAGGACCGACCGACGGTGTTCTTCGAGCTCATCGAACGCCATGGTTCGACGGGCTTCGGGAACGGCAACTTCAAGGCGCTGTTCGTTGCCCTCGAACGCGAGCAGGACCTGCGCGGGAACCTCTGAGATGCCGCACTACCGGAGCCTCGGCCTCCTGCCGCGCAAGCGGCACACCCAGTTCCGCAACGAGGACGGCGGGTTGTACACCGAGGAGTTGATGAGCAGCGAGGGTTTCTCGGAGGAGAGCGCACTGCTGTACCACCGGCATTCGCCGATGGCGATCACTGCCGCAGAGACACTCGAGCCCGCACCGGAGTGCTGGCACGACAACGTCCCCGTGCTTCCGCACCACTTGCGGCTGCACGAGATTCCGCCCGGTGGTGACCCTGTGGGCCGTCGCCACCTGCTGCTCGCCAACGAGGACGTGCGCATCAGCTACGTCGTCGCCGACGAGACGAGCCCGCTGTACCGCGACGCCGTCGGCGACGAGCTCGTCTACGTCGAGTCCGGGAGCGCGACACTCGAGTCCGTGTACGGCCGCCTCCCGGTGGCAGAGGGCGACTACGTCGTCATCCCGACCCACACGACACACCGTTGGGTGCCACATGCCGGCGCGGACAGCCCGGTCCGGATGCTGTGCGTGACGACCCGCAGGCACGTCCGCATCCCGGCCCGCTACCTCTCGACGAGGGGTCAGCTGTTGGAGGGCGCCCCCTACTCCGAGAGAGACCTACGCGGGCCTGTCGAGCCGATCCTCGAGGAGGATCGCGACGTACCGGTGATAGTGCGCACGGCTGCCGGCCTCACCCGGTACACCTACGCCCGTCATCCCTTCGACGTCGTCGGCTGGGACGGCTGCCTGTATCCCTTCGCACTCTCGATCCACGACTTCGAGCCGATCGTCGGCAGGATCCACCAACCACCACCGGTGCACCAGACATTTGCGGGAGAGGGCTTCGTCGTCTGCTCGTTCGTGCCGCGGCCGTTCGACTTCGGCCGGGACGCCGTCCCTGTTCCCTACGCCCACGCCAATGTGGACAGCGACGAAGTCCTGTTCTACGTCGGCGGCGATTTCATGAGTCGCGCCGGGTCCGGGATCGGGCAGGGGTCGGTGTCGCTGCACCCTTCGGGTTTCGTTCATGGCCCACAGCCCGGGAGCGTCGAACGGTCCCTCGGCAAGCCGGCAACCGACGAGCTCGCCGTCATGGTCGACACGTTTCGCCCGCTCCGGCTGTCCGCCACGGCCGCTGAGATCGAGGATTCCGCCTACCCCTGGACCTGGGCCCGTCCCTAGGGGCGCTTGGGCGGTTCTTCTGCGATCCTTAGCGGCGTGAAGGATCGCCGACCCGGGAGCCCATCGCGGGGCCGCCGGCGGACGGGACGGCCCGGCTTCCGGCTCGGGATCGGTGCCGGAGAAGCGCTCGCCAAGCTAGCGGTCGCCGCCCTCCTGTCCGTCCTGCTCGGCCTTGCGATCGCCGACCGCTGGAACGTCATCGCGCTCGTCGTCATCGGTTTCGTCTGGGCATTCGTATTCGCGGGTCTCATCGTCGTGCCCGTCGTGGCGAGCTTCATCGCCGACTCGCTCGGCCAGCACCGGAGTGCTCGGCCCTTCTCGCCGCCGGACCAGGGCTATGACGTCGACTCCTGGGCGCCGGAGGGGCCGCCGCCCGCCTACCCCCCGCCCCCGCCGAACCTCCGCCGCGCGACCGGAGGCCTAGAGGGGATGCCGCTCGTCGTGGGGATGTCGTCCGGCTTCGACTGGGCAGGATTGATCGACGGTGTGGCCTCTCGACTCGAAACCGCCCTCGGCGACGGCTATGCAGCCCGCGCAGAAGGCTCAGCGCTCGTGCTGCGGTACGGACCGATGGTGCGAAAGGTCAACCTCCGCTCCCTCTTGCAGCCACCGCCGTTGGAGGTCAGCGAACGGGCGCTGCGCGGGTGTCTCAAGATGATGGACGAGGCGCAGATGTTCTCGATGCGGGTCCGTCAAGGTCCTTGGCCGAGCCGTGAAGGAAGCCCGGGTGGCGCTCCGGGCAACCTCCCGCGACCCCGCGTGCGCCTCGACGACGGCGAGATCCGAATGGTGTGGGCGGACAGTTCGGGAACCGTGCTTCGCCTGCGACCCCTCCCGTTCTACGGAGGAGCCGTGCCGCGCCGCGACGGCACGTGATAGGGCGCCACATGTGCGTCGCCGACGCTCCGGCGCGTTCCGCAGCGGACGCCCCCCTCGCCGGCCGGCTCCGGAGCGCCATCGGCTGGCGACCGTCACTGCCGGCCGGTCCGACCCGATTGTGGACGTCCGGAGGTTCCACGTCAGGCGAGCTCGGCCACGCCCGACAGCAGACGGTCGACGTCCGATCGATCGTTGTAGTGCACGAGACCGGCCCGGACCGCTCCGCCCGAGGCCCGGATCCCCATGGCCGTCGTCAACTCGTAGGCGTAGTTGTCGCCACTCCAGACGTTGACCCCCCGCGTCGCGAGGTGCTCGGCGACGGCTCGTGGCGAGTGCCCGCGAACGTTGAAATACGCCGTCGCCGCTCGTCGTGCCGCCCTCCCGTACGTGGTGACCGACTCGAAGGCTCCGAGACCGGCCAGCAGCGCCGCGAGCAGCTCCTGTTCGTGGTGCTCCGAAGCGCCGAGCGATGTGAGGAGACGCTTCCGGCGAGAACCCGCGGCGGTGGAGTCGAGTGTGGCGAGGTGCTCGACGGCGGCCGTGACGCCGGCCAGATCGGCAAAGGGGCTCGTGCCCCACTCGAAGCGCCCGGGAACCTCGTCGCCGGAGGGCAGGAGCTTGTCCGGCCTGATCGTCTCGAGGAGCCCAGGGTCTGCCACAAGCGCCCCGACGTGAGGGCCGGCCCATTTGTAGGCGCTCGTGACGTAGAAGTCGGCGCCGATGGCGACGAGGTCGGTGGGACCGTGGGGTGTGGCGTGCACGCCGTCGACGTACGCCAATGCGCCGGCGGCGTGCGCCTTTGCCGTGATCGATGCGACGTCGGGGCGTGTCCCGATGGCATTGCTGGCAGCCGTGACCGCAACGAGCTTCGTGCGAGGCCCGATGAGATCGTCGAACTGGTCGGCCGGCAGCTCCCCCGTGGAGAGATCGACGTCGGCCCATTTCACAACTGCACCGGCCCGCTCGGCTGCCTGCACCCACGGCCGGATGTTGGCATCGTGGTCGAGCCGGGACACGACGATCTCGTCACCGGGGACCCACTGTTTCGCGAGCGACTGGGACATCCGGTACGTCAGCGTGGTCATGTTCGGACCGAAGACGACGCCCTCCGGGTGCCCGCCGACGAGATCGGCTACCGCTCGGCGGCTCTCCGCCAGGATGGACTCCGAACGCACGCTGGCGCTAAAGGTTCCGCCGAGGTTGCCGATTCCAACTCTGTATGCATCGCCGATGACGTCGATTACCGAGGTCGGTACCTGTGTCCCAGCAGCTCCGTCGAGGTACGCCGACCCATCGGCTAGCGCCGGGAACCTCGATCGAATCGAGGCGATGTCGTAAGCCACGCTGCTCAGCTCCTCGCTGTTCGAAATCAGGGCGGTTTGGTGGTGAAGAACGATTCGGCAGCCTGCCGGATCGGCCTGAAGCGAGGTTATTGGGCATCGATGACGCAGGCACCGCTGACAGGAGTGACATCCTGAGATGCGGATCGGCCGAAGGGAGGTTGAAGTGAGCGACGCAGCGAGAGGTCCGGGATGGTGGCAAGCATCGAACATGAAGTGGTACCCGCCTGAGCTGCACCCGGACGTCCGGGGATGGCTCACCGATGACTCCACGCGGCGTGACGGCGCGCCACAAGGCGCCCCGCCGCACGCCGGCGACAGCTGGAACGCCGGCGACAGCTGGAACGCCGGGCACACCTGGAACAGTGGCGACAGCTGGAGCGCCGGCGCGGCGGCGGGCGGCGGTGCCTCCGGGACGTCCTCGACGCCGCTCGAGTGGCCCGCGCACGTGACGCGAACCCCGCTCTGGCGGCGTCCCCTGCCGATCGTCGGCCTCGTGGCCGTGATCCTGGCGGTTGCCGTCGCCGTGCCCTTCGCGATGAACCGTTTGCGCTCCGATTCGTCTGGCTTCTCCTCGTTGCCGGCGGCGTCGATCCTGTCGAAGTCGCTGCTCGCCGCAGGTTCGGTGAACTCGTTCGAGGTCGTCATCGAAAGCGAGGAGGGGGCGCGGTCGGTGAAGGAGATCCTTCATGTCGGACGCTCCGGTGGAACCATGTTCGTTCGTCGCGACGGCCTCAGCTATCAGGTGGCGTTCCTCGGGTCGGCGCTCTATGTGAAAGGGAGTGCCGGCGTCCTCGAGGGCTATGGCGTCTCGACGCTGGAAGCGGCGCGTTACGCCGGACGCTGGGTGTCGGCGCCCGCTGCGGCTGCGCCCACCTCGGCCATCGTGCGGGCGCTCGTGGCGACCGTCGGAGAGACGCGTCTCCTCATCCTCCGCGACGTGACGAAGATGGCGACACGGCCGGATTACGTCGAGCTCCGTGGCGAGCTCCCGAGCAGCCCGATCCTGGCCAGCCCTGCGTCGGGAACCGATGCGACGCTCAACGTCTCGACAACGGCGCCGTATCTGCCCGTCCAGCTGTACTTCGCGACTCCCGAGATCGTCACGACACTTACCTATAGCCACTGGGGTGACACCACCGCGATTGCAGTCCCGCCGAGCGCCACACCGCTCGCACGGCTGCTCGCTGCCGGCGCCTCCGGCACCGCGCCGGAGCAGGCCCTGCTGCGGTCCATCTCGCTCCGGGCGTCCGACCTCGGCGGCGGGTACGGCGTGCAGCTGATCCCTGGCGGCAACGAGGTGAAAGGCCAGCCCACGCTCGACCTCTGCGGCCGGCGATTCGCCTCCGAGCGACTCCGTGTCGCCCGGTTCCAGGTGACCGCGGTCACGCCAAGCGGTCAACCGTCGTTCCTCAGCACAGAGGCGGTCGTCTACACCTCTGCCGGCGCCACGGCGGAAGCCTTCCGCGAGTTGCAGCACGTCGCCGCGCATTGCCCTTCCGGCTACCTCGTCGGGCCGGACGGCCCGCCGGCCAAAAGGACGACGCTGCTCCCCGATCCAGGCACGTCGTGGCCGCTCGTCGCCGGCGTGCACCGCCTTGGGTACAAACAGATGATCGCCACGAAGGGCGAAGCGACCGTCGAGGTCATCACGATCTTCCTCCGCCGCGGACGCGTCCTGCTCGGCCTCTACTTCCAGTACTCGGGTAAGGCCGTGCTGCCGGCTGCGGTCCACGGCTCTTGGTCGGTCGACGCCGTGACCCGCGTGTTCGAGGATCGGCTGGCCGACGTGCCACCAACGGCGGTGCGCTGACCGCGCCCACGAGGCCCCCCAGAGTCCGCCAACGAGTGGGCCGTGAGGGACTTGAACCCCCGACCCCCTGCGCGTCATGCAGGTGCGCTACCAGACTGCGCCAACGGCCCGTTGGTCTTCCAACGTACCACCCTCGCTCGCCGGTACCGACGGCGCACACTGGCAGGCGGTGTGACCGGCACGGGCATCCGGCCCGGCCACGAGGCTGCTTCGAGCGGGGCGAAATCGAACTCTATCGCCACCCGGGTAGATTGCTGCCCGTGCATTCGGTGGCCGGCCCGGCCTTCCGGTCCGCCGAGGCGATCTGGCTGACCGAGGAATCGGCGTGACGTGGGCATGAGATGAGCGACGAGGACCGCCAGGACGCAGGTCCGTTCATCGGCGCGCCGACGGTCGGGGGATCACTCAGCCCTGTCGGTGCCACACCCGCAACTACACCAGGCACCGAACCGGATCTGTACGCCGACCCGGGCGCGAGCGCCGCGCTCGGCGAGGACGCCGGCGAGCGCCTGGGCTGGGGCAGAAGCGGCGCGCCATACGGTGCCCCGGCGTTCGACGACCTCGAGATGCCCGAACCGTCGTGGCTGCAGCGCCGGAGGATGCGATGGCTCGAGGTCTCACGGGGCGCGACCGGCACTGACGTCGCCAACAAGCTTGTCAGTGCCATGGCGATCATCGGCATCACGGTGTTCATCGTCTGGCAGCTGCGACCCGACCTGCTCTTCAGTCCGAACATGGACGTCGGAGGCGACAACGGCGGCCATGTGGCAGCGCCGTACTTCATGATCCACAACCTCCTCAACCATGGGCGGGTCACGGGCTGGGATCCGCAGTGGTTCGACGGCTTTCCCCTGTACGTCTTCTACTTCCCATTGCCGACGTTGTTCGTCGCCGGTCTGAGCGTCGTGTTTCCCTACGCAGTTGCCTTCAAGCTCGTCACGGTCCTCGGAACGTTGACGTTGCCCGTGTGCGTCTGGGCCTTCGCCTGCCTGGCGGGGTTCCGCCGGCCCGTGCCGGTCGTCATGGCGGCAGCAATGCTTCCCTACCTGTTCAACACGTCGTACACGATTGACGGCGGCAACATCACCTCGACGATGGCAGGCGAATACTCGTTCAGTCTCTCGCTGAGCTTCGGGATGCTCTTCCTCGGCGTCTTCATGTATGCGCTCCGCACCGGGCGCCTGCGATGGCTGGCGGCGGCGCTCTTCGCCGCCACCGTCCTCTGCCACATCGTGCCCGGCTTCGCCTTTGCAGCCGTTGCGATTCTGCTGGCGCTTTCGATGGGTCGCGTGAGCGCTCTCAAAGTGCTCATCCCGGTAGGGATCGTCGGGGGCCTGCTGGCGGCGTGGTGGCTACTGCCCTTCGCCGCAGACATCCACTACAGCGCTTCCATGGGCTACAACCGCATCGTCGGCGTGTGGTCGAACCTGACGCCGGGTGGCGGATCGCTCTGGCTGAGGGACTCCCTCATCGGCATCGTCGCAATCGGGGTGATCATCGCCCTCGTGCGCCGTGACCGGTTCGCGTCCGTGCTCGCAGTCTCGCTCATCGGGTCCGGGTTGGCGTTTGCGTTCCTCCCTTCGGGCGCCGTCTACAACGGACGCTGGCTGCCGTTCTGGTTCCTCTTCGGAGCCCTTGTGGCTGCCTACGGGCTCGCAGAGCTGTTCCGGGGCCTGGCCGTCCTCTGTGCCAGCCCATGGATCCTCTCGGTCGGCACCGTCGTCGGTACCGTCGCCTGCCTCGCGGGCGGAGCGCAGGCAGGGGGCCTCTCGGGCGCGTTCCCCTCGATCGGGCCGGTCGGCAACCAGATTCAGGTGCAAGGTTGGATCAACTGGAATTACACGGGTTTCCAGGGCAAGACCGGGTGGCCCCAGT
>JBEKMC010000043.1:0-26137 GCA_050008715.1 Acidimicrobiales bacterium | reverse complement strand
GGGGCCGGCGGGGCCGGCAGGCGAGCGGGGCCGGCGGGGCTGGCGGGCTAGAGCGTCCGGGTCGCCCGGGGACGATGCCGGCGGGCCGGCGGGGCTGGCGGGGCCGGCGGGGCTGGCGGGCTGGCGGGGCCGGCGGGGCCGGCGGGGCTGGCGGGTTAGCGGGGCCGGCGGGGCTGGCGGGGCTGGCGGGGCTGGCGGGGCTGGCGGGAGAGACGTTCTAGCCGGTGAGAGAGACCGGCCTGGGCTGGCGGGCGGTGCCTGGTCATCTAGCGCGACCCAAGCGCCGGGATCATCCCTGGAGACAGCCGTCCCTCTGTCGCACCTGGAAGAGAGAAGCAGATCGCTCGCGCTTCGATCGGACGGCTCTTCAGACGACACAGCCCTGCAGACTGCCCGGTTTGACGAGCTGGCTAGCGCGGGATGGCCGTCGAAAGCAGGTAGAGGTCGACGAGCGCGATGACACTCGTGACGAGAACGAGGAGGTAGACAAGCTGAGCCGAGGCGCGATTGAGGCCGCGTGGGCTTCTGTGGAGAACGACTGGGTGAGCAGGCCGGGCCGGCGCTGCGATGACCGCAGCCGCGCCCGCACCGACACCGATGCCGACACCGACACCGACACCGACACCGACACCTGACCGGTACGTCGGCTGGGCATAGTCGGGCAGAGTCCAGCGCTGCGGCGAGCTCACGGCTCTGACTCCGGCGACGTGGCTGAGCCCGAAGCCACCGTCGAGCTCGAGCCGCCCGAGAACGCCGGCTCCACGGGACGCTCGGGCAACCGGCCCGGTGGCCCGAATTCATCGAAAAGGAACAACCCCTGGCGAGCGAGCACCAAGATCGTGAGAACGACTGCCATCACCCAGTCCGTGAACAACAGCTTTCGGCCCAGAGCAACCTCGATAGCCGAGGCAAGCAGAGCACCGATGACCGGTACGAACGGCACGACCAACGACAGTGTGGAGGACGACCCAGCCGGACGTGCCACCCTGACCGTGGCCCCACCAGTCGAACAGTACGCACCCAGTGCCAAGGCCAGGTAGGCAACCACCCAACCGGTGTCGACGAGATTGCCTGTGGTGTATTTGCCGACCTCGGTCAAGTACGCGTAGGTGCTGTCGGCACACGCCAGCGCGACGAGACCGCCGAGAACGCACCCCAATGCGAACCGGTCGCCCGTCTTCATCGATCGCATCACGAGCACGACAAGGAACAGCATGACAACGTCGCCAAATGGATACGCGAGGTCGACGATGCCGCCGAGAGACGTCAGATCCGAGTGCCGCCACAGTGGGCCGAGCACAAGTGTCCAACTCAAGAACAGCAGTGATGTCGCCACGACGATGCCGTCGAGGGTGGCCCGCGCTTGATGGCGGTTGTGCTCGTGCATGGCTGGATGAGAGAGGAGGGCAGCAGCGGCCAACGGGATGGCCGAGAGATAGCCGACATCGGCCCAGGAGGGGATCGGGACGGGAGTCCGGAGGACGACGTCGTAGACGCCCCAGATGACCTCGGCGATCGTCCAGGCCGCCGACGCTGCGGCCATCAGCAGCCAGAAGCGGCGCAACCGGTCGTGCTGGGTGGCGCTGGCGCGCAAGCAGAGCACCGCGGCCGTCAGAGCCGCCAAGGCCGTCACGACATCGTCGAAGTTGCGAACGGTCGTTGCTCCGCCGATGCCGAGGCCGATCCAGCCGGCGAAGATGGCCGAGATTGCGATGACGATCGCACTGCCCGTCAGCCGGCGACGTCGAAATGCCCGACTCGAGTCCGTCGGAGCCTCGGGAGCAACATTCGTCACTTCCACACGACTTGCCATCCCATATAGATCGGAATCCCAGCAGCATCGGCGTAGGGGATTAAGACCCTATTTCTCCATTATGATTATGCGCAGTCACATCGTCAGGACGGGGAGGCGTGCCGACATCGGCTGGACGACGTGGTGGTGATTCGTGGACGGGGATGGCGGGAGAGGCAGCAGACCAGTTCTGAGCAAAGCGGCGAGGTCCTCGACCGGTTGCGGCTTGGCGAAGAGAAATCCCTGCACGGACTCGCAGCCGAACCGACGGAGAATGTCGAGCTGCCTCGGTTCCTCGACGCCTTCGGCCACCGTGTGAAGGTGAAAGTCGCTCGCGAGCTGCAGCGTGCGGTGCGTGAGGTTCGCTGACGCCTCGTCGCGAGCGAGGTCTGTCACGAACGAACGGTCGATCTTCAGCGTGTCGACCGGCAGGTACCGCAGCGCGCCGAGTGACGAGTAACCCGTGCCGAAGTCGTCGATTGCCACCTTCACACCGAGATTTCGCAGCGCCGTCAGGACCTGAATTGACCGGGCGACGTCGGCCATGACCACGGTCTCGGTCACCTCGAGCGTCAGGCGGGACGGGTGTAGGCCCGACTGGTCGAGGGCATCGGACACCCTCAGCATCAGATCTTCTTCCTCCAGCTGCAGCGCGGACAGATTGACGCTCACCCAGAGCGGTCCGGCCGCACCGTTCATGCCGACGACATCCCGACATGCCTGACCGAGGACCCAGGCCCCGAGCTCGCCGATCATTCCGCTCGCCTCCGCCACCGGGATGAACTTGTCGGGGCCGAGGAACCCTCGCGTGGGGTGCTGCCAGCGCACGAGTGCCTCGACACCTTGGATCGTGAGGGACGCGAGGTCCACGACCGGCTGGTAGTACACGAGGAACTCGTGGTTGACGAGGGCGCCGCTCATGTCGATCTCGGTCTTCATATTCTCGAGAATGGTCGAATGCATCGAGAAGGAATACGTCTCGTAGCGGTTGCCCCCCTTGGCCTTGGCGGCCGACAGCGCCAAGCCGGCATTCAAGAGAAGGGGTTCGACGGTGGTTTGCTCAGCGCAGCCGCTCGCCGCCCCGACTGCTGCTTGAACTTCGAGCCGGTTCGGTCCGATCGCGAACGGCGCGCTCAGGACGCCCGCCACCCGTTGAGCGAGCCGATCCATCGCGTACGACGGCTCGTCGTCCTCGATCAGCACCGCGAACTCGTCACCGCCCACCCGAGCGACGGAGTGGGAGTCGCTCAGCACGCTCTGCAACCGTGTCGCGGTCAGCCGGAGCAGCTCGTCACCGACCGAGTGGCCGAACACGTCGTTGACGCGCTTGAAGTTGTCGAGATCGATCAAGAGGACGGCGAGGCCCGCACAATTGCCGTGCCCCCGCTCGATGGCAGTCTCGAGATGCTGGTTGAACCGTGCCCTATTGGCCAGCCCCGTCAGTCCGTCGTGGAACGCCTGGTACTGCAACTCGCCAGTGCGCTCTTCGACCTGACTCTCGAGGTGGTCACTCAGGGCCAGGTGGTCGAACAGGACGAGGAACTGGCGAGCCGCCATGACAAGGACGACCACCCCGAAGCTGAGCTGGGACACTCGGTCGAGCGCGTGGTGCACGTACACCTGCCACGCCGCAACGACCGCGACAGCTACCAACGGCAGGTTCGGTCCCACGAGGGTCCACACGGTCGGGCGGACGACATCACCGTCCTGTTGGACCGGATGCTGCAACGCCCACAGCCCACCGAGGGCGATCAACGAGTAGCCCAGAACCCATCCGGTGTCAGTGACGCTGCCGATGCCATAGCGATGCAATGCAGTGAGATACGAGTAGGAGCTGTCCGCAACGGCGAACGCCACAAGGCCTGCCGACACCAGGCCGAAGCGCACTCGGTACAGGTGGCCGGGTCGCGTGGCAAGGATGAGGACGAGTGAGGCGACCACGATGTCGCTCGCCGGATAGGCCAGATTGAAGAGATCCGTGGATCCAGCGTGGTACACGGCATTCAGTACCAGCGTCCAGCTGACGAAGAAGAGGGCGGATCCGATGAGGAGGCTGTCCAGCAGCCCGCGGAGCACGGACCTCGTGATGCCCTTGGGTCTTGGGAACGTCAGCAGCGCGGCGATGGCGAGCGGGGCTGCCAGAGCCGTACAGACGTCACCCACCATCGAGGAGCTCGCGAGCTGACCACGGACGATGTCGTAGTAGCACCACACCCCGTTGCCACATTCCGTTGCGAACAACGATGCGGCCAGCAGCGCCCAGCCGGTTGCCCGCTGCTGGTGACGGTGAGCCGCCGCCACGCACATCAGAGTGGCCACGAGCCCCGCCAGCAGCTGCATGACGTTGTCCATCACGTTCGTCACACGCGGACCGCCGAGGCGCACGATCATCCAACTCAGGAACAGCACGGTGACAAGACCGGACGACGCGACAGCCAGCCAGAACCGCTGGTCGTCCTTCCGGGAGGTCAATTCGGTCCCCTTTCTCGACGTGCCGTGATCGCCTGCGGCGACGTCAGGCCGTGGTCATCTTCGGCTCGAGCACCGCGGCCCTATACGAGATCATGAGAACAACATCGGCATTGATCGGGATCGGTCCGAGACGCCTCGGGGACATTCACCCGCCCGATCACCCGGCCGGGGCCGCCCGCACTGCCACCGCCCACAAGCCGAGTGCTCCCAAGGCTGCCCAGACGAGCAGGACGGAGCCGTCGACAGGCGGGTGCCAGATTCCGCCGAAGACGCCGCTCATCGGCCCGTTCGCCCCCACCATGAAACGCCGCAGCACCCAGAGGAACGACACGAACTGCCCGACCGCGAGCAGTCCGCCCAACGCGACCGGAGCTGTCCGCCCGGACGGACGGCGCTCGAGCCACGCCGCCACCACGTAGCCGGCGAAGATCGGTGAGCCGACACCGATCGCCAAGGTGTAGCGGCCCTGCCAGATGAGCCCGTAGTGATGGCCCGTGGCGACGCCCGATGCCACGGGCACGGCCACGATCGCCACGAGCAACAGCGCCAGAACGACTCGCTCACGCCACGAACCGACCACGAACGCAACCAGCACGAACAACGCCAGGCCGGCGACTACGACGACCGTGGCAAAGGGCGGTGCGGGCACGTTGTTCGCGCCGAAGAACCCGACCATCTCCGCCAAGTAGTGCGGGGTGGCGGTCAACGTCTGGCGGAACAGCGACGCGTAGCTCGAGTGGCTCGGGTAACCCAGCTCGTCGAGCCCGTGCTCCTCCACGATCCAGCCGACGGCAGCCAGCATGACGAGCAGGAGCACGCCGCCGGCGATGCGAGCGTCCGAACGGCGAGCGACGGCGCGCGCCCGCGCCAGGTCCCCGCCCGCTACCGCGGCCACGATCGCGAACACGACCCACACCGGGGACAACCCGCGCGCCGAGGCGAGCAGCGCCCCCGAGACCGCCGCGATGACGATCTCAGTCCGGCCGGACTCCCCCGGCCACGGCATCGTCAATCCCAGCACGGCGCACCAGAAACACACGGCGGACGTCATCTCCAAGCCGTTCGGGTTGACCGAGGCGGAGTAGTAGATGACGGTCGGCGTCACCGCCACCAACACGGCGACCACCAAGACTCGCGATCGCCGCGCCACGAGCCACAACGCCGTGCCGAGCAGCAGCGCGTTCAGCAGGGCGCTCGCCAGGCGCATCCAGAGGACGCCCGTCGGCCCGCTGTCCAGCAGGCTCGGCCAGCCTACTGCCACGTAGTACAGCGGCGGATAGTGCCCGACATAGGTCGCGACGGGCACCAGGTGGTCCGGCCCCGTCAACGGCGGCCCGCAGATCGCGGTGACATTCGGCTCGAATATGAAGCACCAGTACGCGAAGGAGCTCGAGTTCTCCAAGAAACCCGGCACCCGCTCGATCGTTCCGGGGTTGTCCGCCTGCGTCGACTGCGGCCGCCCGATCAGCTGCCCGCGGACGATGGCCTCGGCGCGGATCAACTGCGCCGGTTCGTCGGGGCCGCTCAACAACGGATCGGTCAGTGCCCACGCCGCCATCAGCAGGAAGCAAGCGGTAACGGCCAGCGCCCATGACCTCTTCACGCCGAGGATGTCTAGTCCACCGAGCGGACGGCTCTCCTCATCACACGCGCCCCGAGGTGCCCGGCGAGCTGATCCCAGCGGCGGTCGCCTTCAACCCAGAGCCATATCTCGCGCCGGAACGTCTCGAACGAATGGGTCACGACCGCATCAGGCACCCCGAGGGCGGCGAGCTCGCTCGCCCAGGCCTCGCCGGCATAGGCGGCGAGTCGCCGAGGCGCAGCCGCCCGGGCAGCAGCGGGCTCGCCGGCCGCCAGACGGCGCAGCTCAGCGAGCATCTCGAGCGGCTCATCGAGCAGTCCCAGGCGACCCGGCGCAGCGACGGGTCGGACGTCGAGGACCACCATCGGACTCATTGGTCCCTCCAAACTGGGGCTCGGTCCGTCCCGCCGTAGAACGTCACGTGCTCGGCGAAGTCGATGAACAGCGGGCCGTCAGGATCGAAGGGGCGCTGTAGGGCCTGCGATGCGATCTTCTTGTCGAGCCGGTCCAGTCGCTCGAGCGCCTCCGGGGCATCCAGCTCGCCGACGTCCAAGTCGTCGCGCACGCGCGCCCAGGCGCGTCCACCCGCTTCGGTCCGAACGATCACACTCGAATAGCCGGGGCGGCTCCCGACGCTCCCGACGGAGATGTCCGCCGCTCGGCCGAGGAAGTCGGCGCACTCGTCGCAACCCTTCAGAGCGGCTCCGTGAAAGTTCTTCACCGGCTCGTCGACGAGCGTGCCGCCCGAGCGATCCTCGACGATCATCCGGCCGTGGATGACGTCCACCTTGCCGACGTCGGCGAGGGACAAGCCCCGGGACTCGCTGAGCTCGCGCACCATGAGCTTTCGGTAGTCGAAGCTCTTCGTGCACAACAAGGCGATCGTGAGGGCGACGGCATCGACGCGGGAAGCACCGCGGCGCCACTGTCGAGCTTGCAGGGCCTTGACTCCCTGAATCTCGCACGGCGTCCCGACCACGGCGATGCGGGCGTTGCTGGGCAAGCCTGCGGAAGCGAGGTCGAGACACGCCAAGGCCATCGTCTGGTTGTAGAAGCTGCCCGACGCCGCACGGATTTCCGCGGGAGTCGTGGCGAGGTGAGGAACACCCTTCCACGGATGGTCGGGGTCCTCCCTCGCCACGACAGCGCCGTCGATCTCCCCGGCTGCGAGGGAAGCGAGGAGTATCGCGGTCACTACGCCACCATCTTGGGCGTGCTGTGCCGACAGTGTATCTCCGCTCGGGGCGCGCGCCGCTACCTTTTCTGTAACCCGCCCAAGACCCGGAGCCGGGTCGACGCCAGTGATTCGCCAGTCGTCAAGCGGAGTGCTGACCGGACCATCATACGGGGCCAGCCACGTCGACTCGTAAGCGAGGCCGCCGCGCGGACAGAAGTCCCAGCACAACGAACATCCGGTGCACATCTTGACGAGCTTCGGGAGGTCGTCGGTACCGATCCCGATCGAGTCGGTCGGGCAGGCGGCGACACAGGCGCCGCACTGCACACAGCGATCGGCGTCGATCACGGCGGCGGCCAGCTCCCAGAACCACACCTTGCCCGGCGCCTCCGAGATCCCGCTCATCTCAGAGCGGATGCGGGGCGGTGACATCGTCATCGTGCTTGCTCCCCTTGCAACGTGGACTGAACCGATTGGCGCGGTGCTCGTCTCGCCCATTCGTGGAATCGCTCGAGCGGCTGGCGCTCTCCGAGATAGCGGCCCACGACCCGCTCCAAGGCGGCAGGCACCTGCTCGACCGGCATCGCCCCCGCGAACCAGCTGCCGAAGGCGGCATCGGTACCGAGGCTTCCGCCGAGGCCGACGTCGACGCCCTCGACGATCTCGTTGCCGACGTGGGCGGTGTCGCCCCGGAAGCCGATGTCGGCGATCTGCGGCTGCCCGCACGACGCCGGGCAACCGGAGAAGTGCATGCGCACGATCGAGTCGTGCGGCCGCTCCCGCTGGCCCGCTCCCCCACCCATGGCGCCGGCGAACTTGCGGTCGAGCTCGCGCGCCCACTGGACGGCCCGTGCCTTTGTCTCCACGACGGCGAACCGACAGAACTCGCTGCCCGTGCAGGCGACGACACCTCGCTCGAAGGGGGCCGGGAAGGGGGAGTAGCGGCGGAGGAGGGTTTCTTGGAGAAGCTCCTCCACCCGATCCGACGGCACTCCCGTGAGCACGAAGTTCTGATCCGTGGCGAGCCGGACTTCGCCGTCGCCGTACTCCTCGGCGAGGCGCGCCACCTCCACGAGCTCCAGCCCGGACAGGCGCCCGACCGGCACCGAGCAGCCCACGTACGAACGGCCCGGGCGCCGCTCGGCGTGCACCCCGACGTGGTCGCCCCGGTACCGACGGGTGAGCTCCTCGCCGGCGGGCTCGAGCGGAACGGCCGCCCGGGTGGCCAGCTCTTCCCGGAAACCCTCCGGGCTCAGCTCCTGCACGAGGTATCGCATCCGGTTGATGCCGCGGTTCTCACGGTTGCCGAGCTCGCCGTACAGCTGGGCGATGGCGCGGCAGATCTCGACGACCTGCTCGGGCACGACGAAGACGTCGAGGTCGCTCGCCATGCGGGGCCCGTCGGAGAGGCCGCCACCGACGAGCAGGTTGAAGCCGACGGCGCCGTCGTCGAAGCGGCGGGCCGGCCACATGCCGATGTCGTTGATCTCCGCCTGGGCACAGTCCTCGCGGCAACCCGTGATCGACATCTTGAACTTGCGCGGGAGGTTGGCGTACTCGCGGTTGCCCGTGAAGAAGTCCGAGACCTCCCTCGCGATGAGGCTGGCGTCGAGGACCTCGTAGCGGTCGACGCCCGAAACGGGGCACGACAGGACGTTGCGAGCCGAGTCGCCGCACGCCTGCACCGTCGTGATGCCGACTTCCTCGAAACGCCGCCAGATCTCCGGGACATCGCCGATGTGCACCCAGTGCAGCTGGATGTCCTGGCGCGTCGTGAGATCGCAGTAACGGTCACCCCAGATCGGGCTCGGCTCCGGGGCGGCTGCGAATCGGTCCACGACTTCGCCGATGCAGCGGGCCTGTGCCGCCGTCATCCGGCCGCCCGGGATCTTCACCCGCATCATGAAGGCGTCGCCGCCCTGCCGTTGCGGGTAGATGCCGACCCACTTCAGCCGCTCGACCTCGCCTTCGACCGTGGCGATCGACTCGTAGCCCTCGACGGCGTAGCGGTCCACGATGGCGTCGGCGACGTCGAGCGGGTTGCGCGCCAGCTTCCACTGCTCGGTCTGGTTGAGCGTGTTGCCCGTGCGGAACGGGCGGACGAAGTCCATGGTCGTCGAGAGGACGGGACTGGGTGGCGGAGGAAGTGGACGAGTCCGGGCGGGCTAGACGTGCAGCCCGCACTCGGTCTTGTCACTGCCGGGCCAGCGCCCCTCACGGGGGTTGTGGCCTTCGGCGACCGGCTGCGTCGTGGGCGAGCAGCCAATGGAGACGTAGCCCACGTAGGTGAGCGGGTGGTGCGGCAGCGCCTGTTCGGCGAGGTACTGCTCGACGTCGTCGTCGCTCCAGGTGGCGAGAGGGTTCACCTTCACCATGTTGCGCTGGGGGTCCCAGCCGACGATGGGTGCCGCCTCGCGCTCCGGCGTGTCCACGCGCTTCAGGCCCGTGACCCACGCCTGCCTGCCTGCGAGGGCGGCGTTGAGTGGTTCCACCTTCCGCAGCTGGCAGCAGCCGGCGCTGCCGCAGGGGGTCTCTTCGCGCCCGATCGACGGGTGCGTGACGGTGAGGTTGAGGTTCCAGATCTTCCGCAGCCGCTCGACGAAGGCGAGCGTCTCGGGGAAATGGAACTCGGTGTCGAGAAAGATGATCTCTACGCTCGGGTCGGCCTTGACGGCGAGATCGACGAGGACGGCGTCCTGGAACGAGCTCGCGACCGCGTACGAGCTGCCGAAGTTCTCGATCGTCCAGGCGATGGCGGCTTGTGCCGCCTCTCGGATCGGCAGCGCCTCGAGGCGGGCGGAGACTGCGGCAAGCTCTTGCTCGTCGACCCTGCGGCCCTCGATCACTGCAGTTGCCTCATTGGTGTCCAAGTTATCGTCCCCTCTAGGGAGCGCCGGTATGGCCGCTCGTACTATATCTGACTAAACCGATCGGCTTTTAAGGGTATTCCTCCCCATTTCATCGATGACTCCTCCTCCTCGACCTTCCGCCGCAGTCGCCGCCGGTGTCCCCGGTGCTGTCCCCGGTGCTGTCCCCGGTGCTGTTGGCGACGCGTCGGCCCAGCTCAGAACCGCTGCGCCCCTCTTTCACGTCGCCCTCCGACTCGAGGGTCTGCCGTGCCTCGTGGTCGGCGGCGGGCCCGTAGGCGCTCGCAAAGCGGCCTCGTTGGTCGAATGCGGAGCCCGCGTCACGATCGTGGCGCCGGAGACCTGCGCGCTCGTCGACGACCTCGACGTCGCCGTCGAGCGCCGGCCCTACATCGCCGGCGAGGCCGGCGCCTATCGCCTCGTCGTGAGTGCCACCGGTATCCCGGAGGTCGACCACCGCGTGTACCTCGATGCGGAGGGCGCCGGCGTTCTGATGAACGCGGCTGATGATCCGAGGTCGTGCTCGTTTCTGATGCCGGCGACGCTGCGCCGGGGCGACGTCTCGATCGCCGTGTCGACCGCCGGCGTCAGCCCGTGGCTCGCCGGCTGGGTCCGTCGGCGTATCGCCGAGGTCGTGGAGGAGGAGGTCGCCGAGCTCGCTGTGGTGATTGGTGAGGCCCGGACGGCTGTCCGATCCGCCGGCGTGTCGAGTGAGGGCCTCGATTGGGACTGTCTCGTCGACGAGATCCTCTGGCCGCTCGTTCGTGCCGGGGATGGCCAGTCCGCCCGGGCCGCGGCCGCCGGCTGGGTGGCGTCGGTCTTGGCTGGGGGGGCTGGCGGTGCGCCGGCGCCTGGTGGGCCGGCCGAGGGCGGGGCTGGCGGTGGGCCGGCGCCTCATGGGCCGGCCGAGGGCGGGGGTCAGGGATGAGCCCGGGCCACCCGGAGTAACGTCGCCTCGTGCCAAGCGAGGGCATCGACCCGAACCGCGTCCCGAACCACGTCGCCTGCGTCATGGACGGCAACGGCCGATGGGCGAGCGCCCGCGGCCTGCCGAGGACGGCGGGACATGCTGCCGGCGAGGAGGCCATGTTCGACACCGTCGACGGCGCCCTCGAGGTAGGCGTGCGTTGGCTGTCGATGTTCGCCTTCTCGACGGAGAACTGGCGACGCCCGCCGGACGAGGTGCGATACCTCATGAACTTCAACGAGGGCATCCTGACCCGACACCGGGACGACCTGCAGCGAAAGGGCGTCCGCATCCGCTTCGCCGGCCGGCGCGACTGGCGGGTCCCGAAGCGCCTGCTGCGCCACATGGACGAATCGGCTGAGCGCACAGCGCACAACCGGCGCATGACGCTCACGATCTGTTTCAACTACGGCGGACGATCCGAGATCGTGGATGCCGTCAAACAAATCGTCGCCGACGGCGTCAAGCCGGAGAAAGTCGACGAACGGGCGATCCGCAGCAGGCTGTACTGGCCGGACATGCCGGACCCTGACCTCGTCGTGCGCACGTCCGGCGAGTTCAGGATGTCGAACTTCCTCCTCTGGCAGATCGCCTACTCCGAGCTCGTGTTCGCCGACGTGCTGTGGCCGGACTTCCGGCGGGAGAATCTCTTCGAGGCGATCCGCGAGTACCAGCACCGCGAGCGGCGCTTCGGAGGGCTGAAGCGATGAGCGAACCGGCTGACGACGGTGGCCGGGCGGCGCCCTGGCGGCTCTGGGACCACATCGGCATGATCTCGGGTGTCCTGCTCGGCCTCGCGTTGTTCGCCTTTCTTGTCGTGCTGGCAGTTGCGGGCGACCCGCAGGCCTTCGGTCTCGTCGTCGTGATCGTCGTCGGCGTGGCGCTCATCTATTTCGGTGGCCGGTTGCACGGGTTGCGCGGCCGCAGCTGACGGGGACCGCCGTAGCGTGGCCACGTGGCAACGTTCCGGGACGAAGGCATCGTGCTGCGCACGATGCGGCTTGGTGAAGCCGACCGGATCATCACGTTCGTCACGCCGGAGCACGGCAAGGTCCGGGCTGTCGCCAAAGGTGTGCGGAAGACGAAGTCCAAGCTCGGCGGACGCCTCGACCTGCTGACGCACGTGTCGCTGATGTGCTGGAAGGGACGCGAACTCGATGTCGTCACGCAGGTGGACGTCATCGACGTCTTCCGCCCGATCCGCGAAGACCTCGACAAGATGCCCGTCGCCTTCACCATGCTCGAGGCGGTCGACCAAGTGGCCGTCGAACGACACCCTGTGCCGGAGCTCTTCAAGATGCTCGTCGGAGCGCTCACGACGCTCGCCGGCGACGGGGGTGCTGTGCTGCTGGGGGCGTTTCTCTGGAAGCTGCTGGCACTCGAAGGAGTGAGCCCCGTGGTCGACCAGTGCACGGCCTGCGGAGAGCCGGCGGAGTTGGTGGCGTTCGACGAGGCGATGGGGGGTTTCTTGTGCCGTTCGTGCCGGAGCGGCCAGGCCGTGTCCCGAGAGGCCGTAGAGCTCATCCGCCAAATCCTCGGGGGACGCCTCCGGCAGGCGCTGGAGGCGCCGCCCAGCCGAGCCACTGCAGAGGTCGAGCGACTCGCCACCGTTGCGATCGAGTACCACCTCGACCGGCGGCTGCGTTCCGCCCATACGACGTCGTCCACCGTGACGTCTGCCGTTCGGAGCGCCGGAGCGCCGACCTGACGACGGTGCTCCTCGCCGCCGGCACGGTCGTCACCCCCGACCGCGTGCTGTCGCCCGGCTGGGTGGCCGTGCGGGACGGGACCATCGCCGGCGTGGGGGGACGGGCCGGCGTGGGGGGACGGGCGGGCGTCGGGGGGCTGGCCGGCGTGGGGGGACAGGCCGGCGGGCGGGCCGGCGGCATCGGCGTCGGGTCGGCCACGCTCGGAGGCCCCGCCGGCCCGGACCCCGGCGTCGCCCGTGTCGTCGACCTCGGCCGGCGGGTCCTGACGCCAGGGTCGTTCGACGTGCACGTGCACGGCGGCGACGGCGCCCAGGTGAACGTCGACGGGGATGTCACCGCCGCCCTCACGCGGATCGCCCGCTTTCACGCCCGCCACGGCACCACCTCGCTCCTCGCCACGACCGTGTCCGACACGCCCGAGCGCCTCCTCAGGGCGGTGGCGGCCGCCGGCCGGATAGTTGGCCGGCCGGTCGCAGGTGGGGCGACCATCCGTGGGATCCATCTCGAAGGTCCGTGGATCGCACCGTCGAAGCGAGGTGCGCACGACCCGCAGGCACTGCGCCCGCCTGACGTTGGCGAACTCCGACGCCTGGCGGACGCCTCGGGCGGATCCATCCGGATCGTGACCATCGCTCCGGAGCTCCCGGGAAGCAAGGCGCTCCAGGCGGCGGCACTCGATCTCGGGATCGAAGTGGCGATTGGGCACACCGACGCCGACTACGACACGACTCGTGCGGCCATCGAGGCAGGCGCGCGTCACGCAACCCATCTGTTCAACGCCATGGCGCCGCTCCATCACCGGCGTCCCGGCGCCGTGACGGCGCTCCTGCTCGACGATCGCGTGACCGTCGAGGTGATCGCCGACCTCGAGCACGCCCATGCTGCCGTGCTGGCCCTGGTGGCTCGATGCGCGCCCGGTCGCCTCGTCGCCGTCAGCGACGCCACGCCGGCGGCCGGGCTCGGCCCTGGGTGCTACCAGATCGGCCGGATGGAGGTGACGGTCGCCGGCGGCCGGGCGACGCTCGCCACGGATGCCGACACCCTCGCCGGCAGCGTGCTCACGATGGACCGGGCTGTGCGGAACCTCGTCGCCGGCGCCGGCGTGACCTTCCCCGAAGCCGTACGCGCCGCCAGCACGACGCCGGCCCGGGCGGCGGGCTGTGCAGCAGACGGCCTGGGCTCACTCGCGCCGGGCGCACCTGCCGACCTCGTCGTGCTCGAGCCTGATCTGTCGGTCGCCGCCACGATCGTGGGGGGACGCGTCGTGTTCGACCCGAACGGGATGCTGTCGGCACTCACGCCCCAAGGACCTTCCGGCCGAGCGCCAGCTCGACGGCCTGCTGGGGAGTGAGCCCGGCGCCGAATTCGTAGGCGCGCTCGAAGTCCTCCGAGGGCATCGCCGCCCGCAGGCGCGGCTGATCCTCGTCTCGAACCCCTTGCTCCATCTCCGTCCAGTTGATGTTCCCGCCGGCCAGTCCGCCGGCGATGGCCACATCGGCGGCACCGTGGAGTCGAGCCGCCTGGAGCAGGTCGCGCCGATGCGGCGCCAGGCAGGCCGCGCCGAAGAGCAGCCCAGCCAGCTCCTGCCGGAGGCCGATGCGTCGGGCGAGCAGGAGGCTCGACCGCAGCAGCGGCGCGGCCGGGTCGTAGTCCCCCTCGGCCATGAGCAACACAGCGAGGTCTGATCGGAAGAAGTAGAGAAACATCTCAGCGCCGAGATCCTCCGCCAAGGCGATCGCCTCCAGGAGATACCCGCGGGCGCCGGCAAGCGATCCACGATCCGCCTCGAGCCCGACGAGGGCGTACAGCTCGCCGGCGGCGAAGAGCACGTCACCGGTCTAGCGGAAGCAGGCGAGGGCCTCGAGCCGGAGCCGGTGACGTTCGTCCCACGACGGGGCGCGGATGGCGACACAGCGCAGCAGCTCGCCGAGGAGTTGTGTGTCGCCAAGGCGCCGGGCGATCTCGACGCCCTCGAGGGCGAGCTCCCGAGCCACGTCGGCGTCCCGCTCCAAGTGGGCGGCGCCGCTCAGGAGCGCGATGGCCCGTGTGCGTACGCGATCGTCACCGAGCTCCTCCGACATCTCGAGAGCCCGGTCGGCGAGCACCTTCGCCGCCCCACGGGCGACCGCGTCCTTCTGCCCGAGGAGGAACAGCGTCAACATCGACGTCGTCACGAACGCGTCCGCGAGCAGTGGCCGCGCCGATGCCGGCGCCAGCTCGAGTGCAGACCGGAGGTACCCGACGACCTCGATGTGGCCACGGCTCGCAACAAGCCGTTCCAGGGCTATGCCGAGGCGAAGGACGTCGTCGGCAGCTTCCGGCGACGCGGGGCGGCGGCAGGCGGCAGGCGGCGGCGGCAGGCGGCGGCGGCGAGACTGCGGCGGGCCGGGTGGCGCCCCGGGGCGGCGGCAGGCGGCGGCGAGGCGGCGACGGGCGCGGGCTGCGAGGCTGCGATGGGCGCCGAGGTAACGTGCCGGGATGCCGACCGGACATCTGTTGGCGTTCATGGTGACGGCGTTCGTGGTCATCGTGATCCCGGGCCCGAGCGTGATGTTCATCGTCGGACGTGCCCTCGCCCATGGCCGGCGTGCGGCCCTGCTGACCGTCGTCGGGAACACGCTCGGCGAGTACCTCCAGGTCGTCGTCGTCGCAGTCGGGATCGGCGTCCTCGTGGAACGATCGATCGTCGTGTTCGACGTCGTCAAGCTCGCCGGTGCCGCCTACCTCGTCTGGCTCGGCATACAGGCCTGGCGCCAGCGGCGCAGTCTCGAAGCCGTCGTCGCCGCCACGAGTGGCACGAGTGGGACTGGCAGCTGGCGGGTCCTGGCGCAGGGTTGGGTCGTCGGAGTCTCGAACCCGAAGACGATCATCTTCCTGTCGGCCATCCTCCCTCAGTTCGTGGACAAGGCGAGCGGTCACGTCCCGGTCCAGATCCTGCTCCTCGGCGCCGTCTTCAGCGGCATCGCCCTTCTCTCCGACAGCATCTGGGGCCTCGCGGCCGGGGCGTTCCGGTCGTGGTTCGCCCGGTCGCCCCGGCGACTCGAGCTCGTCGGAGGCGTCGGCGGCCTTGCCATCGTCGCCGTCGGCGTCGGCCTCGCGCTGAGCGGCCGGAAGGACTGACGACCTGGGGGATGCCCGAGAAGGCCGCCGGCTACCTCCCACTATTCTCGCGGGATGACGCCTTCGGAGTCCTCCCCGGCACCTGATGCGGCGCTCTTTGACGCCGTCGTGAACCTCTGCAAGCGGAGGGGTTTCGTCTTCCCGTCGGCGGAGATCTACGGAGGCATCCGCTCCACCTACGACTACGGGCCGCTCGGTGCCCTCATGCTTCGCAATGTCCGCGACGCCTGGTGGCGCGCCATGGTGCAACAGCGCGACGACGTCGTGCCCATCGACGCCGCTGTGCTCACGAACCCCAAGGTCTGGGAGGCCTCTGGTCACCTCGCCGCTTTCACGGACCCGCTCGTCGACTGCCGCAACTGCAAGGAACGGTGGCGGGCGGACCAGATCGGGGAGGAATGCCCCAACTGCGGGTCGAAGGATCTGACCGAGGCGCGGCCGTTCAACCTCATGTTCAAGACGTTCGTCGGCCCGGTCGAGGACAGCGCCGCCGTCGCCTACCTTCGCCCCGAGACGGCGCAGGGCATGTTCGTGAACTTCCTCAACGTCCTGCAGACCACGCGCAAGAAGCCGCCGTTCGGCATCGCGCAGACCGGCCGGGCCTTCCGCAACGAGATCACGCCTGGCAACTTCGTGTTCCGGACCCGCGAGTTCGAGATGATGGAGATGGAGTACTTCGTGCCGCCGGCCGACAGCCCGAAGTGGTTCGAGTACTGGTGCAACGAACGCCTCGCCTGGTACCAACGCTACGGCGTGCCGAAAGAGATGCTGCGCCTGCGCCACCACGACGTGTCCGAGCTCTCGCACTACTCGGCCGGCACGGCCGACGTCGAGTTCCTCTACCCGTGGGGCTGGGGCGAGCTCGAGGGCATCGCCAACCGCACGGACTTCGACCTTCGGGCGCACTCGGAGCACTCGGGCACGAAGCTCGAGTACTTCGACCAGACCACGGGCGAGCACTACATGCCGCACGTCATCGAGCCGGCGGCAGGGCTCACGCGCACGATGATGGCGCTGTTGCTGGCGGCCTACGACACCGACGTCGTCGCCGGCGAGGACCGAACCGTGCTGCGACTGCACCCTCGCATCGCCCCGTACTCGGTCGCGGTCCTGCCGCTGTCGAAGAAAGAGACGCTGACGCCTCTGGCGAGGGAGATCCTGGGGACGCTGCAGCGGCGTTTCGTGTGTGACTACGACGAGACCCAGGCAATCGGCCGCCGGTACCGGCGCCAGGACGAGATCGGGACGCCGCTGTGCGTGACAGTCGATTTCGACTCGCTCGACGACGGCGCCGTCACCGTCCGCGACCGCGACTCGACCGAGCAGGTCCGCCTGCCCATCGCCGAGCTGAGCGGATTGATCGCCGAGCGCCTCGACGCTGACGTATAAGAGAACGCTTCGGCGCATGAGGGAGCTCGCAGGCGCATGAGGGCTCGCCGGCGCATGAGGGGACGCTTCGGCGCATGAGGGAGCTCGCAGGCGCATGAGGGAACGCGTCGGCGCACGAGGGAGCTCGCAGGCGACTGAGGGGGAGCTCGTAGGCGTCAGTAGGCTCGTCGTTGCTCCTCGCGACCGGAGGAGCGCCCACGCCCTGAGGAAGGATCACCCCGATGGCCTACGTCTTCGACTTCGACCACGAGCACCCGCGCCCGCCCATGGAGCTGAAGGAGCTCCTCGGAGGCAAGGGGGCCAACCTGGCGGAAATGACGTCGGTTCTCGGGCTGCCGGTACCGCACGGCTTCACGATCTCGACCGATGCCTGCCGCGCCTATATGGGCGCCGGCTGGCCGGGAGGCCTGTCCGACGAGGTGACCCGCCACCTGCAACTCCTCGAGAACCGCATGGGCCGCAAGCTGGGCGACGCCGCCGACCCGCTGCTCGTCTCGGTGCGCTCCGGGGCCAAGTTCTCCATGCCGGGCATGATGGACACGGTCCTCAACCTCGGGTTGAACGATGCCTCCGTCGAGGGGCTGGCGGCCCAGACGGGCGACGAGCGGTTCGCCTTCGACTCCTACCGGCGCTTCGTGCAGATGTACGGGCGCATCGTGCTCGGGATCTCCGGGTCGGCGCTCGACGATCCGCTCGAGACGGCGAAGGAGCGCAGCGGCGCCAAGACCGATGCCGACATCCCGGCCGAGGCGCTGAAGTCGCTCGTGACGGAGCTGAAGGGCGTCGTCGAGAAGGAGACCGGCTCGCCGTTCCCGGAAGCGCCGATGGACCAGCTCCGCGGCGCCATCGAGGCCGTCTTCCGCTCCTGGAACGGGGCTCGCGCCGTTGCCTACCGGGTGCGCGAGCGCATCCCGCACGACCTCGGCACGGCCGTCAACGTGCAGGCGATGGTGTTCGGCAACCGGGACGACAACTCGGGAACGGGCGTCGGGTTCACACGCGACCCGGCCACGGGCGCCGCCGGGGCCTACGGCGACTTCCTCGTGAACGCCCAGGGAGAGGACGTCGTCGCCGGGATCCGCAACACGCAGCCGCTGTCGGACCTCGAAGGCCTCTTCCCGGCCATCTATACCGAGCTGCTCGACGTCTTCGCCCGTCTCGAGAAGCACTACCGCGACATGTGCGATACGGAGTTCACGATCGAGCAGGGCAAGCTGTGGATGCTGCAGACCCGAGTGGGCAAGCGGACCGGTCGGGCGGCGTTCCGGATGGCGGTCGAGATGGTGGCCGACCCGGTCATCCAGCTCCGCCACGACGAAGCCGTGCAACGGGTGACTGCCGAGCACATCGACCAGGTCCTGCACCCGCAGTTCGCCCACACGTCGGCCGACGTCCTCACGAAGGGCCTCGGCGCCTCCCCGGGCGCCGCCGTCGGCAAGGTCGTGCTCACCGCTGACGATGCCGACGAAGCCGCCCGCAACGGCGAGAAGGTCGTGCTCGTGCGCAACGAAACGAGCCCCGAGGACGTTCACGGCATGCTCGCCGCCCAGGGCGTGCTGACCGCCCGCGGCGGGCTCGTCTCGCACGCGGCCGTCGTGGCGCGGGGCTGGGGCAAGCCGGCCGTCGTCGGTGCCGAGGCCCTCCGCATCAACGAGGCGACCCAGTCCTTCAGCGTCGGCAGCACGGTCGTCCACGCCGGCGACATCATCTCGATCGACGGCTCCACCGGTACGGTCGTCCTCGGCGCAGTGGAGCTCACCGCCGCCGCACCACCGCCGGAGATGAACGCAATCCTCGGCTGGGCGGACGAGATCCGCCGCGGGCACCTCGGCGTGCGCGCCAACGCCGACACGGGCGCCGACGCCGCCAACGCCCGCGAGCTCGGTGCTGAGGGGATCGGGTTGTGCAGGACCGAGCACATGTTTCTCGGCGAGGACCGGCTCCCCGTCGTGCGCCGCATGATCCTCGCGTCGACCGAGGAGCAGGAGACGGCCGCCCTGGAGGAGCTCCGAGTCGTGCAACGAGCCGACTTCCTCGAGATCCTCGAGGCCATGGACGGCCTTCCTGTGGTCGTCCGCCTCCTCGACCCTCCGCTCCACGAGTTCCTCCCCGACGTGGAACACCTCGCCGTCAAGAAGGCGACCGAGGGTCTCACCGAGGAGGAGGAGGCGCTTTACGAGGCTGCGCGGGCCTGGCGTGAGTCGAACCCGATGCTCGGGACTCGCGGTGTGCGCCTCGGCGTCATCAAGCCCGGCCTCTATGCCATGCAGGTCCGCGCCCTCATGGAAGCAGCCTTCGACCGGGTCCGCGCCGGCGGCAAGCCCGTCGTCGAGGTCATGATCCCGCTGACGATCTCCCGAGAGGAGCTGGCGCTCGCTCGGTCATGGGTGACCGAGGCGATCGCGGCCGCCGAGGCGGGCACATCCGGCGACGCAGGCACGTCCGGCGACGCAGGCTCATCCGCCGAGGCGGGCACATCCGGCGAGGCCGAGCACGTCGAGGTGCTGATCGGCACGATGATCGAGACGCCCCGTGCGGCGCTCGTCGCCGGCGAGATCGCCGAGGAAGCCGACTTCTTCTCCTTCGGCACGAACGATCTCACGCAGATGACCTTCGGCTTCAGTCGCGACGACGTGGAGGGCCGCATGATGTCGGCCTACCTCGAGAAGGGCCTGCTGCCGTCGAACCCTTTCGAGAACATCGACGCCGTGGCCGTCGGAGAGCTCGTCCGTATCGCCGTCGAGCGCGGGCGGGCGACCCGTCCGGGGCTCGAGTGCGGCGTGTGCGGCGAGCACGGCGGTGACCCAGCCTCGATCGACGTCTTCTTCAAGGCCGGGCTGGACTACGTCAGCTGCTCGCCGTACCGAGTGCCGATCGCCCGCCTCGCGGCGGCGCAGTCGGTGCTCGCCGCCCGGGAGTAGCCCGGCTACAGGCCACCGGCGGCGGGGTTTCTTGCCGGCGGCCGGCAGTTCTGGAGTGAGAAAGCGACCGATTCGGTGGGTTTCTCACTCCAGAACTCGCCAGCGACCTTGCCGGCGGCGCCGAACCGACCCAGGCGTTACCGTTCGCTCGATGGGGATCCCCGACGAGGACGTCGCACAGGTGCGGGCGGCGACGGACATCGTGACCCTCATCGGCGAGTACACGCCGCTCAAGCGTGTCGGGCGCCGCTTCGTCGGGCTGTGCCCCTTCCATGCGGAGAAATCCGCCTCCTTCAGCGTCAACGGCGAGGAGGGCCTCTACTACTGCTTCGGCTGCCAGGCCTCCGGCGACGCCATCACGTTCCTCCGTGCGATCGAGGGATGCGACTTCGTCGAGGCGGTCGAGCGACTGGGGGCACGAGCCGGCATCACGGTCCGCCAGGAGTCGGGCGGCAGGGGTCAGCAGGACCGCGACCAGCAGGAGGCGATGAAGGAGGCCATGCGCCGGGCTGTCGCCTTCTACCACGAGCGGCTCCTCGGCCACGCCGACGCCAGCCACGCCCGCCAGTACCTCCGATCTCGCGGGTACGACGGCGGCGTCGTGCGCCAGTTCCGCCTCGGCTGGGCGCCGGAGCGAAGCGGCAACCTCGCAAAGGCACTCGGCATGCCGGGCACCGTCCTCGTGGAAGCCGGCCTCGCCCACGACGGCAACTACGGCCTGCAGGACAGCTTCCGGGGACGGGTGATGTTCCCCATCTTCGATCCCTCCGGCACTCCCATCGCCCTCGGGGGCCGCATCCTTCCCGGCGCCGGCCAGGGGTCCGACGGCGGCAACCCCGGCCCCAAGTACCGCAACTCCAAAGAAACCCCCATCTACTCCAAACGACGCACCCTCTACGGCCTCAACTGGGCGCGCCAAGGGATCGTGCAGGCCGGCGAGATCGTCATCTGCGAGGGCTACACCGACGTCATCGGCCTGTTCACCGCCGGCGTCCCCCGCGCCGTCGCCACCTGCGGTACGGCGCTCACCGACGAGCACTTCCAGCTGATCGCTCGTTTTGCCAAGCGGGTCATCCTCGCCTTCGACGCCGACACGGCCGGCCAGTCGGCGGCGTCGCGCTTCTACGAGTGGGAGCGCCAGCACGACCTCGAGGTGGCCGTCGCGCCCCTGCCTCCGGGCAGTGACCCAGGCGGGCTCGCCCAGAGCGACCCGGAGCGGCTGCGGTCGGCGATCGAGCAGGCGCAGCCGTTTCTGGGGTTCCGCGTCGAGCGGGCGCTGTCCGCCGGCGACCTTCGATCTCCAGAGGGCCGAGCCCGCGCCGCCGAAGCCGCCGTGGCGATGATCGCCGAGCACCCGAACGAGCTCGTGCGCGACCAGTACCTCGTCACGATCGCCGACCGCAGCCGCATCGAGGTGGAGCGCCTTCGCCCGTACCTCGATCGCCCACGGGGCAGCGTCCCGGAAGAGCACTCACTGCCGGCGGCGCCACCTCGAGCCCATGGCGACCGGGGTAAGCGTGTGGCACGCGACGGGCTTGCCCTTGCGATCCACGCACCTGCAGCGATGGCCGGGCGGCTGGACGAGTGCCTCTTCTCCGACGCCGTACAGCGGCAGGCGTACCTCGCGCTCGCCCGAGCGACGAGCCTCCACGAGGCGATCGAAGGGTCCGAGGACGACGTCGCCGACCTGTTGCGCCAGTTGGCCGTCATCGAGCCCGAAGCCGACGCGGATGGGACAATCGTGCAACTCGTCCGAGCTGCGGCGATTCGAGCTCTCGGCGACCTCGAAGCTGAAGGCCGCACGGCGGAGGCGGCAGGCGATCAATCCCGCTTTGTCGCCGTTAACGCCGACACCAAGCAGCTCAAATCCGACCTGGAGGTGATACAGGACACCGGCGTGAACCAGACGCCGCCGCGGCCCGTGATCGAGGCGGCGGACCGGTTGTTAGGGTGGTTGCGGAGTCGCCGAGGGGAGGGCGCTTGAGCAGTCCCAGCGAACCGAACGACCTGAGCTCCGGCGGTCCGGAGTCGGGCGAGGAACGTCGCGCCCGGATCGCCTCTGCCCTCAGCCTGCGTGACTACGGCGGTCCCACGAGCAACGGCACGGACCCGGTCCGGGCGTACCTGAAGGAGATCGGCCGCGTCTCGCTGCTCACTCCCGCGCTCGAAGTGCTCTGCGCCCAGCAGATCGAGGCCGGCGTCGAGGCCTCAGCCATCTACGAGTCGTGGCAGGCCGAGGGCAAGCTCACCGAAGTGCCATTCGCGGAGCGGCGTAAGGTCGAGCGGGCGATACGTCAGGGCCAGGACGCCAAGGATCTCCTCATCGAAGCGAACCTGCGCCTGGTGGTGTCGATCGCGAAGCGGTACCGCAACCGCGGCATGCCCTTCCTCGACCTCATCCAGGAGGGCAACCTCGGCCTCATGCGGGCGGTCGAGAAGTTCGACCACCGGAGGGGCTTCAAGTTCTCGACGTACGCCACGTGGTGGATTCGCCAAGCGATCACACGGGCGGTCGCCGACCAGGCGCGCACGATTCGCATCCCCGTCCACCTCGTCGAGACGATCAACAAGGTCACCCGCTCGCAGCGCCAGCTGTCACAGGAGCTCGGCCGGGAGCCGACTGTCGAGGAGATCGCCGCCCGCATCGAGTTCCCTGTCGACCGCGTCCGGGAATTGCAGCGCATCAGCCAGGACACGATCTCGCTCGAGCAGCCTCTCGGTGACGAGGAGGACTTCAGCCTCTCCGACCTGCTCGAGGACCAGACAGCGGAAGTCCCGTCCGATGCCGCCACACGGATCCTGCTCAACGAAGCCGTCAAGCGAGCACTCGGCGAGCTGAGCGAGCGCGAGCAGGAGGTCGTGCGCTTGCGCTTCGGCCTCGACGACGGTCGCATCCGGACACTCGAGGAAGTCGGGCAGATCTTCGGCGTCACTCGCGAGCGCATCCGCCAGATCGAGATGAAGACCTTGGCGAAGCTGCGCCATCCGCAGGTGTCACGCCCATTGCGGGACTACGTGGAGGGCGACTGAGAGTCCCTGGCATGATGTGACATGCCGGTGACGGTCGAAGTGACGGAGAGTGCCTCGGAGGCACTCGAACTGGCAGGCGCCTTCCTCCAGGCTCGGCCCGTTGAGCACAACCTGCTGCTCACCTTGCTGACCGATCGCGTGGCGCATCCTCAGGCGGGTCGGTACTGGATCGGCCGTCGGGACGACGAAGTCGCCGGCGTCGGATTCCAGTCGCCGCTCACCTTTCCCCCGACGCTGACGCCCATGCCGGCCGAGGTCGCACGCGCCATCGCCGAGGCAGCCCTCGCCGGCGGCGATCTCCCGGGCGTGACCGGTGAAGCCGCCACGGCAGCCGCCTTCGCCGGCCACTGGGCCGAGATCTGCAAGGTGGCGGCGACTCCCGTGTTCGGCCAGCGCCTCTATCACCTCGGCGAGCTTCGTCTCCCCGAAGGCGTGAGCGGACGGCTCCGTCCTGCAACTCGTGCCGACTACCCGGTCGTCGAGGCGTTCACCATCGCCTTCCACGAATACATCGGTGAGCACGGCTTCTCGCCGGCCGTGCTGGCGAGTCGTGTCGACGCCGGCCAGATGTGGCTCTGGGAAGACGGGGAGCCGGTCAGCTGCGCGATGCACTCTGCCGCCGTCGCCGGAGTCACTCGGATACAGCAGGTGTACACGCCGCCGGCAAAACGGCGGCACGGCTACGCCGGGGCTTGTGTCGCCCAGCTGTCAGAACGCCTCGTCGACGCCGGCCTGCAGTGTGTGCTCTACGCCGAGCTCGCCAACCCGAGGTCCAACTCCGTCTCCCGGAGTCGCGGCTCCCGCGCCGTCGTAGACGTGCTGCGATACCGCTTCACGCCCGGCGGTTAGTCCGACTGCCGCCGGCCGTTGGCGCGACCGCCGCTCGCGCTCAGCACCTCGACCATGCGAGCACGGGCAAGACCGCCGATCGGGCTGTCGAGAAAGCCGGTGAACCGCTCACGAGCAAGGTCCCCGATCGCTCGCACGCGCTCGGCCGTCGCCTCGGCACTGACGGAGTCCGCCCGTGAGCTCGCCACCCGTGGCCAGTCCGACTGGGACTGATCGGTGTGCCTCAGTTGGGCCGCCTTCGAGGCCGCCCAGGCACCGGCTGCACACCCGATGAAGAAACCCACCTTGAACCGCATCCACACCTTCTACCCCCCACAAGCGCCCTTCGCCACTCGGACGGTGCTGAGGAGGTCGTTTGCGTCGGAGTCGAGCGGCCTTGAAATGTCGAAGTGGCGCGTGGACTGGGGACCGGGAGGCTAGGTTTCCGCACATGACCGCCATACGTCACGTCTCTGCTCGCCGCGCGACGAGGCTGGCTGGTCGCGGCGCGCTGGCGACGTTTGTCGTGGCGGGCGTGGTGGTGCTCGGTGCGCCATTTGCCTCAGCGAGCGCCGCGTCGCTCCAAGCCGACGTGCTCACGAACCCAGTGCCAGGCTGGACGGCCGTGCAACCGTCGACGTTGTCGGGGGTCACGACCACGTTCACGAAGTCGGTGAACGCCATTGCGAGCAACGCCACCGTTGCGGTGGACGGCTTCGTAGGTCCTAACGGCGCCACCCAGATCCTACTCATCAGGCTCGCCCAGTTCAGCGGCGCGAGCGTCCCATCAGGTGTCAGTCTTCCCCAGACCGTCCAGAGCACCTGCTCCGGAAGCGGGGAGACAGCCGGCCCCACGACATCGGTCTCGGGGATAGCCGGGTCGGTGTTGGTGACATGCAAGGGCTCCGGTCCCGCCGACATCGAGTCCGTCGCGTGGCCGCAGGGCAACGTTCTCGCCTGGATCGCCGCAGAGGGCCTGAGCTCGAGCACCGTCCAGCAGATCGCCCGGTCCCAGGCGGCCAAGCTCCCGGCGGGCGGGTCCTCCTCATCCTCCAGTTCGGTCGTCGGAGGGGTGATCGTCGTCATCGTCGTTGCCGCCGGCGTCTTCATCGTCGTGAGGCGGCGCCGTTCGAATGCCCAGGTCGCAGCAGCGCCGGCCGGCGCCTGGCTGCCCCCGGGCGGTGCCGCACCGCCGTGGGGCCAACCTGGCGAGGCCCCGCAGGCCCCGTATGTGGGAGAAGCGCAACCGTACGCGGGCCAGCCGGGGGGTTACGAGGGCCAGCCGGGGGGTTACGCGGGTCCTGGCGGCTACGAGCCGGCGGCCTACCAGCCGCCGCCGGCGGCCGGCGGCCTCGCGGGTTACGAAGCCACCCAGGTCGGCTACCAGCCGGCGCCGGCAACCGGGGCCGTGACGCCGTACCGTGCCGAGCAGGCACCGTACGAGCAGCCGGGAACGATCGAGGAGACACAGACCGTCGCCGGTCCGCCCGCCTATCAGGACCCGGGCACGCCCACCGGGCCCGAAGAGGAGCCGCCCGGAGCCGAAGGCTGGTATCCCATCGACGGCGACACCAACCGGCAGCGGTACTGGGACGGTACGTCGTGGACGTCGCGGATGCATTGGGACGGCCACGCATGGGTGAACGAATCCTGAGGGTCTGACACCGGGAGTAGAATGAGTGCTCCTTCAGCGCCGCCGATGCGGCCGCCGGGGCATTCCGGGGTAGCTCAATGGCAGAGCACGCGGCTGTTAACCGTGTGGTTGAGAGTTCGAGTCTCTCCCCCGGAGCGGATCTGAGTGCTCGCGTTCCTCCAACAGTCTCCGGAGCTGATCGAGGACGCTGAGCGCTTTCTCCCGCCCGAGCCCGGCAGGCGCCTGCGACGGCAGCATTGCCACTGATCGGCGGAGCTGTTCCACTTCCCATGACGTGAGATCGGGCATGAGTGCAAGTCTATCGAACAACTGTTCGCTCAACTCAGACGTCTGGCGGACTCGCTGAGCCCAGTCGCCCCGTCATGCCCGGAACGACTGGGCGACTGCTTGGGCGCGGCCAGCGCCTTCACTACTGAGGATCGTGACGGAGAAGACCGTGCCGACCCGGACGACGACGAGGTCCTCACGGCAATAACCGGATGCCGGCCGGGCCGTCGAGCGGCCTGGCGTGCTGCCACGCACGGTGCTCGCCGCCGTGTTGCAAACCGGGTGGGCGTTGACCGGGTGTGACGTTGACGAGCCTGCGAGCCGGCTCACCGTCACGCCGACCGCCAGGTGACCGTCGTCGG
>JBEKMC010000042.1:0-26203 GCA_050008715.1 Acidimicrobiales bacterium | reverse complement strand
GAACGACTGCCTCGGGGCCACCCAGGCGCTCGCGGTCGTCAACGGGTTCCTCTACAAGGGATCGCATGCACACGACTGTGACTTCTCGCCCGGTGGCTTCCCGCAGACCAACCCGGAGACGCTGCACCACATTCTGGCGCAGTCGCTGACGGACGGTACGCTCGGCCACTTCACGCCGAACACCGACAACGACAGCCTCGGCCCCCGTGTCTTCGGCACGGACGGCTCCCAGCTGTTCGTCGGCGGTGGCTTCGCCACGGTCAACGGCCTCCCGCAGCAGGGCTTCGCACGGTTCGCCCCGTCACCTGACACCACGGTGCCACCGAAGCCGGCAGCACCGACCGTGTCGAGCACGCAGTCGGGCGTTGTCAGCCTCAGCTTCAAGGCCGTGAGCGACCCTGACGACGGCACCCTCAGCTACGCCATCTACCGGCACGGCACGGTTGCGCCGATCGCCACCCTGCAGGCTACGTCGTGGCCGTGGGCCCTCCCGGTGCTGCAGTACAACGACACGGGCCTGACGCCCGGCAAGTCGTACACGTACCAGGTGACGGCGAGCGACGGCACGAACACCTCGGCGAAGTCTTCGGCTTCCGCTTCGGTCACCGTGTCCGCCACGAACCCGACGCTCAGCTACGACGCCACGGTGTTGGGTGACGGCCCGTCGTTCTTCTGGCCGCTCAACGACGCCTCCGGCTCGACGACCGCCCAGGACCTGTCCCCGAACGCCTTCACCGGCACCTACGAGACGGCCGGCGCCCAGCCAGGCGCCGTCCCGACCGGCCCGATTGCAGGTGACACGACGGACACGGCCACGGCCTTCGACGGTTCCACCGGGTTCATCAGCTCGACGAACCAGGTCAGCCAGCCTGGCGCCTTCTCCATCGAAGGCTGGTTCAAGACGTCGGCGAACACCGGCGGCATGCTGATCGGCTTCGGCAACAACCAGACGGGCTGGAGCTCGAACTACGACCGTCACATCTACATGATGAACGACGGCCAGCTCGTGTTCGGTGTCTGGACCGGCCAGACCGACGTCATCGAGACGTCGAGCCCGTACAACGACGGCCAGTGGCACTACGTCGTCGCCACCCAGGACCCGACGCTCGGCATGACGCTCTATGTCGACGGCCAGCTCGTCGGGACGAACCCGACCACGACGGCGCAGGGCTACAACGGCTACTGGAAGATCGGCAACGACAACCTCAACGGATGGAACCTCGATCCTTGGGGCGGGAACAGCCAGGGCACGACGCAGCCGAGCAGCTACTACTTCAACGGCGCCATGGCAGACGCTGCCGTGTACCCGTACGCCCTCACGGCGGCACAGGTCACGACCCACTACGCTGCCGCCAACTACCCCGGGTTGAACGGCTGAGCCACCGGCCCGGGTACGCCCGGAACCACAGGTGAACGCGACCCACCCCCGAGGCGAGACTGAATCGCCTCGGGGGTGGGCATACCCGCGTACCAGTCGGCGCGTCGATGGAGGAGCATGAGTTGATGAGGTCGAGGCTGCAGGTGGGGTTCGCCGCCGTCGCACTCGCCACCGCCGGGGCGGTGGCAGTTCCCGCTCTCGGGGCTTCGGCTGCCGTCGCGGGCGCCGTGCGGCCCACTCCGCTGATGTCGGGCACCGGGCCGGGTGCGAACCTGAGCGCCTCCGTCTCGTCGTCCTGGCAGACGAACGGGACCGTGTGGGCGCTGGCCGCCGCCGAAGGCTACGTCTTCCTCGGCGGGCAGTTCACCTCCATACGACCTCCCGGCACGGGCTCCGGGAGCTCCCAGGCTGTCCCGGAGCCATACCTGGCGGCGTTGGCGGCCAACGGCACGCAGCTGCCTGCTCTGGATAAGACAGGATTCGGGCTCAACGGGGAGGTGACGGCCCTGGCGACGACGCCGGACGGCACGCCAGGCGGCTTCACCCTCTACGTGGGCGGAACATTCACAATGGCCGGTTGCGAGCTGCCGCCACACAACACCGTCAACTGCCAGCCACGCACCAATCTCGCCGCCTTCAGCGTCGACGGGGGATACGCCACGCTCTTGTCCTGGGCGCCGAACCCCAACGAATCGGTGCTCGCCCTCGCCGTGTCGCCCGACGGCAGCACGGTCTATGTCGGAGGCGACTTCGGCAAGCTCGCCGGAACCGACCAGCGGTTCGCCGGCGCGGTCGCCGGTGTGGCCTCCATTACGCCGGCGCCGGGAAGTTTGCTCCCGTGGAACCCGATGGTCAACGGTGTCGTGACGTCGATCGCGGCCGCGCCCGATGACACGCGTGTGCTCGTCGGCGGTTACTTCACGAAGATCGGCGGCACGACCCAGCAAGCCATCGCCTCCACGGACCCGGCGACAGGTGCCTCCGAGGAGTGGGGGGCGACGATCGTCCCGAACGAGCCACATTGTCTCTCCGACGTGAAGGACATCGTGATCAGCGACGCCTCTGGTACCCCCACCGCCTACGTGGCCGCCGAGGGCACGGGCTCGGGATGCTTCGACGGAGACTTCGCCGCCACCGTCGGCGACGGCACCCTCCTCTGGCAGAATGACTGCCTCGGAGCCACCCAGGCGCTGGAGGTCGTGGGGGACTGGCTGTACAAGGGCTCGCACGCCCACGACTGTGGGTACGTCGCAGGCGGGTTCCCGCAGGTCGAGAACCCGTCCGGGAAAGGGCCCGAGCTTCACCGCCTGCTGGATCAGTCGCTCGGCAACGGGACCCTCGGCCATTGGACGCCGAACACGAACGGCAACTCCCTCGGGCCGAGGGTCATGGCGACCGACGGCTCGCAGTTGTTCGTCGGCGGTGACTTCACGACGGTGAACGGTCTCGTGCAGCAAGGCTTCGCCCGATTCGACCCCGGCGCCGGCTACACGGCCCCGCCCAAGCCGCCAAAGCCCGTCGTGACGAGCACGGCAAAGGGGGTCGACTCTGTCACGTTTTCGGCCGTGAGCGACCCTGACGTCGGCACGTTGAGCTATGCCGTCTACCGCGACGACGGTAAGACGCCGATCGCGACGCTCACGGCGACGTCATGGCCCTGGGCCCTACCGGTCCTTCATTGTCGCGACGCCGGGCTCAAGCCCGGTTCCGTGCACACGTACACAGTGGTCGCCAGCACGGGTGTCAAGACCACTTCCGGCAAGGTCCCGACCTCTCTCGCGTCGGCGCCCTCGGACAAGATCGTCGTCTCGAAGACGAACCCGGCCGTGGGCTATGTCGCGACCGTGGTGGCGTCGCATCCTTCGTTCCTTTGGGAGCTCGACGAGACGTCGGGCCACGTCGTCGAGGACGCCTCTCCGAACCGGTTCACGGGCATCTACGAACCGGGGACGACACTCGGGGTGCCAGGCCCGCTCGCCGGTGAGAAGAACACGGCGACGGCCTTCAACGGCACGACCGGCTTCGTGACCGCCGCGAAGGAGGTGGCAGCCCCGAAGCTGTACTCGATCGAGGCATGGTTCAAGACCAGCACCCAGACCGGAGGCTTGATCACCGGCTTCAGTGAGCAGCAGACGGCCTTGAGCAAGGAGCTGGCCACCAACGTGTACATGATGAACGACGGCCAGGTCGTCTTCGGCGCCTGGACGGACCGGGACGCGACCCACACCGAGACGATCGAGACGCCCAACGTGTACAACGACGGCCACTGGCACTTCGTCGTGGCGACGATGAGCGCTTCGGGGATGAGCCTCTACGTCGACGGGCAACTCGTCGGCAATAACCCGGCGACCGCGGTCGCGACCTTCACGGGGTACTGGCGGGTCGGAAGCGCCAACCTGACGGGGTGGAGCCTGCTTCCGCAGCCGAACAGCCAGGGCCTGACTGAGCCCAATAGCTTCTTCCTCGACGGCGTCATCGGCGACGTGGCGGTCTTCCCGATCGCCATCTCGGCGGCCCGGGTTGCCTTGCACTATGCGGCGAATGCCTTCAGCCACTGACGATCTCGACGTGGGCCTGAGCGAGCAGCGAGGGTCTCGCGAGGCGCGTTGCCGGTCACCTCGCTGAGGGCGGCGGAACGGTACAGATGACGGCGGCCTTGGACAACTCGGGTATCTCCGCAGGCGCGGTGCTCGTGCTCGCCGCCGGCGTGTCCGTCGTCGTCGCCATCGTCGCCGTCGGTTGCTTCCTCGGCGCCGAGCCGGGCCGACGACGGTCACGACTGCGCGCCCGGCTCTTGTGGGCCGCGCCGGGCCACGCAGACGGGCGAGACGGCGCCGGCCGCCTCGCCCAGTCGTTCATGGCCGCCGCCGTGCTCGCCGTCGGGCTGGCCGGCGCTGTGTTCGTGACGTTTGTGTTCGGCAAGCTGACGCAGATCTCCTCGGTCGTCTCGCTGGACCGTCCGGTTGACCGGTTCGTCGACATGCACCGCATTGCCGGTGTGAGCCGGTTGATGTTGACAGGCACGTTGCTCGGCTCCTACACGGTCGTCCTCACGATTGCCATCGCCGGCGGCCTCGTACTCGGTGCCATCCAGCGGAGATGGCTGCCGTTGTTCTTCCTCGTCGCCGCCATCCCTGTCGAGATCCTCCTGCAGCGACTGATGAAAGTGATGGTCCACGGGACGGAGCCGTCGAAGCAGGTCGCCATCGGCCCGCCGGGGGGTTTCTTCTCGGGTGGCTCGGCGCGCACCTTGATCGTGTGCGGTCTCCTGGCGTACTTCTGCGCCTCGCTGGGCCTCGAGCGCCGGCAGCGGGCCCTTCTGTGGACGTTCGTCGCCCTCGCCTCGTTCGTCGAGGGGTACTCGCGCTGGTATCTCGGCCGCCACTATGCCGTCGACGTCCTCGGCGGCTGGATGTTCGGGGCACTCGCGGTGGCGTGTTTCGTGTTTGCGGCCGAGGCCCTCCAACCGGCGACGGCCCCGGACGTCGTGATGTCGGCGCAGCCGGCAGTCGGTGGCGGGCTCCCGCGACCGTGGTGGCGATCTCGCCGCGCCGCTCACGGAGCTGTGCTGCTCGCCGTCGTGCTGGTGGGCTCCGGTGTGATCGTCGCCAAAGCGTCGCCGAGCCGCTCGGCTACCGGAATCACCGTGACCACGCCTTCGATCCCCGCAAAGAGCAAACGACCTCCCGGATCGGCGTTCCCGTCAGGTCCGCTCGTACCCCGCAGCGGAGCCCTGTTCGGGGCGTCCGTGCAACCGCTGCCCGGCTTCGGTGCCACCGGCGAGGAAGCGGCCGTCACACAGCTCCAGCAGCAGCTCGGCCGGAGACTCGCGATCGACCAGTTGTATGTGAAATGGGCGGCGCCGCTGCCGCTGACGATGGCTCGCTGGGATCTCGAGCAGGGGAGCCTGCCGATGATCACCTGGGCCGGGGCGAACACGAGCCAGATTGCAGCCGGCGACTACGACCAACAGATTCGCGCCCGTGCTGACCAGCTCAAGGCCCTCCGCCAGCCGGTCATGCTGCGCTGGTTCGCCGAGATGGATGGGACGAACAACCGCGCCAATGCCGTCTCGCCGGCGAGCTTCGTCGCCGCATGGCGTCACATTCACGATCTGTTCACGGCCGCGGGAGCGAGGAATGTGGTCTGGGTCTGGTGCCCGAACGCTGCCGCGTTCGCGTCGGGGTGGGCGCAGAAGTTCTACCCGGGCCGCGCATATGTGGACTGGGCCTGTGCGGACGGGTACAACTGGGCGCCCCAGCTCCCGCATGCGACGTGGACGAGTTTCGGCGCGATCTTCTCGGCGTTCTACAGCTGGGGGGTGATGAGCGGCAAGCCCCTTCTGATCGGAGAATTCGGTGCCCTCGAGGGCACGCCCGGCGAAAAGGCGGCCTGGATCGCTCAAGCGGCCCACGAGCTGAAGGTGGACTTTCCGGCCATCCGCGCCGTCGTATACTTCGATTCGGACGACGAGGGCTTCGACTGGCGGGTCACCACATCACCGTCGGCATTGGCGGCCTTTCGCGCGTTCGCGATCCAACCCTATTTCGACGCCCGGCCATCTCGCGATTCTGCCGGGTCGAGCGCTTGAAGATGAGAATGAGCACCTGATGAGAATGCAGCGAGGATGTCAGCAATGAGCATGCGACCGAGCGACCAAGACTTTGCGGTGGGCGAACCCCGCTCCGTCGATCTCCGAGGCTATCTGGCCGCTGTCCGCCGGCGCTGGGTGATCGTGCTCGTGGCCGTGATCGTGGGAGGCGTGGGCGGCTTCGCCTATGCGCATTTCGGCGGCACGAGTTACTCGGCCACGGCCGAGGTCTACGTCATCCCCGCTACCCAGGGACCGCTGAACCCGCCGGCGCGGCCGGACCTGCTCGTCAACATGGCCACCGAGACGGCCGTCGTGTCGTCTGGCCCCGTCGTGCACGAGGCCGGCCTCCTCATGCACACGGCGTTGACGCAACAGAAGCTGCAGGCGTCCGTCGGCAAGGATTTGGCGGTCGTGGTGCCAGTGTTGTCGGACGTCATGCAGATCACGTGGAAGGCCGGCACGGCCAAGGCTGCCCAGGTCGGTGCGAACGCCTTTGCCGCGGCCTACCTGCAGTACCGGCACGGCCAACTGGTCGCGCAGGTGTCAGGTCTCGAGGCAGCTCTCAACCAGCAGCTCGTCCCGCTCGACACCAAGATCGCTTCCCTTCGCCTGACCCTGAGCGGCCTGCTGTTCACCTCGCCCAAGCGGACGGCCGTGGCGAGCCAACTCAGCCAGTACGTCGCCCGCTGGGCAGGACCCGCCGGCGAGCTCAGTGCCCTCCAGACCTACAACCTCACCGGGGGCACCGTCCTCTCGGCACAGCTGCCGCCGAGCAGCCACACGGGATTGAGCCACAAGTCCACCGAGGTACTCGGGGTGCTGCTCGGACTGCTCATCGGGCTCATCCTGGCGCTCCTGCGGGACACGACGGACGGCCGCGTGCGGGACGCCTCCCAGCTGGAGCGAGAGCTTGCGGTTGCCACCCTTGCGGTGCTGCCGCGGGCGACGCCGGGAGGGTGGGGCGGCGGACGTCTCGACCCGGCGCGAGCGACGGCCCGTCGCGCGATCACGACGCTGGCAGCTCCGGACAGTCGCGGCGCCGACGCGGTCAGAGCGCTGCGGGCAACGCTCGTGGCCATGGGGGCTGGTCGCCATCTCAAGGTCATCCTGCTCGCCAATACCGACCCGGCCGAGTCGTCGAGCCGATTCGCGGCTGACCTCGGCGTCGCCATGGCCGAGTCCGGCCGTCACACGGTTCTCATCGGTGCCGACCTGCGAGCTTCGACGTTGTCGCAGATCTTCGGGACGACGCGATCGACCGGGGTGAGCAACGTCCTCGCCGGCGAGGGCACGCCCGAGGCGCTCATCCAGCATCCCGGCGAGGTCGGCGGGGTCTCGCTCGGCCCTGCCGTGGCCGACCGGCTCACGCTGCTCCCGAACGGCCCACTGCTGGCGAGGCCGCTCTCGGTCCTTGACTCCGACGCGATGGTGGACATGCTGAAGCGGTTGCGGGACCATCACGACCTGGTGTTGCTCGATTGCCCGCCTTTTGACGAGTCGGAGGACGTCGTCGCCCTCGCCGGGCTCGTGGACGGTGTGCTCGTGATCGCCGGGGAGGCTCGCACCCATCGCCGAGTGGTCGACGAGCTTCGCTCCCAACTTCACCACGTCGGCGCAACCATCATCGGCGGGGTACTCATGAGCAAGTACATGATCGACGACGACGACCGCTCTTCGAGCCGCGGTGCCGAGGCGCCCGCGCGGCGAGCCCGTCACAGCTCGCCGGGCGCAAAGGCTTCAGCCGGTCCTCAGCCGGACCGGCGAGGTGGGCCGGCCGACGCGGGGAAGGGTTACACCGAGCTGCCTGCGTGAGCACGCCGGTCCTCTATGTCGGTGGCTCGGCCCGAAGCGGCAGCACGCTGCTCGAGCGCATGCTGGCGCGAATTCCCGGCTACTGCTCGGTCGGGGAGATCGTGTTCATCTGGGAGCGTGGCCTCAAGCGCAACGACCGCTGTGGCTGTGGTGAGCGCTTTCTCGATTGCGAGTTCTGGACACGGGTCGGCGACGTCGCCTTCGGTGGATGGGACCGCGTCGACGTCGGCCAGTCGATCCGCCTCCGAGCCGAGGTCGATCGCCACCGGAACCTCGACCGGCTGTCCGGCTTGCGAAAGCCCGGAAGCCTGGCTCCCGCCATGACGGCCTATGCGGAGCTCACCGAGACGTTGTACGGCGCCATCGCGGAGGTGTCGGGAGCTCCGGTCATCATCGACTCGTCGAAGCATGCGAGCTATGCCTTGGTGCTGCGCGATCTCGAGAGCATCGAGTTGCGTCTCGTCCACCTCGTGCGGCGGAGTCACGGTGTCGCTTACTCCTGGTCCAAGCGAGTCCGCAAGCCGGACGTGGGCGACGGGACCACGTATATGAGCGTTCACTCGAGCTCGTGGAGCGTTGGCCTCTGGGTGGCGGACAACCTCCTGTACGACGCGCTGGCGCGTCGGGTTCGGTTGGCGACGCGCCTTCGCTACGAGGACCTCGTTGCCGAGCCCCGCCGCGAGCTGGAGCGGATCGGTCGGGAGCTGGCGCTACCGCTGGCGGAGGGCGCCTTCGGCTTCCTCGACGACACCTCGATCGTGCTGCCTCCCACGCATGCGCTCTCCGGCAATCCGATGCGGTCACGCGAGACGGTCGTGCTCCGTGACGACGACGAATGGCGAACGGCGATGAGCAAGTTGCAACGCGCCACGATCTCTGCCGCGACGTGGCCGTTGCTCAGGCACTACGGCTATGTGAACGGTGTCGCCCAGGGCTCGGGAACCCGCCCGTGAACAGGACCCGACTGCAGGTGACCTGGCCGTTGTTCGCGTGTTTCGCCTGGTATCCCGTCTGGTGGGTGCTCGGAGTCAGCTCCTTCATCTGGCCGATCTTCGCCCTACCCATCCTCGTCACCTTGCTGTGGCGCCGCTGGACCCGGGTGCCGGCGCCCATGATCCTGTGGTTCCTGTTCCTCAGCTGGGTCTTGCTCTCAGGCGTGCAGATCACGAGCGCGACGCGATGGATCACGTTCGGCTACCGGTTCTCGCTCTATGCGGCCGGCTCCCTCCTGTTCGCATACGTCTACAACATGCCCCGCGACGCCCTGCTGGACAGCAAGGTGCTGCGGGCCCTGACGTCGTTCTGGATGGTCGTCGTCGGCGGCGGCTACTTGGGGATCCTGTTCGGCGGCCACACGTTCACGCCGCCATTCGAGCGCATCCTGCCCCACGGCCTGCGCGCCAACACCTTTGTGCAGGAGCTCGTACAGCCGGTGTTCGCCCAGGTGCAGGCGTTCCTCGGCTTTCCTATTCCCCGCCCGGCAGCGCCCTTCACCTACACGAACCTCTGGGGGGGAGCGATCGCCGTCCTCACGCCGGTTGCGTTCGCGACGATCGCCAGCACCCCCCGGGGGACGTGGCGAAAGATCGTCATCTGTGTGCTCGTGGCCTCCGTGGTGCCGATGACGTTCTCGCTCAACCGCGGTATGTTCCTCAGCCTCGGGATCGGGGTGCTGTACGTGACCGTGCGACTGGCCATGCGGGGCCGGATCGCCTCGCTCGTGACGCTCGTCGTCCTCGCCGCCTTGAGCGTGACCGTCGTGTCGCTGACGCCGCTCGGCCACCTCATCCTCGCAAGCTTCTCCAGCACCCACGGCCATAGCAACGCCACCCGGGTCAGCCTCTCCCAGCAAGCAATCTCCGGGGCAAGCTCGTCGCCGTGGTTCGGCTACGGGTCGCCGCAGCCGGTGGTGGGCCAAGCAGGAAGCCCTGCGATCGGCACCCAGGGCCAACTGTGGACCATCCTGTACTCCAACGGCTACCCGGCGGCGTTCTTCTTCGTGGCTTTCTTTCTCGCCGTGATGTGGCAGACCCGCCGAGCCGCCGGTACCGCAGGGCTGTGGCTGCACGCCGTCCCGCTCATCGGCCTCACGCAGATCATCGTGTATGGCTGGCTGCCGGCCGAGTTGCAGGTCGTGATGGTGGCCGCCGCCCTCGCATACCGGCGCAGCAGCCGCTCACGAAGCGGGTCGGTCGTCGATGCCGAGCATGTCCCGGTGTCGCCGCCGGAAGCCGCCTTGGCCGGTGCGGGGCGATCCGGTGTCCCCGCGGTCTTGCTGCGGTGACGGAGGTCCCCACCGAGCGGCGCATCTCCTCCGAGGCGGGGCTCGTCGCCCGGGGCTCGGCACTGAACATCATTGCCATGACGCTCGGCTACGTGCTGGCCTTTGCGCTCACGGTCGTCGTCAGCCGCTGGCTCAGGCCACGTGAGGCCGGTGTCTTCTTCGAGCTGATCGCGCTGTTCATGATCTTGAACAACACGCTCGAGCTCGGCGCCGATACGGGGCTCACGCGATGGATCTCGCGGGCAGAAGCCGTCGGTGAGCTCGGCGACGTCCGGCGGATCGTCGTGATCGCTCTCGCCCCGGTCGTCGTGTTCGGCGTCGTCGCGAGCGCCGTCGTATGGGCGGTCGCCCCACAGCTCGCGCACGTGTTCTTCCATCACGCCCCGAGCGCGGCATCGGCGGCGGGCGACCTTCGATTCGTGGCCCCCTTCATCCCCCTCAGCGCCCTTTCGGCTTGCATCCTGGCGGGAGCGAGGGGTTTCGGGCGGATGTGGCCGTATCTCGCCATCGAAGGGTTCGGAAAGCCGGTCATGCGGCTCGGCCTCGTCCTCGGGGCCGTCGCCGGTGGCTGGGGCCTGTTCGGCGCCGTGATCGGATGGAGCGTCCCGGTGGCGCTCGGGCTCGGCATCGCCCTGCTCATCCTCTTGCGGATCATCGCGACGGAGACGGCGGAGAAGGGTCACGAGCCTTCGTCACGCCCACGCCGCCAGCTCGCAGGCGAATTCTGGCGCTTCGCCGGCCCTCGTGGCTTCGCCGGGGTCTTCCAAGTCGTGGTGACCTGGCTGGGCATCCTCCTCGTGGGCGCCCGGCTGTCGACGTACGACGCCGGCGTCTACGGTGCCGTCAGCAGGCTGGCCATGCTCGGCACGTTCGCCCTCGAAGGCACCCGCCTTGCCATCAGCCCGTACCTGAGCGCCCTGCTCGCGCGCCGCCAGATGACTGCCGCAGCCGACCTCTTCCAGAGCGCCACCCGCTGGCTCATGCTCGCGTCCTGGCCGCTCTACGTGGTCTTTGCCATCTTCCCTTCCGTCGCGCTCGAGATCTTCGGCCACCGCTACGAGGGAGGCGCCGCAGCACTCGTCGTGCTCTCGGTCGCGATGCTCGTCAACGTCGGCACGGGCAATGTGACCGTCGTCCTCCTGATGGGCGGAAAAAGCTCCTGGAACGTCCTCAACACGTTGTCGGCCCTGCTCGTCAACGTCGTGCTCAACCTCGTGCTGCTGCCGCACATCGGGATCGTCGGCGCTGCCGTCGCCTTGGGGGCGAGCATCATCGTGGACAACGTCGCCGCCGTCGTCGAGGTCTGGTGGGTACTCCATCTCTCGCCCTTCGGGCCGGGGTACGCCCTCGTCGCAGGCGCAGCTGCCGGGTGCTTCGGCGTGACTGGACTGGTCGCCCGCCTGGTGCTCGGAGAGACCCTGCCCGCCGCTGCGGCCGCGGTGGCTGCGGGCCTGGCCGTCTACGTGGTCGTGGCGTACCGAACGCGCTCACGCCTGCAGCTCGACGAGCTCGTGACGGCGCTCCGTCGCGGTGGCGTTACCTCGCCGGCGCCCAAGCCTGGCGCCAAGATGGAAGGACGCATGGCATGACACGAGCCCTCGACACGGCCGACCGCCTCGCCCGGGACGCCGCCAAGCGGTCGCTCCGGCGCTACGGAGAGATGACCGCGAGCATCCGTTCCGGCCCCGACTTCGCCATCATCGGCGCCAAACGGGGCGGCACGACGTCGCTCTACAACTATGTGCTCGAGCACCCGTCCGTCACCCCGATGTTCCCGGGGCGCGAGCACATTAAAGGCGCCCACTACTTCGACGTGGAATACCCGCGAGGTGCTGACTGGTACCGCTCCCATTTTCCGATCGAAGTGGCAGGCCGTCAGCTGGCACGACCTCATCTCGCACGCCCGGTGACGGGAGAGGGCAGTCCCTACTACCTGTTCCATCCGCTGGCGGACCAACGGATGGCCGCAGACGTGCCGGACGTGCGGCTCGTCATCTTGTTGCGGGACCCCGTCGAGCGGGCCTACTCCCACTACAAGGAGCGTTTGCGGAACGGGGGAGAGGCGCTCGACTTCGAGGACGCCCTCGACGCCGAGCCCGCTCGCCTCCAGGGCGAGGCCGAGCGCATCGTGGCGGAGCCGGGATACCACAGCGTGGCGCACGAGGATCATTCCTATGTCGCCCAGGGCCGCTACCTCGACATGCTGCCCCGATGGTTCGAGCGGTTCCCGCCCGAGCAATTCCACATCGTCGCGAGCGAGGACTTCTACGAAGATCCGGACCGGATCGCGAACGGGGTGTGGGCATACCTCGGACTGTCACCGTTCACCTTGCGCAGCAGGAAACGCCACAATTTCCACCAAGCCCAAGACCTCCCCAGCGGGACGCGCCAGCGCCTGGGCGAGATGTTCGCGGATCACAACCGCGCGCTCGAGGAGTACCTCGGGAGACACTTGCCGTGGCCGGCTGCGTCTGCGCCGGCGGTCTCGCCGACCGGCTCGCCGGCGGTTGTCCTGGGAACGACTGACGGCGCCGAGCGCCGCACGCCCGTCGAGCCATGGCCGGCGGTGACCGTAGTGGTCGCGACGCGCAATCGCCCGGAGCTCCTCGAGCGAGCCGTTCGAAGCATCGTCGGGCAGAACTACCCCGGTCGGGTCGAGTGCATCGTCGTGTTCGACCAGAGCGACCCGGCGCCCCCGTCGCTCGAATTGCCTGCCGACCGCCACCTACGGGCCACCGTCAATTCGCGCGGACCTGGACTGGCGGGGGCCCGCAACACCGGGTACCTGCTGGCCGACACCCCGCTCGTAGCCACGTGTGACGACGACGACGAATGGGACGCCGACAAGTTGCGGCTCCAAGTTGAGCGTCTGGTGTGCTCGTCGGCAGAGGTTGTGGCGTGCGGCGTTCGTATCCATTACGGCGACCGCCTGGTCGACCGGGTGCCGCCTCCCTCGGTGGAATTCGCACAACTGGTTCGCGAGCGGGTCGCTGCCCTGCATCCCTCGACGTTCGTCATCAGACGGGAGGCCCTCCTCGACGGTATCGGTCTCGTCGACGAGGACATCCCCGGCAGTTACGGCGAGGACTACGACTGGCTGTTGCGAGCTGCCAAGCGCGGTCCCGTCGTCTCAGTGGAGCGAACCCTTGCCGACGTCTACTGGCACGAGCAGTCCTTCTTCGCCGAACGCTGGGCGACCATCGAGGATGCCTTGCACTACCTGCTGAAGAAACACCCCGAGCTCAGCAGCGATCGCCACGGATTGGCGCGCATCGAGGGCCAGATCGCGTTTGCGGCCGCCGCCCGCGGAGACAAACGTGCCGCGTATCAGGCGAGCAGGTCAGCTTTGCGCAACAACGCCCTCGAGCGCCGCGGTTACCTCGCCCTCGCCGTGGCCTCCGGCGTGGTGTCGGGCTCTACGATCGTCCGGCTGGCGAATCGTCGCGGTCGCGGGATCTGAGGAGAGCAAGAAGGAAAGGGCCGCCGCTCACCCGCGCGGCGGCCCTTTTCTGTACCGAGGTCAGCCGAGCGCCACGACGACCGGCGTCGGCACGGTCACCCAGAGGTCTGCGACCGAGGTCGTCACTGTGCCGTTCGGGTTGCTGTACACCGCCCGGAACTCCCACCCGTTGTCAGCCGCTGCGGCGTGCAACACGGTGTAGGCGGGGTTCGTGTGTTGCTTCAGTGTCCACCAGGTGAGTCCGTAGTTCTCGCTCAGCTGCCACACAACCGCAGGCCCGGGGGAGCCGGCCGCCCCCGAGTAGAACGTCACCCTCCCGCCGAGCGGTACGGTCACCGTCGTCGGGTCGTTGGTCACGACTGGGGCCCCAGAGATCACCGGTGGCGTAAGGGTCGTCGTCGTCACGGGCGGCTGTGTCGTGGTCGTCGTCACGGGCGGTTGTGTCGTCGTGGTCACCGGGACCGTCGTCGTGGTGGTACTTGTCGATGTCGTCGTCGTCACGACGGTCGAGGCCGTTGCCGACACGTAGGACTCAGCGCCGGCGGCGGCGAACCCGGCCACCGAGTCGGACGAGCTGCCGACGGTCCATGTGCATGACCGGCCGTTCGTCGAATCGTTCGAATCGAAGTAGACGAGCGCCTTCAGGTTGGGGAACTGCGACTGCGCCGTGCTGACGGCGTTCTCCAGCCATTGGGCCTTGTCCGTCGGGTTGGCGCCCTCGACCGTCCCGTACTCGGCAAGACCCCACGGCTTCGAGAGATAGTCGCCGTTGCCGGGAGTCCCCGAGTGTGTCGTGAGCCATGTGTACATTGGCGAGACGGTGGAGGCGAACGAGTTCCACGTCGCACCACCCCCGCTCGGCTTGTTGCAACCGAACCAGTTGTAGGGATCCCACATGATCCAGTTGACGTAGGCATCACCCGGGTACCACGTCTGATACGTCGAGCCGTGGTCGCCGACGTCACCCTCGACGTCCCACACCCATACGACGTTCGTGACACCGTCGGACTGGAACTGGTTGGCGACGTGCTGCCAGGCGGCGACATAGTCAGCCGCCGTGCCATAAGACGCGTAACCGCTCTGCTCGGGCTCGGCCTGGAAGGTGACCATGATGGGCTTGCCGAACGACTTGAGTGCAGCGGCCTCGGCGTTGATCTGAGCGTCCTGATCGCCGGCGGCGATCTCGGCCCACGTGGCAGCCGCGTGTCCTGTCGAGTACTCCTTGGCTGTCCAGTCCTCGAAGATGATGCGTCCGCCGCCGGCGGCAGCCTGTTCCCCGGCGTTCGGGAAGATGCCGGTCCAGTCGGTGTAGTCGTGGACGATGGCGAGCTTGCGCCCGATCTGGGACTCGAGGGCGGCGTAGCCCTGGGAGGAGTGAGCCCCCCAGAGCGCCCCACATGTCGGGACCAATTCGGTAGTCACCCCGCACGTGGGTGCCGCGCCGACCCGGCTCGAGGGAAGAAGAAGTGCACCTACGAGGATGGCCGCCCCGCACAGAACTGCGCCCGGTACCGCCCGACCCCGCCACCCTGAGTTCCGCCGTGTCACGTTCATCTGAACTTCATCGGCCGCCTTCATGGTCGACTTGAGAAGGCAATTTCGGAAATGTGAGATACAGGCGCGTAACTACACATGCGTTGTAATCAACCCTTCATATCGGGCGCGCGCCGCGACTCACATGGTCAGGGATCGCCGAAGGCAAGACCCCTCAGCGCTCGGATCACGCGCGGCAGGGACCTATCGCGAATCGAAAACGATCGCGGAGAAATACTTAAATAGCGTCCGCCATTACGGCATCGAGGTCACGTATGACGACGCGCCGGCCGCCTTATAACCGGCAAGGGCGCCGCTTGTCGAGTTCACCCGCCAATCGCATGACCGTCCGCTCGCCACATCCTGAGAGTCGAAATAGATCAAGGCCTTGAGTCTCGGGAACTGGCTCTGAGCCTCAGTCACCTCGCTCTCGAACCACTGCCCCTTCGATGACGTTGTCACCGATGTTCCCCGCAGCGGACCATCGACCGACCCGTACTCGGCAAGACCCCACGGCTTCGACAGGTAGTTCCCGTTGCCGGCCTTGCCGGAATTCGCCGTCAACCAGTCGTACATGGCTGAAACCTTGTCGCCGAGGGTCTGCCACGACTCGGCCCGCGTCCTGCATGTGTACCAGTTGTAGGGGTCCCACATGATCCAGTCGACGTAGGCGTCTCCCGGGTAATAGGAGGGGTACTCCGACCCATGATCCGCAGTATCGCCCGTCACATCCCAGACCCAGACGACATTTGTCACGCCCTCATCGGCGAAGATGGTGTGGATGTGCCGCCAGGCTGCCACGTAGTTGGCACCCGAGCCATACGGCAAGGACGCCTTGCCTTCCGGCTCAGCTTGGAACGTCACCATGATCGGTTTGCCAAATGCCTTGAGCGTCAGCGCCTCCGACTTGATGCGGGAGTCCTGCGACCCGTTGGCGATCTGTGCCCACGTGGCCGCCGGCTGGCCGGTCGCGTAGTTCTTCCCTTCCCAGTCCACGTACAGGATCCGGCCTCCTGCGGCTGCCTGCTTGTCGCTCGGATCAGGAAAGGTGTCGGTCCAGCCCGTGTAGTCGTGCACGATGGCGAGCTCACGCCCGATCATCTGCTCGAACGCCTGCCACCCCACGGAGGAGTGCGCTCCCCACCAGATCCCGCATTTCGGGACCAGGTAACTCGTCATTCCGCAACTCGAGGTGCGGTGGGCGCCTTGTGGGGCCTGAGATGCGCTTGGGACACCTGCCGAGGCGGCAGGAACAAGTGCAAGGCACATCGTCACTGCCGCTGCGAAGAACACTCCTGCCCGGGTAATTGCCCGACGGCCTCGCAGTCTCGATCGCGTCACTTCTGCCTCCCGTGTAAAGCCCCATCCGGGCTGTTGCAGTTCCGCGTGTCAAGGAAAAAGCTAGCGCGGATACCCGCAATTGGGTCGGCTTATCCAGAGTTGTAACGGAAAATTGGCCATTCCACAAAGGACTCCCTGCTGAAACGGGGTCTTGGGCAGGTGCGCCACATTCACGATCCGTTCACCTTCCGTTCACCTTTCAGGAAGAGACGGCCAGCTCGGCTTCGCCGTCCACTCCGCCGTCGTCGACGTCGGCCCGGAGGAGTCGGTCAGCCCGTGTCAAGGTCCACAGGATGAGGCCACCGAGCAACCAGCCGCCGACGACGTCCTCCGGCCAGTGCCGCCCGAGGTAGATCCGGGAGGCGCCCTGTGCCAGCACGAGCACCAGGACCACGGACCAGATGACGCCGCGCTCAGCCTTGCTGTCCCACCGTTGGGTGAGGAGATGGGCGAGAAAGCCGAAGGTGATGACGGTGCGTGCCGCGCCGCCGGAGGGATAGTCGCCCGGCGGTCCGACGGAGGTCTCTTTCGGCGGCACCGATCCTCCTACGATGCGCTTCAGCGTCTTCTGTAGGTAGACCTCGGAGACGGCTCCGCCGACCAGGAGCGGGACAGGAGCGATGTCACCTCTTTCGTAGGCGAGCATCCCTCCGACCAGCAACGAGAAGGATCCGATGACGGAGTAGCCGCCGAGCGTCGTGACGGGGTCGAGTCGCCTCGCGACAACGGGCGAGCGGCGTCGCAGGCAGTAGTCGTAGAGACGACGCGACGGCTGCACGATGGCGTCGTGCTGGACGAGCTTGCCGAACGCCCAGGACGTCAACAGGCTGAGCCCCCCGCCAGCCGCGACCGTGTTGCCGGCGAGTATGTATCTCGATGGCCCCACCTTTTCCATCGTCGTACGATAACCGAGACGGCGTAAGCACTTTTCGGACCGCGGCCGCGAAGCTCCAGTAGCCTGGGCTTGGACCCGGCAAAAGCCGCAATCGGCGATTGAGTCAGTGAGCGTGACGGTAGATCCGACACGACATCGCGGCCGACGGCGAGGGAGGGAGATTCGGTCGTGCGAACGAGGCAGCGGTTGGCCGCCTACGCCCTCATCGTCGACGATTCCGGCCGGGTGCTCCTCACCCGGCAGGCAGAACGCCGAGGTCGACTCTCCCGCTGGTTGCTGCCGGGGGGCGGCGTCGAGGCCGGCGAGCATCCGGAGGATGCGGTCGTGCGCGAGTGCTTGGAAGAGACCGGACTGGCGGTACAGGTCGTTGAGCTGCGGAGCGTGGCGAGCGACCTGTCCCGGGTCGGCAGGCGGCGCAGCCGTCTGCATTCTGTCCGGATGATCTATCGCGCCCGGGTCGTTCCGGGCTCCGGAACGGCTGATTCCGGCCTTCCTGCCAATACCCGGTGGCTGACCCCACAGGAGTGCCAGACTCTGTCGCTCGCCCCCTTCGTCGCCGAGGCGCTCAGCTCCGGAGGTCCCCTGCAGCCGCCGCCTCCGGAGTGACCCAGTGGGCAAATGCCGGCCGGCTCAGGCCCGCTCAGGCCTGCGGGACGACTGATCGCCGGCGCCATCGGCGCAGCTACCGTCGAGGCCGATGGATCGTCTCGGCCTCGTAGGTCTCCCGAACTCCGGCAAGTCGGCGTTGTTCAACGCCCTCACGGGTGGTCACGCGCTCGTGGCGTCGCACCCGTTCTCCACCACCGAGACCGAGATCGGCGTCGCCTACGTGCCCGACCCGCGCCTCGAGGCCCTCGCCAAGATGAGCGAGAGCCGCAAGGTCGTCATGGCGGGTTTCGAGGTCGTCGACATCGCCGGCGTGCAGAAGCCGTCCGAGCACGCAGGTGCTGGTCTCGGGACGAAATTCATCGCCGGTATCCGGGAGGTGGATGCCCTCGCCTACGTGCTGAGGAGCTTCGAGGACGAGTCCGCTCCCGGCGACCACGATCCGGTCGAGTCCCTTGGCGTTCTCGAGCTGGAGCTGGTGATGTCGGACGCCGGCACGCTCGAGAACCAGATCAACAAGAAACGCCGCGCCTTCGCCCCAGTCGAGCCCGCCCTCGCGGCTGCTCTCGAGGTGGCGCCGCATGCCCTCGAACAGCTGCACGGCGGTACGCCCCTCTACCGGTCGACGTTGACGGCTTCGCAGCGGGAGGCGCTGCGGGCGCTGTTTCTGCTCACGAACAAGCCGGTGCTCGCGATCGTGAACGTCGGAGAGGACGAGATCGGTTCGACGGGCGAGCTCGTCGCCCAGGTCGCAGAGGAGATCGGAGCAAGCGCCGAAGTGCTCGCCGTCTCGGTGCAGCTCGAGGCCGAAGCAGCCCGCCTCGATGCCGGCGAGCGCGCCGAGCTGCTCGAGGGCCTCGGTCTCGGGGAAGGCGCCCTTGTCCGCGTCGCACGGGCGGCCTACGCGATCCTCGGGCGTGACACGTTCCTCACGACTGGCGACAAGGAGTCCCGAGCCTGGACGTTCCGCCGCGGAGCGAAAGCGCCGGAGTGCGCAGGGGTGATCCACTCGGACCTGCAGCGCGGCTTCATCAAGGCCGACGTGATCGACTGGCGCGAGCTCCTCGAGATCGGCTCCTTCGCGAGCGCGCGGGCGAAGGGGAAGGTCCGTCTCGAAGGCAAGGACTACGTGGTGAAAGATGGCGACGTGCTCGAGATCCGTTTCAACGTCTGACCAGCGACCGTTAGGCTCGCCACCGAGACCGATGGCAACGATCCACACGATCACCCCGATCGCGATCACCGCGGAGCCACCGCGCTGCATCACATCACAAGGAGGCCCGGATGGGCACCGACGTCTATGAACTCCTCGGCGACGAAGCCGAGTCCTTGCTCAATCACAAGGCCGAGGCCTTCCCCCGGGAGAACCTCGTGCTCCCGGGACCGGACTTCATCGACCGCGTCCTTGTCGCAAGCGACCGCTCGCCGGCCGTCTTGCGCAACTTGCAGGCGACCTTCAACCACGGCCGGCTCGGAGGTACCGGTTACCTGTCGATCCTCCCCGTGGACCAGGGCATCGAGCACTCGGCGGCGGCGAGCTTCTCGAAGAACCCTGCGTACTTCGATCCAGCCTCCATCGTCGACCTGGCGATGGAGGCCGACTGCAGCGCTGTCGCGACGACCCTCGGAGGCCTCGGCATCGTCGCGCGCAAGTACGCCCACAAGATCCCCTTCATCGTGAAGCTCAATCACAACGAGCTCCTCACCTATCCCGCCCGACCAGACCAGGTGCCGTTCGGGACCGTGCAGCAGGCGGTCGACCTCGGTGCCGTCGGCGTGGGTGCCACGATCTACTTCGGTTCCGCCGAATCGACCCGCCAGATCCGCGAGGTCAGCGAGATGTTCGCCCAGGCGCACCGCGCCGGCCTCTACACCGTCCTGTGGTGTTACCTGAGGAACTCCGCCTTCTCGACGCCCGAGGCCGACTACTCCGTCTCGGCGGACCTCACGGGCCAGGCGAACCACCTCGGCGTCACGATCGAGGCCGACATCATCAAGCAGAAGCAGGCGGAGAACAACGGCGGCTACACGGCGCTCAAGTTCGGGCGAACCGACCCCCTCGTCTACGACAAGCTCACGACGAACCACCCGATCGACCTCACTCGCTGGCAAGTCGTCAACTGCTACTCCGGCAGGATCGGCCTCATCAACTCTGGCGGCGAGTCAAAGGGGGCGAACGACCTCGCCCAAGCGGTGCGGACGGCCGTCATCAACAAGCGAGCCGGCGGCACGGGCCTCATCGTCGGGCGCAAGGCATTCCAGCGCCCGATGGAAGAGGGAGTGGCCCTGATCCACGCCGTCCAGGACGTCTTCCTCGACGAGTCGATCCAGATCGCCTGAGCAGGCCAGGTCGCCTGAGCTGGCCAGGTCGCCTGAGCTGGCGTGGCTCAGGCGGGCTCCGGGTGGCGAGCCGAGCGGACGAGGTAGTAGCCGCGGGCGACCACGACGGCCGAACCGCCGACCTCCACGCGCTCGATTGCCCCGGCATCACCGACTGCGCGCGCAAACAGGATCGACGGCCGGCCGATCTCGTCGCCCTGGTGGATCTCGATCTCGTCGCCGAAGTCGATCTGCCCGTGCCGGGCGAGGTGGACGGCCAGCGGTCCCGCCGCCGATCCCGTGGCCGGGTCCTCGTTGACGCCGAGTGCCGGGGCGAACATGCGGGTCTTCCAGTGGCCGGACGCTTTGGCGACACAGTTGGCTCCGACGCCGGCGTGATCGGCCAGCGCCCCCATGTCCGGCCGCAGCGCCACCACCTCCGCCTCCGACGCGAGCACGACGAACACGTGGCGAGGCCCGTTGCGATACGCCTCGACCGGCAGCACCGAGGCCGTGACGCCGAGCGCCTGTAACAGCTCACCGGCTCGTTCGTAGGGTTCGATCTCGGGGATGGGCTGGCGCATCCGGCCGAACACGAGGCGGGCCCGGTCCCTGCTGATCTCCACGGGGATGACGCCGGCGCCGGTCTCGAGCCGAACCGTGCCCGTGCCGAGGGCGTCTGCGACCACGAAGGCCGTGCCGAGAATCGGGTGACCGGCGAACGGGAGCTCGGTCGAAGGAGTGAAGATCCGGACGCGGGCGTCGCCGTCGGCATCTGCCGGCAGCAGGAAGACCGTCTCGGAGAGATTCAGCTCGCGGGCGACGCGTTGCATCTCCTCGCCCGACAGCCCCCGCCCGTCGCCGAAGACGGCCAACTGGTTGCCCTCGAGCGGGTTCGTGGCGAAGACGTCGAGGACGGTGTACTCGATCGTGCCGCCGTTGGCGACGGCGCCGGCAGGGTCACTCGTCTCGAACAGCTCCCGGGAAGTGTTCACGACGCCACGCTAGTTCGGGAGCGGGTGCGGTTTCTCGTTCTCCGCCGGCCGAAACAGCGACTTGCCAGCCAAAACACCGCCGCGTGCGAGGGCATCGGTACACTACCGGCAGCACGTACGGCAACGGATGGAGATGGCGTGACAGCCAGCACGGACACAGCCAAGCCGACGCGACCGGTCGAATCAATCGATCAGATCGTGATCCGCTTTGCAGGCGACTCGGGCGACGGCATGCAGGTCACCGGAGACCGATTCACGAACGAAAGCGCCATCTTCGGCAACGACCTCTCGACGCTGCCGAACTTCCCGGCCGAGATCCGTGCCCCGGCCGGCACGCTTGCGGGCGTCTCCGCGTTCCAGGTCCACATATCCGACCACGACATCCTCACGCCAGGCGACGCGCCGAATGTGCTCGTGGCAATGAACCCGGCGGCGCTGCGAGCCAACATCGCCGACGTGCCCATCGGAGGCAGCGTCATCGTCAACTCGGACGCCTTCGAGGAGCGGGCGCTCGAGAAGGCCGGCTACGCGACGAACCCGTTGGAAGACGAGACGCTGTCGGGTTTCCGTGTCTACGAGGTACCCATGACGACCTTGACGCTCGAGGCGTGCAAGCCGACGGGCGCCAAGCCTCGCGACGCCGAGCGGAGCAAGAACTTCTTCGCCCTCGGACTCGTGGCATGGATGTACCAACGCCCGACGGAGACGACCGTGGCGTGGATCGCACAGCGCTACGGCGGAAGCGCCGTCGTCGTCGAGGCGAACACGCTGGCGTTTCGGGCCGGCTACCACTTCGGCGAGACGGCCGAGCTCTTCGAGTCGGCGTACGAGATCCATGCGGCGACCCATGAGCCCGGTACGTATACGAACATCACGGGTAACACGGCACTGGCATGGGGTCTCTTGGCGGCCTCCCAGCTCGGCGGGGTGCCCTTGTTCCTCGGTTCGTACCCGATCACACCGGCGTCCGACATCTTGCACGAGCTCTCCAAGCACAAGAATTTCGGAGTGCGGACCTTGCAGGCGGAGGACGAGATCGCCGGCGTTGGCGCCGCGCTCGGGGCGGCGTTCGGTGGTGCTCTCGGCGTCACGACGACGAGCGGGCCCGGCATCGACCTCAAGTCGGAGACCGTCGGGCTGGCCGTGTCCCTCGAGCTTCCCCTCCTGATCGTCGACATCCAGCGCGGCGGGCCATCGACGGGGCTGCCGACGAAGACCGAGCAGTCGGACCTGCTGCACGCCATGTTCGGGCGCCACGGCGAGGCACCCGTGCCGATCGTCGCCGCCATGACGCCGTCGCACTGCTTCGACGCCGCAATCGAGGCGGTTCGCATCGCCCTCAAGTACCGGACGCCCGTGTACCTGCTCTCCGACGGCTACCTCGCCAACGGCTCGGAGCCATGGAAGTTGCCCGCCCTGGAGGATCTGCCGGACATCGCCACCTCGTTCGCCTCCGAGCCGAACGCCGGCGGCGATGGCAGCCCGGAGGGAGGTCCGCCGGCCTACTGGCCGTACCTGCGCGATCCCGAGACGCTTGCCCGCCCGTGGGCGATACCCGGTACCCCCGGCCTCGAGCACCGCATCGGCGGCCTCGAGAAGGAGGACGGCACCGGCAACGTCTCCTACGACCCGGTGAACCACGAAAAGATGGTTCACATCCGCGCCGCCAAGATCGCCGGCATCGCCAAGGACATCCCCCTCGTCGTATGCGACGACCCCACCGGCGACGCCAAGGTGCTCGTGCTGTCCTGGGGCTCGACCTACGCGGCGGCGCTCGCCGGCGTGCGGCGGGTCCGCAAGGCCGGAGGTTCCGTCGCCCAGGCGCACCTCGTCCATCTCAACCCGTTCCCGCCGAACCTCGGCGACATCGTGAGACGGTACGACCGGGTGCTCATCCCCGAGGGCAACCTCGGCCACCTCGCACGCCTCGTTCGCTCCGACTTCCTCGTCGACGCACGGTCCTTGTCGAACATGCAGGGAAGCCCGTTCCACGTCGCCCACGTGCAAGGCGCCATCGAGGACCTGCTCGCCGAAGTTGCCGGGGGCGCCGAAGTTGCCGGGGGCGCCGAAGTTGCCGTGGATGCCGAGGTTGCCGTGGACGAAGGAGCTGCTGGCCGATGACCGATGTGGCAGTTCCCGTGACCACGCGCAAGGACTGGATGAGCGATCAGGACGTGCGCTGGTGCCCTGGGTGCGGTGACTATTCAATCCTTGCCGCCATGCAGTTCTTGCTCCCCGAGCTGGGCGTGCGCCGAGAGAACACGGTGTTCATATCCGGCATCGGCTGCGCCGCCCGTTTCCCGTACTACATGAACACCTACGGCATGCACTCGATCCATGGACGAGCGCCCGCAGTGGCCACGGGCCTTGCCGTCAGCCGCCCGGATCTCGACGTCTGGGTCGTCACCGGCGACGGTGACGCCCTCTCGATCGGCGGCAACCACCTCATGCACTGCCTTCGCAGGAACGTGAACCTCACGATCCTGCTGTTCAACAACCAGATCTACGGGCTCACGAAGGGCCAGTACTCGCCCACGTCCGAAGTCGGCAAAGTGACGAAGTCGACACCGTTCGGGTCGCTCGACACGCCCTTCAACCCCATCAGCCTTGCCATCGGGGCCGAAGCGACGTTCGTCGCCCGCACCCACGACATGGACCGCAAGCACATGATGGAAGTCTTCCGGCGCGCCCACGACCACAAGGGCGCCGCCTTCGTGGAGGTGTACCAGAACTGCAACGTCTTCAACGACGGGGCCTTCGAGCAGGTGACCGCGAAAGCTCAGCGCGAGGAGATGCTCATCGACCTGCGGCACGGCGAGCCGATCCGTTTCGGGGCCGACGGTCACAAGGGTGTCGTCATGGGAGCACAGGGCAGCCTGCGCCTCGTCGAGGTGGCTGACGTGGGAGAGGACGCCCTCCTCGTCCATGACGAGGGGCGCGAGGACCCAGGGCTCGCCTTTGCACTCTCGCGCCTGTCGCGGGGCCCGTACGAGCCGACACCGGTCGGCGTCTTCCGCGCCGTGCAGCGGCCCGACTACGGATCCCTCGTCGATGCGCAGCTGCTCGAGGCGCAGTCGCGTCGCGGGCCCGGCGATCTTGCCAGCCTGCTCGCCTCCGGGACTACCTGGACCGTCGAGTAGAGCGTTCCTGGCCCCGTCGCGTCAGGCGGGGTCGAGCTCTCGGAAGACCATGCCGGTTCGTGGCTTCGGCGTGAAGAAGGTCGACTTCGGTGGCATGAGGCGTCCGCCGTGGGCGGTCCGGGCGATCTGATCCACCGACACCGGGCGCAGGAGGACGGCAGCGTCGGCCGCGCCGGAGTCGACGGCCTCGCGAGCCAATGCGGCCCCGTGCTGATAGGTCACGCCGTCGATGCCGAGCTCGTGCAACACGAAGGCGATCCGGCTCGAGTCGATCTCGTCGTCAGCGCGTTCGAGTAACTCCCGACGAGGCCGCATCAGCCACGATCCCTCCGCCGTCATGAGCCCGAGAGCGCCCGTGGCTCCCATGGCCTCGCGCAGTTCGATCGGATCGTCCGGCCCGGGCTCGACCTCGAGGTAGGGACGCAGTCGCGCCGGCAGCGAAGCCGCGTCGACGCCCGTCAGGAGACGGTGGATGCCGTGCACCGCCAGCTGGTCCTCCACGAGCTCGACCACGAGGGCGAGAACGCTGCCGGCCCCTGCGGCTCCGGGCTGTTCGGCCAGGTACGTGCAGGCGGTGTCGTAGCGATGATGGCCATCTGCCACCAACACAGGGCCCGTCGCCACCGCCTCCGAGATGGCACGCGTCGCTGCCGCGTCGGTCACGGTCCAGCGCTCGTGGACGACTCCGTCGGGATCCGTGGCCGCCCAGGACGCTCCCGCCGTGGCGATGGCCGCCTCACAGGCGGCCGACAACCCGCTGCCGACGGCGAGCCCCCAGATCGGCGAGAAGTTCGTGCGCGCCGCCCGCAGCAGTGAGAGACGATCGTGCTTGTCCTTCGGTGTCGTCTGCTCGTGTGGCAGGACGTCGCCGTGGTGCTCCGGGTCGAGTGCGAGTGCTCCGAACACCCCGGTGGTCGAGCGGGTGGACCCGTCCTCTCCGGCGAACGTCATTCGGTACACGTAGAAACCCGCCGCCTCCTCCACCACCACGATCTTCTCCCTGTGCCAGGCGGCGAACAGGGCAGCGGCATTCTCGTAGGGGTCGAGTCCGTCCTCTGGGCGGGCGCGGGGAAGCTCGACCTCGATGGCGTTGAAGGGGCTCCGAGCCGCCAGCGCCGCTCGGTCCGACGGGCTCACGACGTCGTACGGCGGCGCGACGACGTCCTCTGCCGCCACCAGGTCCGGGTTGTAGGTCGTGCCCCGAAACGCCTCAAGTCGTGCCACTCGACCATGAGTAGCACATCTGGCCCCACTTCCCGGTCGGCGCGTGCCAGCATCTGGCGATGAACTGGGTCCTCGACTGTGACGGTGTGATCTGGCTGGCCGACGACCCGATCCCGGGCGCTCCCGAAGCTGTGCGCCGCTTGCGCGAAGGCGGGGACCGCGTCGTCTTCGTCACGAACAACTCGTACCCGAGACGTGCGGACCATCTCGCCAAGCTCTCCCGGCTCGGGATGCCGACAGCCGACGAAGACCTCGTCACCTCGGCCGGCGCTGCCGCCACGCTCCTCGAGCCCGGCGAGCGAGCCCTCGTACTCGGTGGCCCGGGCGTTCTGGAGGCGCTGGCGCAGCGAGGCGTAGAGGCGGTCGAGCCAGGCTCCGTCGAACGGGACATGAAGGTAGATGCCGTCGTGGTCGGATTCGACCTGAAGTTCGACTTCGCCCGACTGGCGGCTGCCACGACGGCCGTGCGAGGTGGAGCCCGCCTCATCGCGAGCAACGACGACGCCACCTTCCCGACAGGCTCCGGCGTGCTGCCGGGCGCCGGCGCCTTCGTGGCCGCCGTCGCCCGAGCGGGCGGCATCGAGCCCGTCGTCGCCGGCAAGCCGAACCCGCCCCTCGTCGC